>NZ_JBISCC010000129.1:0-453183 GCF_044385915.1 Thalassobellus citreus | reverse complement strand
AGCCAATTCTTCTGCTTTAGCCTGCTCTTTAGCTATTTTAACTCTGGATGCTTCTGCTTCTTTTGCTTTAGCTTCATCTATTAATCGTTGCTTAGTTGCTTCTTCAACTCGTTTCTGCTCTTCTTCTTTTAATCTTAAATCCGCTTCTTCCTTTGCTAATTTTTGTTTAGCCAATTCTTCTGCTTTAGCCTGCTCTATAGCTATTTTAACTCTGGATGCTTCCTCTTCTTTTGCTTTAGCTTCATCTATTAATCGTTGCTTAGTTGCTTCTTCAACTCGCTTCTGCTCTTCTTCTTTTAATCTTAAATCCGCTTCTTCCTTTGCTAATTTTTGTTTAGCTAATTCTTCTTTTAATTTAGCTTCATCTTTTATTTTCGTTTCAGTAGCTAATTGTTCTTTGGCTTCTTGAGAACCTTTTGTCAAGTTCTTATCATCAGCTATTGCATTAATTTTAGCTTCTCTTTTCGCTTTTGCTTCAGCAACTAATTTAGCTCTAGCTTCTTGTTTTGTCTTTAATTTTTCTAAAGCTTTTATCCTAGCCTTTTCTTTAGCTTCTGCTATAGCAGCTCTATCTACTTTTTCTGTTGTTGAAGATTTTGATTTTGCAATTACACGCCTTGATTTTTTAGCTGAATTAAATACCGATTGTTCATCATCATCACCACTGTAATCATATTTAAATACATTTTTAAATTTATAGGCTAAAGTAACTTCATGAGAATTCCCAAAGGTTGATAAATCTCCCATAGATTGTTCATAATTATACTCCAATGAAATTTGATTGGTAATATTCAAACCTACTCCTATTGAAACACCATATAGTGTATTATATCCTGCTTGTGCCCATATTCCTTTAGGAACTGTTAGCATCATTATTCCAGAAACAACTGTTTTTTCTTTTTTAAATTCAGATCTAACTATTCCAGAGAATTTACTTTCATCAAAAAAACCACGACTATTCAAATAACCGGTATACATAACATGACCTTGTATACTTTGCTCAGCATTATCTTCTATAAGTTTTGAAGTTTTTAAATTATAAGAAACAAGATTATTTATAGAAACTCCAAAATCTATAAATCCTGTTCCATAATTTACACCAGGATTTACAGTAAAAATAGTATTTGAAGGTATGAGATTTAATGATAAATCATCAAAATTTGTAATTACTTTACCTGTATTTAGCCCACTTTTATAAGCCCCAAGATTCATACCGAAAGTTAAATTACTATCTCTACCCAAAACAGCATTATAAGCAAAATTTAAAACACCTCCAAAAGTAGTTAACACACCATAATCTTGCTGAAAAACAGCAACTCCTGCCCCTATATTTTCTTTAAACCTCCCTGCATAGCTAAATAAATACGTTTGTGGTTCATTATCAAACTGAACCCATTGCCTTTTATTAGTAAAACTGATATATTTATTTTGCTCTCTAACAAAACTAAAAGTTGGGTTAATAGCATATCTATTAAATTTTAAAGAATTTCTAACAGGTAACTCAAACGCAACAACCCCACCCTCTTGAGAGTAAAACTGTTGCGAAAAACAGAAAAATAAGACTATATGTAATAGATATTTTTTCATTTTTTATTTGACAACTGTTATAGAGCCTTTTCTTGTATTGTTAGCTTCGGTTGTAATTATATAATAGTAAACAGGGTTTATCTCTTTAAAATCTAATTGATTTATTGGCCAATTATTTTGATAATCATTGGTTTTTAGAATAACTTCTCCTTGAGCACTCATTATTATAACTTCTGTATTTGTTCCGCTTACATACTCCTGAGGAATTATCCATGTATCATTTACACCATCTCCATTCGGACTTATTAAATTTGGAATATTTGCAACACTTGGAAATTGTGTACTTACTGTAAATTGAAACTCGGTTGACGCTAAACATCCTGTGGTTTGAGTAATTACAACTTTATAATTTCCTGCTTGAGTAGCTTCATGACTATTACTGATGGCTCCAGATATAGCGACATCATTTAAATACCATACAAACTCTGGATTAACTGCAGTAGTTGTTACCGTAGCAATTAAAGTTTCATTTTCTTCTATAGGATTAACTTCTAAAACATCAATACTACTAGTAAATCCTGTGTTTTCTAAATTAATAGAAGCACTTGTATTACAATCACCTAAATCTATATCTACTGAATATTCTCCAGCTTCGTTTGTTTGATACATTTGATTAGTTGCACCAGTTATAACTTCACCATCTTTATACCACTGATATCCATTTGCGTTTATAGCACTTAATGTTGTTGCACCTTGACTTAAACAGTATGGATTACCTAAACTAGAACTAATTGTAGAAATACCTCCAGTTGTAGATTCACTTACTGTTACATGGTTAGAAGATGATTGTGAAGTACACGTACCATAATTTGTTTCAGCAAAATAAACTCCTGGTTCATTTACAGATAAAGTGTTACCTGAAGCCACAAAAACAGATGTAGTAAGACTCGTTTCTTTATACCAATTAAAGGTAAGTGATGGATATTTTAAGGGCGAATTATTTGAATTACTTCCAGGGTTATCAATAGTTAACAAATAACTACCACCAGAACAATATACTCCCGTAGAAATTAAATTATTAATAGTAAAGGGTTCATCTTGAATTTTATAATAAGCAGCAAACGAAACAGAACCAGTACTAGTTGCTACTGGAGTTGTACTCTTTATTCGAAGTTTATAATTTTCTCCTGCAATTGTGGTTGGAAAAGAAAAAGTTAAATTAGCTGGTGACGAAGTAATAGCTCCTTGTGCTGTTGTATAAATAGCTGTAGCATTTGAAAAACTGCCTGATTCATCAGAAAGTTCAAGAATAAATTGATTTGTTGCTCCTAATGAAGTATCAGGAGAAAAAGTAAATGAAACATTATACGTATTAAAAGAAGGACTAGCACAAGCTTGTGTAAAACCTAAACTTGGTGTACTAATAACTATTTGAGCCTCTATAGTTTGAAATAAACATAAAAAAACAAAAACCGATAGATTAATAATAGCATAATTCTTCATTAGATATTAATTTTATTTATAAAAGACACCTAAGTGCATTATTCTTTTATAGAGCAATACCTTTAATCATCAACACTTAATAAATCTTCAGAGGCATAATGAACTTTAGATGCTATTATTTTATTAATACGTAATCTAAAGTCTGGTTTTTTGCTGTTTTTTAAATCAATAAACGTTTCTGAATTATCACTTTTAGAGTAAACATTATAAAAAGCACTATCACCATACCAGTTTTCTAAATCTTCATTATTTGAATTGTTCTCTACAAAAATGTTTCCATTACAATTATTAAAATACATATTCGCAAACTTGATTTTTTCTAAACTCTCTTGATTAACTTGAATTTTATCATCAAATAAAACGGCTGGATTAAAACCAGAAATAACACTTTTATCCATATCTAGAGATGCATTTTGACCTATAAAAACGGCTTCTTTAACTAATCCCATTTCAATGTCTGATTTTAAATCATCACTAATATTTATTAATGTTAAATTCTTAGACACAACCGAAGTGCCTTTTTTAGTAAAATCTACCATTTCTTTTTTATCATAAGAAAGAATCTGCATACACCTAGAGCCTTCACTACTTGAAATATATGGAGATCTTACTGCTAATGAATTATCAACTTTACATTGGGCACCAAAATTGAATTTAAAATCGTTACTATTTGATTTATAAGAAACAACTTTGTTTAAACAAACATCACCTCCTATAACCTCAAATGAATCTCCAGCAGAATGACTTATCATAATGTTTTCAAAAACAGTTTGGTTTCCTACACTTGCTAATAATAATCCGTTAAAATACCCAGCTGCTTTTATTCTTTTTCCAGCGTATTCTATTCTTACATATCTTAATACTCCAGAATTACTTTGATAATTTTCTCCACCATAATTTGTGTTTACATAATTATCTTGCGCTAATTGCGTATAAAAAGAAGATACAGATCCATTGCCAAATTTATTAGTTGGTGCATCACCAAGAATAATTAAACCTCCCCAATCTCCTGCTCTTTTAACACTTCTATTAGAGGTAAAAACAATAGGGTCTGTTTCCAATCCAGCTGCTATCATTTTAGAACCTTTAGAAATAGTTAAAGATGCTTTAGAATCATAATCTCCAATTATTAAAGTTCCAGGTTCAATAGTTAAAGTTGCATTATTAGTTACAAAAACATTCCCTAAAAGCAAATAAGTATCTCTTTTAGAAAGTGTTAAATCTTCAGTAATATTACCTGCTAAAATTTGTGTTGGCTCACCATAATCATTTTGACTTGGTTCAAACTCTGTCCAATTATACAACCAATTGTTACTACCAACTATTCCTTTTTCTTGTTGAGCAAAGACATTTCCAATAACAAGGAGAAATATCAATATTGTAAATGTAAAATTTTTCATAACTAAATATTTATCGTTTAAGCAGATTTGGGGAACTTAAAACATTAATCAAAAATATAAAAAAACCCATGAAACACCAATTATTTCGATGAAATACACTAATTAAACAATTATTTAACAAATAATAACCGATGAAATGCATTGAATTAATAAATAAAAAAGAGATGATACATTGTATCATCTCTTTTATTAAATAATTATATAAAAATTAATTATTGGTGGAATTCGCTATATTCGTGTAGAGATTTCATAGTTTCTTCGTAAAATAAAATGGCCGCAATTAAATTATCTGTATCAGAATATGGTAATATACGCCTTTGAAACTTTCCTGTTGATTCTAAAAAATCGTCAGTAGCTTCAAATTGATCTTCTAATGATTTTCTATTATCACTATCATTTGGTATTCCTAAGGTAGTCATTGTAACACCAGGTTTTGTAGCAAAAGCAATATAAGGTAATAACTTAACAAGACTTTCAATACGTTCAACATACAAAACAAGTAATTCACCTTTTTGCATACGTTCTAGATCTTCTTTATTGTGGTATTTCTTTATAGCTACGTTAGAAATTATACTTTTTGCTTCTTTCTTTTTTTGAGCAAAACTAATACTTGTAATGAAAAGGAAGCTAAAGCTAAGTAGCACAATTCTAATATTCATATCTTAGATTTAAGGATTTAAATCACAAATTTATGTAATTTATCGCTAAAAACAAGCTTTTTATCGATTTTTTTGTCTTTTTTTATTTATAACAGATTTCAAACAGATAGTAAATTTAAATACACTAGCTACCCATTAAAAAACATACTAAATAACAAAGTAATTTCTTCTGCTCAGTTATTTAGTATATAAATAGCTTATGCAATAGCTAGATTCATTAAAAATAACATTCATTTTTCTATAAAGAGATTATATAAAAAAATTAAGGCCTTGTGAAAATGTTATAATTGGTGTTTTAGCATGCTTAATACAAACCTATTCAGAAAACACTGTAACATTAATAGAACATAAAAATGCCCAAAACAATTTGTTTTGGGCATTTTTTTTTACAGTATTAACACAAAAAAGTAAACTAACTCAAACTACTGTATTTTTTAATATCCCTATGTTATCAATTTCTAATTCTACTACATCTCCAGGTTCTAGAGGCCTGTGCACTGAAAAATTATTCTCTATTAAACTTCCCCAGCCAACAGTACCACTTCCTAAAATATCTCCAGGCATAAGTGTAACATTGTTTTCAGAAGCTCTCCCCATCATTTCTGGAAATGTATAATGAACCGTTTTATAATTACCATCACAAATGGTTTTTCCATTAATTTTGGCAGTCATTTTTAAATCTAGCCTACCATCGGTATGCTTAGGCATGGCTAAATGTTTAGGATGTGATTCTCGAGAAATAGAGCATCTAAAAGACTCCATTTCATCCTTAGTAACAATACAAGGCCCTATGGAATTCGCAAAATCTTTTCCTTTATGCGGCCCTAACGGAACTGTCATTTCTTTTCTTTGTATAGCTCTTGCTGTCCAATCATTAAAAACAGTGTAACCAAAAATATAATCATCAGCATCTTCCACCTTTATATCTTTACCCTTTTTTCCAATAATAACAGCTATTTCTAATTCAATATCCATTTTCTCTTCACCAACTGGTCGTTTAATATTATCATCAGGTCCATAAATAGCTTGATGATTAGTAAAGTAAAATATAGGCATATCGTACCAAGCTTCACTTACATTATGACCAAAAGATTTAGATGCGTTAAGCATATGTTCTTCAAAAGCAACATAATCTCTAAAACTTCTTGGATTGGGTAATGGAGCTAATAACTTAACTTCAGATAATTTATAATGTGTTTCTAAACTTTCTAAATTATTATCGTTTATAATTTTAAAATATACCTCATGATTATCTATAAAGGTTAGCATATCATTTGGCAAACGCTTATCTGCCTTTTGCATTTCAACAACACCATCACCTTTTAACCAACCAATATGTACTGATTCATCTTTTTTCTGAAAAGTAACTAATTTCATAGTATATTTTTAATTGTTTAAAATGGTTTCATTAAAACACCCGTAGCCTGACCTATTACTTTTCCAACATTCGCACCTTCAGGTAACGACTTCCCTTCAAATTCCAGAAGTTCCCATTCTGCCAAGGTTTCTGATGCATCTACAATAGCCATACAACGCTGATAACGTCTTTTCATAAAGGCATTAAAAGCATCATTAATAGTTGCAGCTTTATCCAATTCTTCAGCTAAAACAACACCATCCTCTAGAGCTAGTGCAGCTCCAGAACCTAATTGCGGAACGGTTGCATGAGCACCATCACCAATAACTATAGCTCTATTTTTAAACCAAGGATCTGGTAAATGACTTGCCTCTATTGGCCTGTAATTCACCAAGTCTGGTTCGGTTATTTGCCCTATTACATCTTTTACAATCTTTACAGAATATTCAGATAGATAATCTTTTAACATAGGAATATAATCTGATTTTTTAATCCTAGGATTATCGTCTCCTTCTGCAGATACTAAGAACATATACATACTATCTTCAGACATAGGAACAAACCCAATCTTACTACGTTTGCCGTAATACATATAAGCGGTATCTAAATCTTCATGCTTTTTAAAAGCATAACGCCACACAGATACTCCCATATAGCTTGGTTTAAAATCTCCAAAAATCAATTTACGCATATCAGAATTTATGCCATCTGATGCAATCAAAATATCATAAGTCTTTTTAGTTTTATCTGAAAATGTTACAGTAACGTCATCTTTAGAATTTTCAATATGTGTTACGGTTGTCCCCATTCTATATTGCACTCCAATCTTAATAGCTTTATCATACATGATTTCATGTAAAGTACGCCTAGAAATACCATTATGACTAGGATATTTCCCCATTGAAGGAGCACCTGCAAGACCTATAAAATGACCTGTTGAAGTATGCATTTTTAACTGTCCGTAAGGATATCCATGTTTCATGGTTTCATCTGCAAGACCTAAAGCATCTAATGCCTTAAGTGCATTAATTTGTTGAATGATACCAACACCATATACATCATAAGCATCTAGTTTTTCTGCTATTTCAACTTCAACCCCTTTTTGAGCTAAAGCAATTGCAACAGATTGACCGCCAATACCACCTCCTACAATTAATACTTTATTTACTGTCTTCATAGTTTGTTGGTTTTTAGTTGGTTAATTATTCATGGATTTTATCGGCTATCCAATCAAACATGTCTAAAGCAGGCATGAAATTATCAACCTGACAGTGTTGAGATCCACTTTCTCCATCAGGAACAATTTTCATTTGATGTTCACAAGTCAGGTGTTTTTCTAAATTAATAGCGTGTTCAACAAAGTTTTGTTTATCACCACCACCATGCATTATGAATGTTGGCATAGATATTTTTTCTGCTATACCATTCTCTAAAGTAAAACCTTCTAATTTCTTAAGAACATCTTCATAACTATTCACTCCCATGATATGCTGAACAATTTCTGCTAATGGATGTTTACCACTTCTACCTGCCCAAACAGAATAGTAAGACCAAACAGCCCCAAATACCATACATACTTTAAAGCGAGGTTCGAATGCTGCACAACGTGCCGCCATATAACCACCCATTGAAACTCCTGCTATACCTACACTTGTAGTATCTACTTCTTCTTTTAAGTTTTCTAGTACCCAATCTAAAACCACAGTACCAGCAACATTATAATCATGACGAGAATGAATATGATTTAATCTTAACGCAGCTCCCTGCCCTGGACCATCCATAGCCAATAAAGCGACTCCTCTCTCCATCAAGTGGTCTCCAATTCCAAAATAAAGTTCTTCGGCAAGACTATCCAAGCCTCCAAACATGACCATTACGGGCGGATTCTTAACACCTTTTGGTTTAAAAAGATACCCTGGCAAAAAAGAACCTTCAAAAGGAACTTCAACCTGCAACGGTTTTTCTTCAAAATATTTAGTTGCTTTTATAAAAGCATCACGAGCCTTTAAATACGTTGGAATTTTTCTATCATCTTGAAGATTCATAAAAAACTCTGCTGTACGCAAATAATTAAAAGCTCTTAAATAAGTACGTCTAGCAGAAACAAAGGCCTTTTTATTTTCATATTCTTCTGCCCATTCATAAACCTCGTTTCCTTTATTTAACCAAGCAATGTTAAATGTTTCTCTATTATCTGGGTCAATATTACCAGCCGCTTCTAAAATTTCAGCAAATTCACCACCGCCGTAATGCGCCTGTGTTAATGCTCTATTTACTTGATAAGAAGGCATATACTTACCTGGAAAAAAATGCCACATAGTTTTATATATTTTTAAAATTAAAAATTTCTATTTATTGAAAAATTAAATATCTGCTGGTTTAACGGTGCCATCTTCTGAAAGCCCCATTTTTTTACCTTTCCCCATTTCTTTGAAAGGATTTGCAAAGCCCCATGCATCATTTGGATTATCTTGTAAATAATGTACATCTAAATGATCTGGTGCAAACACCAATCTTGCACAAGCATAATATTCAAATAACACGCCACTTCCAGGATCTATAATATAGATAAAGAATCCTTCATCTGCCTTATGTCGAGTTGGCGCTCCCATAACACTTTTATAACCTTTTTCGGTAAAATAGTCTAAAGCTAAAAGCACTTCTTCTCTACTATCTACATTCCAACAAATATGGTTTAAAACACCTTGATTTGGCTCTATATTAGGGTCTGTAAAAACAGCAATATCGTGTGATAGATTAGCTAGAGTATGCAATCCGCCAATTGGTGGCTGTTCATCAGAAATTCTTATTTCATCAGGGTTTTTAAACCCTAAGGCTTTCCAAAATTCCTTTTCAGCTGGATATGCTCCTTTAGACACCATATATGTTACATGATCAAAACGTCGTGGATTAGCTCCATTCCCTCTGTTACTTGCATATCTATCTGCATAAATACTACCACGTTCTCCTTCTTCTCTTAACCATACAACATCCCAAAACACTTCATGCATATGACCTTCGGGAGATTGAAATCTAAATGCTTTTCCATGACCCTGGTCTCCTTCATTCCAACCTCTACCAGCACCAATACTTTCTAAATATTCTACTGCCTCATCTAAAGCTTCAGGGCTATCTGCACGCCATCCTATATGGCCAAGTCCTGAAGTATCACTTTGAGTCAACTTTAATGTATGATGAAAATAATCACCCCAAGCTCTTAGATAAACTGAACCTACTTCTCTACCAGTTATATCCATTCCAACTATATCACCAAAAAATTCTACTGATTTATCTAGATCTTTGGTTAGCACTTCTACATGTGCCATTTGTGAAAAATAATGCGGATTCTTTGCCATATCTATTAAAATTTATACGTTTTTTTATTAATTTATTATTACAAAAATAAAGCAGCAACCTACTTTTAGTGAATCAAATACATTCTATTAATATTCAAAATCAATCTATTTATTTGTTTTTAAGAATAATTTGACACTTTTTTTATTCATTTTAATCCAAAATGAATATTTAATCTTTATCGTGAATGATATTGACTTACTTCTATTCCACTTCCTATGGGTAACAATATTGATGTAAAAGCCTCTTTCGTTCTAATTATATTTTGATAAGCTTCTGATTCTTTTTTAGAAATTGGTGGAAAAATCATATTATCACCCAATACCCATGCCCCATCATTTAATTTGGATGAAAACAAATTGAAACAGGGTACATATAATTCTTTCCATAAATCTAAAAGAACAAAGTCAAAAGTTTCTTTAGCATTTTTTATGTTCAATAAAGCATCACCAAGTCTGAAATCAACAAATTTTGACAAACCAGCTTTAGATATTTTATCTTTGGCATACATCATTTTATCTAAGTTATTCTCTAAAGTAATAACCTTACCTCCATTTGTTCTAGCTGCTTCGGCTAACCAAAGTGTTGAATAACCATAAGAGGTTCCTATCTCTAAAATGCTTTTAGATTTAGCTGCTTTTATTAAAGTATTCATAAAAATAGCAGCATCTTCACCAACAGGAAGCAAAAACTCATCTCGACGCTTCATTGCATCAATTCCAGATAATGATTTCATTAAATGATTTTCATCATTCAAACGTTTATCATAATCGTCTAAAACTTTTTTAAAACTAGGATCTAGATTCATAAATGATTAATTTGACTTTATTTTCTTCATTAATTCACCAAAAGCAGGTCTAAAATCTTCAAACAAAGGATTATCCTTGTTTTTCAACATAACCTCGCTAAATAATTTTAATCCAATTGCAAACTCTACAGATTGTTGTTCTGTTTTAAATCTATCTCTTTGTTTCATCCGTTCTATAATCGTAAATATATTATCATGATTATCAAACTCTAAATCAATAGGTTCATACGTTTTATCATCTGGTCTTAGCAGCTCCAAAAGCTCTAACCTTAGTTTATATTTATTTGCCTTTTTATTCATATTCTAAAAATCAAAAAATTTTATATTTCATTACTAATTGCAATACTTCTCTATCAACTAAAAAAAGACTTAATCTATATTTAACTAATTCTAAGCTTTATTTTCCTAAAACTTAATCAAGTACATGAACAGGAAATTCTTTCCCTTTTGTTTCCTTTAACTTGAAAAGAAAAAACAAAGACAAAACCGCTAATACTGCTGCTACCCATAAGAAAGCAGATTCATGAATTATATCGGAAAGCGCTCCAGAAATAGCAGGTACTATTACACCACCTACAATTTCAGCTACTGCTGTTGTTAAACCTATAGCTTTTGCTTTTAAATGATTTGGAACCGCCTCTGATGGAACAATAGCTGCAACAAGTGGTATAGCTCCTACCATAAAATAAGAAAGAAACATGGCTGGTCTATGTAATACTGAACCATTTAAATAATAAACGGCAAAAGGGTATAAAATTCCTAGAATAACAGCGATATAAAGTGCTTTTTTTCTTCCAATTTTATCAGAAATACCAGGAAGCACAAGAGATGCTACCAACATTGAAACACCTAAAAGCCCCATAGTCATTTTCATTTCATCACCTGTCATACCTTGAGTAGTAGTAAAATATTTTGTGATGAATGGTATAGTAGCAAACCACCAACCAAAAACACAACAAGCCAATGGAATACCCCATTTCATATTATGATATTTAAGTAATTCTGAAACCGAAAAACTAGATTTTTTTGCAATACCTACACTTTCAGCAGTACTAGGTTTTACATAAAAATACACTATAACTCCCAGAAGAAAACCTGGAGCTGCTGCTACGTAAAAAGCATTTCTCCATCCTATATTTTCAGCGATAGCTACTAAAATAATGGGGGCTAAAATAGATCCAAAAAGAGCTGCACCAACACCTTGTAAAAGCCCTACATTTAAACCTAAACGATGCGGCGAAGATTCTCTCTCTACAAAAACTTGAGCTAATGGGATTAACGGACCTTCTGCTAGCCCCATAACAATACGAGCAACCAGTAAAGTACCAAATCCTATTGCCATACCAGACCCGAAGGAACAGATAGAAAAAATGAAAATAGCAATAATAAAAGTTGCTTTATTTTTGTTTCTAGAATCTGACCAAGCAGTAGTATAGTAACTAGACGCAGCCCATGCTAAAGATAGACCTGCTGCTAATAAACCTATTTGCGTATTATTTAACGCTAAATCTTTTGCCACGTATGGGATAAGATAATTAAGTGCTAAACGGTCAAAAAACAAACAACCAAAAACAAGTGACATTAAGGTTACAATACCGTTTTCGTATGTGAATAATTTTTTCATTATTTATAAAATTTAATGTGGTTGTTTTCTAAATCCTGTTTTTATTGTCATTTCATCTGTCCAATCTATAGCTCCATTTGTTTTTGCCCAATCTTTATAAATAGCATCTATTTTTGATATAGTTTCTGGATGTAAAGCTGAAATATCATTTGATTCTGTTCTATCAATAGCTAAATCATATAACTCCCAAGTATTCCCTGGATAAACTGAAACAGCTTTTAAATCACCCATCCAAACTGCTCGATCACCAAACCATTCGAAACAAATAGGTTGGTTTCTTTCCCAGTTCTCTCCTTTCAATAGCGGTAAAAAACTTTCTCCTGCAAGAGCGTTAGCCTTTATGCCATTAAAAGTTTCTGGATAATTAATACCTGCAAAGTTTAACAAGGTTGGCATAATATCTACCACATGAGCGCCTCCTTTTAAAATTTTACCAGCTCCAACCTGCTTAGGGTAGCGAACAATAAAAGGTGTTGCTGTACCTCCTTCATAAGGAGAAGACTTGTAACTTCTTAAAGGACTATTTGATACTTGAGCCCATTTTTTTGTGTAAGCTTCCATAGATCCTGCTGTACCTACCGATCCTTCATTACGCTTTACTACAAAAGGCATTTTACCAACATCCATATTTTCTGCACCATTATCAGAAAGAAAAATAATCATGGTGTTATCTAATTGATTGGTAGTTTCTAAATAGCTAATTAATTTTCCTATGTTTTGATCTAAATTATCTACCATAGCAGCATAAACCTCCATTTTTAATGCCCAATCACTTTTTTCTTCTTCACTTAAACTATTCCAAGCTGGCAGTAATTTATCTTTTACTGGAGTCCAATTTTCATCTGCCAATCCCATTTTTTTTATATTTTCAAAACGAATATTTCGTAATTCGTCCCAACCTGCATCATACTTTCCTTTATATTTTGCAATATCTTCTGGCTTTGCATGAAGAGGCCAATGAGGTGCATTATAAGCCATGTATAAAAAGAATGGTTTCTCTTCTGGAGTGCTTTTTACAAATTCAATTGCTCTACTTGTTAATTCGTCTGTTAAGTAAAAATCTTCTTTATCTATATTATAAACCTCATTATCAGCGTATAAAAATGCCGATGAAGGAGGGCCTTTTAATATTGGCTTTGTATCAAAATAACTAGCGCCACCATCTAAAAAACCAAAGAAATTATCAAAACCTCTTTGCAAAGGCCAATGAGCTCGTTCATTACCTACATGCCATTTACCAGACATATATGTTGAATAACCACCATTTTTAAATACTTCTCCCAGTGTTAATGATTCTTTGTTTAGATACCCTTCATACCCCGGAATACCTAAATCTTCATTAAAAAAACCAATACCTGCTTTATGCGGATACTGCCCAGTAAGCAAACTTGTTCTAGAGGGCGCACAAATAGTGTTATTATAAAATCTTCTTAATCGCGTGCCTTCAGTTGCAAGTCGGTCGATATTTGGTGTACTAATTTCAGAACCATAATTACCTAAATCTGAAAACCCCATATCATCTGCCATAATCAAAACTATATTTGGCTTTTTATCAGTTTGAGCTATTACATTATTTTGATTATTGGACTGTTTACAACTCACTAAAAACAGAGTCATTACAACTAAAACAAGTGTTCTCATTATATTTAATTTAAAAATGAATTAATCAATTTAAGAAAAAAGCTAATTATTATTAAAAGTATTCCTAAAGACACCAAATATTAAAAGTCTGGTGTCCTTAGAAATAATTAGTTCAAAACAATAGCATTAGAATCTATAAGTTGCTGTTAAGAAATAAGCTCTAGGCATACTTCCTTGCGTTGAAAATATTGCATTCGGGTTGTTAGCTATATATTCTGGTGGAAATCCATCTCTGTTTAAAGCAGAAGGGAAACCTCCTGGACCTTGCCACCCCATAATACCATAGTTATCTAAAACATTATTAATGTTTAACTGTAAACCTAATTTTTTAGAAAAATCATATCCAAAAGCTAAATCAACACTACCAAAGGCTGGTAAAAGAAAAGAGTTAGGTACGTTAGCCTGTCTAGCCCCCATGTAGCTATAGTTTAAAGAACCATAGAATTTTTTACCGTTGTAAATAGGATTAATATTGAAAATTACGTTAGAACTATTATCTGCTTCATTACCAGAATAATCGATAATAGAATCATCACCTGGTCCATCTCTACCTTCATCCCAAGCAGTGTATTTATCAGCCTTTGCTTTTTGAAAAACAGCATTGGCTCTAACTAACCATTTATCGGTAATGTTATAAGTTGTTTCAATTTCAAGACCTAATGTTGTATACTCATTAAATTGAAATTCTGGTGAATAACGTGTACCATCAGTATTAGAAAAAGTTTGAATATTAGGCACATTATTTAAATTACTATAAAAAGGTGTAAATACCAGTTTCAGATTATCTGTACTAACTTTATAACCAATTTCAAATTGTGTAATTTCCTCTAAAAGAGCTGGAGTATTTTCAACTAAGAAATCATCATTTAAGTCTAAGTAAAAGAATGTAGACGGTGCTTTATTTCCACGTGCAAATCTAGCATAAATAGCTTGTTCTTCACTAAACTTGTAATTAAGACCCGCTGTGTATGAAAAACTATCTAAGTTATAATCATAATTAACAGGAGCTCCTTCTGTTCCTCCTCCATTATCCCAAATAGTTAATGGATCTCCATCTAATCCTCCAAAACTTGGATCTCCTTGGCGTGGATTTGGTACTCCAACATTATTAAATCCTTCTGAGGTTACATTTTCATATCTAATTCCATAATCTAAAGTTAGTTTTGGAGTTATTTTCCAGTTATGACCAAAGAAAAGTGCAAATATACCTTGAGTAGTTTCTCCATTGTCTGAACCTGTCCAACCAACATTCATAAAACCTTCTGGACTAGTTACTTCATAAGTATTACCGTTATTAGCTGATAATGTTATTTGAGCAGGCACAGGACGATCTTGAATTAAACCACCACTTAAACCCATTCCTTTACTCCAGTTAGTTACATCTAACTTAGAACGGCTATAAAAACTTCCTAAATTAAAACTACCTTTTTCTGTTTTTTTACTAAAAACTAATTGATTAGCAAATTCATTTCTATCTATATCTTGATAAAACATTGGCATAAACAATAATGAATTTGGTTGTATATTAGACCCTGGAAAATTATTATTAGCACCAGGTGTTAATCGAAATGGAGGTCCTTGCTGTGTAGGATCAAATGCAAGATCTACAGTACCAAATACCTGTCCAGTACGTGGATCTGCAAAATTATAAGTACCTGTTCTTGCTGGGTTTGGACCACCTAGTAAACTAGGTATAGCATAGAATAAAAAGTTAGTAGTACTAATAGGTGTTACTACTGCTGTACCATTTCTTTCGTCATCTTTTCTAGAGTATTTAAAGTCATTTTTCAATGAAAATCCATTGCCAAGATCTTGCCTCCAATTAAAACCAATAGAACGATCTATATTATGTAATAAATCTGTAGAATTAAACGTCCTGTTACCCTCTTCATTGAATGGTATTTCAATAGAAAAATCATAAAGAGCGTATGAGTCATACTTAGAGAAACCATCTGCTATTTGAGGATCATTCCAATTAGTTGATGGAATAAAAGCCATTCTATCATTTTTATCATTTAAATATTTTAGATTTAATTTAAAAGATCCTGTTTTGTATTTTTTTAGGAAGTTAGATCTAATTTGCCCTCCAATATTTATAGGATAACCACGATCTCTAGCACCATCAGATTTACGATAAAAACCTCCAACATTGTAAGTCCAACCATTTGAAAGAGGACCTCCTACGTTAAAGTCAGCTCTATAATATGGATTTTTACCATTTCCTTCTAGACCATATTTAGCTCTAATTTCACCTGCAAATTCGTTTCCTCCTGTTTTAGAAACATAATTAAATATTCCTCCTGGTGCGTTTGCACCAAGTATAGATGCAGTACCACCTCTAACAGCTTCTACACGTTCTGTCATAGCATCTGCTCTCAAGAATAAATCTGGAAATAATTCTACATTTGTTACTGGCAATCCATCCTCTTGTAAAGACACATACCTATATCCATTAATATTATCAATAGAGTTAGCTGATAACCCTCTAGAATATACAGAGTTCCATACTTCTCCCCTTGCTTGGTTAACAAAAACACCAGGAATGTTTTTTAACAAATCAGATGAACTCGTTGGAGCAACTCTTGCTAATTGTGTAGCACCTATAGTTGTTATAGCTACTGAAGCATCCATTCTGCTTCTAGCATCAAATACACCTGTTATAACAACTTCATCAAGTTTTGATAAATCTTCTAACATAACAACATTTAGAGATTCTTTTAAAGGCACTGTTACCAATTTTCTTTGTTTGGCATACCCAATAAATGAGATAATTAATTGATGCTCTCCGTTTTCAATGTTTTTGATAGTAAATTCTCCATCAAAATTGGTTACCGCCCCTTTAGATGTTCCATCAATATAGATAGAGACACCAGGTAAAGACATCCCGCTTTCATCGCTAACTTTTCCTGTAATTTCACTTTCTTGAGCATTAATCTGAATGTTCAAAAAGAAACAAAATAAAGCCAAACTTAGTTTAATAATTGTTTTCATAGTTAATTGGTATTTATTAATATCTGCTATTTTTTATGATATTTATCATATTTTATTTAAAAAAATATTATTATGACAAAATTCAACTCTCCAAAATTAGGATATAATAATGCACGATGAGAATCAAAAAAAGGGCAAAAGTATTCATTATCAATCTAAAAACAGTAACAAGCCTATTTTACCAACTTATTCGATAACGAAAAAATATTAAATAACTTCACCTCTGTTTACATCCTGAATATTACTTACTCAAGAGAATATACTAGCCTTTTCCTTTTTAAGAAAAAACTATTACAATTAACTCATTTGAGAATATTCCTTAGGAGTCATTCCTGTTTGCTTTTTAAAAAAACGAGCAAAGTTACTTGGAGTTTGATCACACAATTTAACAGCGATTTCTGATACGTGTAAATCTGAATACTTTATAAGAGATTTAGCTTCTAAAACTAACATTTCCTTTAATAAATCTTGAGCAGTTTTATTAACACTCGCCTTTACACACTTATTTAAATAGTTGGGTGATATATTTAATAAATCGGCATAATCAGAAATTTGTTTATACTTATAAATATACTCTGTTAAGGCTTGCTTATATGCTTCAGTTATTCTAAAATAAGAATTCTTACTTTTCTTAGTTTCAACAACTACTTCTTTATGAACTTCCTCGAAAAAAGTTAACAAATAAGAAGCAACAAGATTCCTTCTTGTCTTCTCTCCTGTCTTATACAAAAGCAACATTCGTTTTAATATGTTTTCACAATTTACTCTTGTTTCTTCTGATAATTTAACTACTGGATTAGACTGTAATTTAAAAAAAGAAAAACGATCTATTAAATAGCCTTTTGGTAAAAAATCAAATAAACTTTGATCGAAATGACAAAAATAACCTTCAGCATCATCACTCATTATTGAATGTTGAGTAATTTGAAAAGCAGGTAGAAAAAATACTGCTGGACCATCAAATTCTATGTTATTTAGCCCCTTACTTCTTTTTGAATATCCTTTTGTTAAAAACAAAAAATCGTGAACTGTTTTTCGGTGAGGACGCACTTTAAAAGCAGCTTTATCTTTAATAATATCTAGATTGTTAACATGATAATCTTTATACTTAACATTAGATGTTTTAGGGATAGAACCAAAAAGAGAATCGTGATAACTACTTATTTCCGATACATTTAAAGTTGGTATTTTATTTTGTTCTGACATATTTTAAATCTACATTTTATTTTCATTAAAATGAAATTTTAAACTAAAAAAAATATATTTCAGAAACAAAAACCAAAATTATTTTCAAGCATCTTATAACTATAATTTTAATCTATTATAGCAACAGCTCTTGTCCATCCTGCACTAGCCTTTTCTATTTTAGTTGGAAAACAAGACACCTTAAAACCATATGGAGGCAACTGATCTAGGTTAGATAGTTTTTCAATTTGACAATATTCTTTATCAATCCCAACATAATGTGCTTCCCAAATAATTCCTGGTTTTGGATCCTTTTTATATTTTTCTACTTGAATATGCAAAGGTATATCCCAACCCCATCCATCTGTCCCTACTACTTTTATACCTTGATCAATTAACCAATGTGTTGCTTTTGCCGAAGCACCAACATGAATTTTCACATAATCATCATCATGTATTCTTTTATCTGCATCACATCTTACAAGTACAATATCAAAAGGTTTTAACGTGTAATTAATAGCTGCCAGTTTTTCCATTAAATCTTCAGGTTCAATTAAATATCCGTCTGGCTTATCTGTAAAATCTAAAACTACACCATCACTAAAAAACCATTCTAATGGTAATTCGTCTATAGTTCTTGAAGGCTCTCCATTACAGGTTGGTGAATAATGATACGGAGCATCAACATGAGTACCAGAATGAGTAGCTAAGCTTATTATTTCTCCAGCCAACCCTTTGCCATTCATAAAAATATCTCCTTCTACATCTTTAAACAATATTTTTCCAATATTCTCTACACACTCTTCATGGTTTTCATAAGCAATTTTGGTTGGAAGTGGCTCTTTTACCTTCTCAGATATTGTAACTGATAAATCTATAACTCGCATAATTAATTTCTTTTAAAATTTATTATCACCTAATCTTTTAACAAAATTCAACCTATTAATTCAAAAAAAACTATTACTTAAATATTTATAAGCGATAATTAAAATTCTCAAATCCACAAACAACAAGGCTAAAAACCAACTATTTGACAAATAAGTTGTAAATATTTTACAAAAATGACAAAAAAAAATCATTCACAAGAATCAATCATAAGCTATAAACATTCAAAATCAATCCTTTTTTACACTAAAAACAGATATGTATAGCATATTGTATTCTAAAGCACTTCAAATACTAAGCTTTTCTAAATTCGCCAGGTGGCACTCCTACTACTTTTTTAAAAAGCCTACTAAAATAAGCAGGATCATTAAAATTTAAAAAATATGCAATCTCCGAAACCGAATAAGAGGTATTTAATAAGTATTTTTTTGCCTCACTAATTACAAAACCTTGAACAACCTTTAATGCTGACTCCCCTACAACCGCATGACACACCCTATTAAGATGCATTTGTGTTATATTTAATTTCTCTGAATACTGCTCAATTGTTAAAGGATTTTGTAGCGACTGTTTAATTAGTTTTTGAAAATTTCTAAAATGCACCAGTGTTTTGTTAGGCGCATTTAATTCAACATATTCATTTTCATACCCTTTCCTATATAACTTTAAAAAAAGTAACTGAAAATAAGATTGAAGACTAAATTGTTTTTCAACACGGTCTTCTAAAATCTCATTCTTTAATTTATGAACTAAATATGTAAAATCATCGAAAGATTTGATATTATCATTATAAACAAATTGGTTTAACTTATTTAATTTCAAATACAACTGTGCATTATTTTTTAAAATACTTTCAAAATAATTATCTGAAAACGTCAATACATCTCCTTCTATATTAGAATCAAAACTAAAGCCATGCATTATAGATGCTGGAACATTAATAACACACGGACTAGAGATAACTATTTTATTTTTCCCAGAAATCAACACACCTTTTCCTGAGCGTATTATAAACATCTGAAATAATTCTGAATGCACATGCTGACTTATTTCCCATGCATATATTTTGCTTCGCTTTTCTAAGGACTCAAAATGAATAAAATCTGATATAAAAGAGGCTTGGTTATCACCATAAGGTCCCTTAAACTGTAATATAGGCTTCATAATATGTTAATATATTACACTATAGTTAATTACACATGAAAACAAATTAAATTTTAATTTACTGTAAATTAAACATTTATATTATTAATTAGCAAAAAAAAGAAAACAATATTTTACAAAATGTTAATTTTGTACAATTATAAAATTATTTAATCCAACACTAAACCTGTCTAATTAAATATTTTTGAAGGAAACAAAATAAGTGTCATGAGTAAACTAATTTATAACCAATTTGATATGGAGGTACAACCTTCATATAAGGCTCCAGATTACAAATCTACTATCCTTAGAGCTCCCAGCAAACCTTTAATTATCACAAAAAAAACACTATCTGAATTATCAGGACCTGTTTTTAAAGATTTTGAACTAGAAGCCTTAGATCATGACTTAACTAAAAATGCAATAAAAGATGGCGAACCTATTGGAGAGCGTATTGTAGTTAGTGGCAAAGTAACAAATGAATTAGGACAACCTATTCCTAATACTTTAATGGAAATATGGCAAGCGAATGCTGCTGGAAGATACGTGCATAAAGTAGACCAACACAATGCTCCATTAGATCCAAATTTCCTAGGCGCTGGTAGATGTATGACTGATGCAAATGGGAATTATAAATTTTACACAATAAAACCCGGTGCTTACCCTTGGGGAAATCATCCGAATGCATGGCGACCAAATCATATCCATTTTTCGCTTTTTGGAGGCGATATTTCTAGCAGACTTATTACACAAATGTATTTTCCAAGTGACCCTTTATTAGAATTTGACCCTATATATAATGCCATTCCTAAAAGAGGAAGAGAATTATTAATTTCAAGTTTCGACCTTTCTGTAACAGAACCCGAATACGCATTAGGATATCGATTTGATATTGTTTTAAGAGGACACAACGCAACACCATTTGAAAACAAATAACCATGGCAACAACAAATAAAACATCACTACAAACACCTTCACAAACAATAGGCCCTTATTTTGCTTACGGATTAACACCTGAGCAATATGGCTATAATTTTAAAAGTTGGATTGACAATAAAATGGTCGACCCTTTAAAAAACGCAGACGCAATAAACATTTACGGTAAAGTTTATGATGGTGAAGGCAACACAATAAATGATGCCATGATAGAATTATGGCAAAATGATGGAGAAACTAAATTGTTTGGTAGATATGGCACAGGTACCGATGCAGATAATCAATTTTCTTTTTCAACTATAAAACCTAATTCTGTTGATGGTCAAGCACCTTATATAAACGTTATTCTTTTCATGCGCGGGCAATTATTACACTCATATACACGCATTTATTTTTCTGATGAAGCACTAAACAATAGCGATATTACTCTAAAATCTATCCCTAAAGAAAGACAACATACAGTAATAGCGAATAAAACAAGTGAAGGTTACGAGTTTAATATACATATGCAGGGATTAAAAGAAACTGTATTTTTTCAAATTTAATAGTCAATATTCATGTCTTTATACTCTGAAACATTTTACTCTACTGAAATAAATCAGCTATTATCTGATAAATCTGTAATAATTAATATGCTAACTGCTGAAGCAACACTTGCCAAAGCTCAAGCTGAATTAGGTTTAATACCTATTGAAGCTGCCGAAATTATTGCATTTAGCTGCAATGTTGAATACATAGATATTGACAAATTAAAAACCGACATAAAACTAGGTGGAAATGCCGCTATTCCATTAGTACAGCAATTAACAAAAGTTATAAAAAATTCTAATTTTGAAGCTTCAAAATATGTGCATTTTGGCGCTACTAGCCAAGATATTATAGACACCTCTTCTATCCTTTTAATAAAACAAGTTATTTCTTGGATGGAAAACAAACTAAACATTCTAGAAAAAAGCTTAATACATATTACTAAAGAACACAAAGACACTATTGTTATAGGTCGCACCTTACTACAGCAAGCACGCCCTATAACTTTCGGATTAAAAACTGCAAATTGGTTAGAAAGTATTACCCGATCTAAAATTAGATTGCAAACAGTTAAAGCTAATGTTCTACAAATACAATTAAGTGGTGCTGTTGGTAGCGGCAACAACAATATTACAGATGAAGTTCAAATTAAATTTGCCGAACATTTAAATCTAAAAAACACTTCTCCATGGCAGTCGCAAAGAGATGGTTTAAACGAATTAGCTAGTATTCTTGGAATTCTAAGCGGTTCTCTAGGCAAAATTGCGAAAGACATATCCTTAATGATGCAAACAGAAGTTGCAGAAGTATTTGAAGGCGCTCAAGAAGGCAAAGGAGGATCTAGTACTATGCCACACAAAAGAAACCCTGTAACATGCGCACTCATATTAAGTAATAGCACCAGAACACCTGGACTAGTATCTACAATGCTATCGAGTATGCTACAAGAACACGAGCGGTCTGCAGGTTATTGGCATGCCGAATGGGAAACATTAACTCAATTAATAGGTTTAACATGCGGTTCTATTGAAAAAAGTATTGATTTAATTGAAAATTTAGAAGTAGACACAGAACGCATGCTTCAAAATGTAGAAATAACAAACGGTCTTATTTATGCAGAAAAAGTAGCTTTTGTATTATCAAATACTTTAGGTAAAATGCAAGCACATGAAGCTATCAAAAAAGCATGTAAACGCTCTATTTCTGAAGGAAAACATTTAAAACAAATAATTATAGAAACACACCCTGAAATAAAAAATATTGACGCACTATTTCAACCTGAAAATGCTATTGGAAATAGTATAAAATGGGTTGAAAAAATTCTAAATAATTATTCTTAAACTTTATTAAGAACTACAACTTAAAACTAAATAAAATGACCAAGAACACCACTACATTCACAATGAATGAATCTTTCCCAATGAATGCTTGGTATGCAGTAGCATGGGATGTAGAATTAAAGCATGAGTTGTTACCAAGAACCATTTGCAACAAACCCTTAGTCCTTTATCGTAAAAAAGATGGCACTCCAGTAGTTTTAGAAGATGCTTGTTGGCACCGCTTACTTCCGTTATCAAAAGGGAAATTACGAGGAGATACCGTAGTCTGTGGTTATCATGGATTAGAATTTAATAACGAAGGTCAATGCACTTATATGCCCTCTCAAGAAACCATTAATCCTTCTGCTTGCGTACGCTCGTATCCTACTGTAGAAAAACATCGTTTTATTTGGGTATGGATGGGCGATCCTGCAGTTGCAGACAGCAATAAAATACCAGATATGCATTGGAATAATGATCCTGAATGGGCAGGAGACGGAAAAATGATTGAAGTTAAATGCAACTATAGATTAGTAGTTGACAATTTAATGGATTTAACACACGAAACGTTTGTACATTCTGAAAGTATTGGTGATAGAAATGTAGCCGAAGCTCCTTTTGATGTACATTATGATGAACATACAGCTACAGTAACCCGTTGGATGAAAGGCATTAAACCACCTCCATTTTGGCATGGTCAATTAAATAAAAAAATAAAGCATGATGGCTTAGTTGATCGTTGGCAAGTTATAAAATTTGAAGCACCTTGTACCGTGAATATAGATGTAGGTGTTGCTGTTAGCGGCACAGGTGCTCCCGAAGGCGATAGATCTCAAGGAGTTAATGGCTATGTATTAAATACCATTACACCTTCTACAAATCAAACCTGCTATTATTTTTGGGCTTTTAGCAGAAACTACAATCTTAAAGATCAAAGCAATACCACCGAACTAAAAAACGGTGTAGCTTCCATCTTTGCACAAGACGAAGATATACTCGAAGCACAACAGAGAGCTATAAACACAAATCCAACACGAGAATTTTATAATTTAAATATAGATGCTGGTGCTATGTGGGCTAGAAGAATTACAGACAAAATGGTTGAAAACGAAAATCAAGACTAATGCGCTACAGAAACACTTGGGTTAACGCCACCATTAACAATACCGAATTAATAGCTAACAATGTCATGAAAATACAGTTAACTCCTGAAAATGGTGTTAAAAATTTTACTGTTGGCTCACATATAGACGTTTCCATCTTAATAAATGGAGTTACAGAAATTCGTAGTTACTCGTTAGTAGGTCAATATCAACAAAAAAAGCCTTATACCATTGCTGTAAAACGCCTACCCTCTAGTCGTGGCGGATCAAACTATATGTGGTCTTTAAAAAAAGGAAACCAAATAAAAATCTCTCAGCCAACCAATCATTTCGAATTAAAATACAATGCCAGTGATTATTTACTTATCGCTGGAGGTATTGGAATCACACCAATATTAGGTATGGCAGAGCAATTGTGCTCAAGAAAAGACATCAGTTTACGAATGTTATATTTAGGTCGAAATAAAGAAGAAATGCCTTTTATAGAACATTTAAAAACACTCTTAGGTGATAGACTAGAGTTACATTACAGTGACGAAAGCGGGTATTTTGATATGAATAAACTAAACACTTTAGCAAATAACCAGACACACATATACCTATGCGGCCCCTTATTACTTATGAACAGTGTTCGTAAAACTTGGGAAGCTAGTCCATTTGAAAATACCCATTTACATTTTGAAACATTTGGAGCTTCCGGCTTATTTGCACCACAAAATTTTACAGTAAAAATTCCACGTTTTAATAAAGAATTAGTAGTAAGTGAAAACCAAACTTTATTGCAAGCTTTAGAAGAAGAAGATTTAGAAATCATGTATGATTGCAAAAAGGGAGAATGTGGCTTATGTCAAGTTGATATCATAGAATATACTGGTGATATAGACCACCGCGATTTATTTTTTAGTGAAGAAGAAAAAAGTAAAAACTTAAAAATGTGCGCTTGCGTAAGCAGAGTTGCTAACGGACACGTAGTAATCGACACCGCTTACAGAAGCAACATTTAATATAAAGACTGAAAATAAAAATGAAAACTAATTATAAAATTCAAGGAACCCCCAATAGTCCAGTACTAATGTTCTCTAATTCTTTAGGAGCAGACCTAAAAATGTGGGATGAACTTGTACCATATTTATTGCCGTATTTTAGAGTTCTGCAATATGACACTCGTGGACATGGACAAAGTGAATTAACTGAAGGAACTTACACTATAGCTATGCTTGGTCAAGATGTTATTAACCTTCTTGACGAGCTTCATATTGATAAAGTCTATTTCTGCGGATTATCTATGGGAGGATTAATTGGACAATATCTAGGCATAAACCACCCAGAAAGACTACACAAGTTAATTATCAGTAATACCGATTCTAAAATTGGTACAGTAAATCGATGGAATGAACGTATTAAAACCATTAACGAACAAGGTATGCAAGCTATTGCAAATGCTACTATGGAAAAATGGTTTACAGAGAGTTTTCATAAAACGAATCCTTCTCGAATTGCAGAAATGAAAGAGGTGTTTTTAGCCAATAGCACATTAGGCTACACTGCTTGTTGTGCTGCCATTGGAGCCGCTGATTTTAGATCGGAAATCAAAAAAATCTCTTTAGAAACCCTTATTATCACAGGAGATGAAGATGAAGTTACCAATATAACTCAGGCAAAAATTATGCAAAAAGAAATTGCAGGTGCAGAACTAAAAGTATTTAACGCCAGACATTTACCTAGCACAGAATTACCGGCATATTATGCGGAAGTACTCATCGATTTTATAGTAGGAAATAAAACTTACGATAGAGGTATGCATGTTAGACGAACCGTTTTAGGAAACGCACACGTTGATAAATCTACTCTAAACAAAAATGAATTCAACAGTGATTTTCAAGAATTTATTTCACATTACGCTTGGGGAGAAATTTGGACAAGACCAGGACTAAATAAACATAATAGAAGCTTAATAACATTAGCAATGTTAATTCCACTTAACAGAAAACCTGAATTTAAAATGCATATTAAAGCTGCTTTTAATAATGGTGTTACTAAAAATGAAATCAAAGAAGTTATTATGCAATCTGGTATTTATTGTGGGCTTCCTGCTGCTAATGAAGCCATACATACTGCAGAAGAAGTCTTTAACGAATTAGGAATTTAACTTCTACCTAAATGAAAGCAATTAAAACACAAGTTGGCATTATTGGCGCTGGTCCTGCGGGATTAGTTTTAGCACATTGGCTAAAAAAACACGGTATTGCATCTGTTATCATAGAACTGCGCTCAAGACCTTATGTTGAAGGCAGAGTAAGAGCAGGATTATTAGAACAAAACACCGTTGATATTATTAAAGAATTAGGATTAAGCAATCGCTTAGAAAAAGAAGGTATTGAGCATGATGGTGTGTATTTAAGTTTTGACGAAGAGCGAATACACGTACCTTTTTCAGAATTAACTGACGGTAGAAAAATAACAATTTATGGCCAACAAGAAGTTGTAAAAGATTTAACTGACGCTTGGCTAGAACAAGGAGGACAACTTTATTTTGAAGCTGGCGCCAAAGAGATTGTAGATTTTGATACAGATAATCCAAAAATTCATTTTGAAAAAGATGGTAAACCAGGTGTTATAGCATGTGATTTTGTTGCTGCTTGCGACGGTTTTCATGGTATAGGAAGAAAAACAATGCCAAAAGACAGCTATAAATCTTATGATATAACCTACCCTTTTAGTTGGCTAGGAATTTTAGCTAATGTTGCACCATCTACTGATGAATTAATCTATGCGTATCATGAAAATGGTTTCGCATTACACAGTCTTCGTTCTGAAACTGTTAGCCGCTTATATTTACAAATAGATAATAATGAAAATTTAGATGATTGGCCAGACGATCGTATTTGGAAAGAACTTTCAACACGATTAGCAACCAAAGACTGGAAATTAAAACCAGGCCCCATTTTTGACAAAAGCATAACACCAATGCGAAGTCACATGATTGACAACCTTCGTTCTGGCAATTTATTTTTAGCAGGAGATGCTGGCCATATTGTACCTCCTACAGGAGGAAAAGGCTTAAATTTAGCTGTTGCAGATGTTAAACATTTAGTTGATGGATTTGTAGATTATTACAAAAACAATTCAACAAAACAACTAGATAATTATACTGAAGAAGCACTTAAAAGAATTTGGAGAGCACAAGATTTTTCAAACTTCATGACCACGCTTTTTCATAAACAAGATACACACGACTCTTACACATACCGTTTACAAAAAGCAAAAATTGATTATATAAAAATGTCAAAAGCATACAAAACAACCATTGCCGAAAACTATGTAGGCATGCCATTTAAATCATTTGAATAATATTATAAAATATGAAACAGGTACCGCAAATAACTGCAAAAGAAGCAGCAGCATTAGTAAAGAATGGAGATACTATACTTGGTGGAGGTTTTGGAATGACAGGAAACCCTGTGCATATTATCCACGCTTTAGCAGAAACTAATACTAAAAACTTAACTTTTATAGCCAATAATGTAGGTGAACCTAATATGGGTGGAGGACGGTTATTAAACAATGGCCAATTAAAAAAAATGATTGGCTCTTTCTTTACGTCAAACCCAGAAGCTGTAAAAGCAGCTCAAGCAGGCACTATTGAATACGAATTATTACCTCAAGGCACATTAGCAGAAGCTATTCGAGCTGGAGGAGCAGGAATAGGCGGATTTTACACACCAACTTCTGCCGGTACATTAATTGCAAAAAACAGAGAGACAAAAAACATTAATGGTATAGAACAAGTTTTTATCGAAGGTATTCGTGGTAATGTTGCTATTATAAGAGCTTGGAAAGCTGATACTGCCGGAAATTTACAATACCGAATGACCGAGCAAAACTTTAACAGAGCTATGGCCACAGCAGCCGATATAGTAATTGCTGAAGTTCAAGAAATTGTTCCAGTTGGAGACATTAATCCTAACGAAATTCATACACCAGGTTGTTTTGTTGATTTTTTAGTTCAAAAAACATTATCTGAAGCAGACTTAGGAACTTCTGCATCCGTTGGATCTTCTAAAGTTATTGACGAAAAGCGAATGAATATGGCTAAAAGAGCTTTTTCAGAATTAAATAAAGGAGATGTTGTAAATTTAGGCATAGGAATACCAACACTTGTTGCAGATTTAATAAAACCTGAAGACGGCATTATTTTACATACCGAAAACGGTATGCTAGGTGTTGGTCCAGAACCAGCAGACGGAAAAGGCGCTATGTATTACCCTGTTAATGCAGGCAAAGTGCCTGTTACAGCATTACCTGGAAGCAGTTATTTTGATAGCGCCGATAGTTTTGCAATGATACGTGGTGGCCATATAGACGTTGCTGTAATGGGTGGTTTAGAAGTAGATGCCTCTGGAAACTTAGCCAATTGGGCCGTACCAGGAAAACCATTATTAGGTGTTGGAGGTGCTATGGATTTAGCATCTGGAGCAAAAAAATTAATTATAACTTTAAGACACACAGATCGATCTGGCGCATCTAAAGTTGTAGAAAAGTGCACATTACCTATAACAGATTATAATTGTGTAGATATGTTAATTACAGAATTAGCTGTTTTTAAATTTATAGATAGTCAATTAACACTAATTGAAATATTACCAGGAAGCTCATTAGAAGAAGTGAGATTGAAAACAGAAGCCAAATTTATTGAAAAACTAAATTAAAGAAGAATGAGAGAAGCATATATAATTGACGCTTTAAGAACCCCTATAGGAAGTTTTAGAGGCGTATTAGCACCTGTTAGAGCAGATGATTTAGCTGCAATACCAATAAAAGCTTTATTAGAAAAATATCCTAATATACCTAAAGATGTTATTGATGATGTGATTCTTGGTTGCCACAACCAAGCAGGAGAAGACAACCGTAATGTAGCTCGCATGGCTTTATTACTAGCTGGACTACCCTACTCTGTGCCTGGAGAAACTATTAATAGATTATGTTCTTCTGGTATGTCTGCAATTATTCATGCTAACAGAGCTATTAAAGCTAATGATGGCGATGTTTTTATTTCTGGAGGCATGGAACATATGTCTCGCGGGCCATTAGTAATTTCGAAACCCACATTAGCTTATGGAAACAATTCAAAAATGGAAGATTCTAGTTTTGGATGGCGCTTTGTAAACAAAAAACTCCATGAAATGTACGGTACAGATGCCATGGGAATTACCGCAGAAAATTTAGCTGAATTGTATTCAATAAGTAGAGAAGACCAAGATTTATTTGCTTATAATTCTCAAATGAAAGCTAGTAAAGCTCAAAAAAACGGCGTTTTAGCAGAAGAAATTTGTCCTGTAGAAATACCACAAAGAAAAGGAGACCCTATAATTATCAACCAAGATGAATTTATTAAACCTAATTCATCTTTAGAAAAACTAGCAACACTTAGAACGGTATTTAAAAAAGATGGCACAGTAACTGCTGGAAATGCGTCTGGATTAAATGATGGAGCTGCAGCCATGTTAGTAGTATCTGAAGAAGCTTTAAAAAAATATAATTTGAAACCAAAGGCCCGCATTGTTACATCTGCAGTTGTTGGTGTTGAACCTAAAGTTATGGGTATTGGTCCTGTTTACGCTACAAAAAAGGCGTTACAAAAAGCAGGATTAAAACTAAGCGACATGGATGTTATGGAGTTTAACGAAGCTTTTTCTGCACAAGCTTTAGCTTGTACAAGACAATTGAGACTCAAGGATAACGACCCAAGAATCAATCCTAATGGAGGTGCTATTGCTATTGGGCATCCACTTGGTATGTCTGGAACAAGAATAGTGCAAGCAGCAACAAACGAATTAATTAGAAAAGGAGGCAGATACGCATTAGCAACTATGTGTGTAGGTGTTGGTATGGGTTATGCCATTATTATTGAAAATACCAATAAATAATAATTACAAGTCTTAAAAAAAAAACTAACAGGTACTTAAAATTATATATTGATTTAGCTTAGAAAGCAAAATAATAATTTAAGTACTTGTTTTTAACTAATGCTGTATTACTTTCCAATACAAAAATTAGCAAAAATATTACCTAGCAAATCATCATTAGTTATCTCTCCAGTAATTTCTCCAAAGTAGTATAAAGCTTGTCGAATATCTATAGCCATTAAGTCTCCTGAAAGTCCTGATTCTAATCCGTGCTTAACTTTATCTATTTCGTCTAAAGCTTTTAATAAAGAATCATAATGTCTTGAATTAGTAATAATTGTGTCATTATTTCTTAAAGCACCTGTATTAACAAAACTGAGTAATTTATCTTTTAGCTCATCGACACCTAATCCCTTTTTAGCTGATAACAAATGAATATTTTCAATATCCTTTTGAAGTATTTTTATCTGATCTTCATTTAATTTATCAACCTTATTAGCAACAATTAATAAGGGTTTTAAAGGGTATTTATTTTTAATCTTCTCTACCTCTATTTTAAACGTATGTACAAAAGATTCATCTTTAAAATTATTACTATCTGCAAGAAAAACAACAACCTGAGCTTGATCTATTTTTTCAAAGGTTTTTTTAATACCTATACTTTCTACTACATCCTTTGTTTCGCGAATACCTGCAGTATCAATAAAACGAAACCCAATGCCTCCTATAGATATTTCATCTTCAATAGTATCTCTGGTAGTTCCTGCTATTTCTGAAACAATAGCGCGTTCTTCATTTAACAAAGCATTTAAAAGTGTTGATTTACCAACATTTGGCTCACCAACAATAGCAACAGGAATCCCGTTTTTAATAACGTTACCAACAGCAAATGAATCGATTAATCGTTTTAAAACAAAGCTTATACGCTCTACTAAATCTTTAAACTGAGATCTATCTGCAAACTCTACATCTTCCTCTGCAAAATCTAATTCAAGTTCTATGAGTGAAGCAAAATTCATAAGTTCTTCTCGCAGTTTCGCAATTTCAGATGAAAATCCACCACGCATTTGTTGCATAGCTATTTGATGAGACGCTTCATTATCACTCGAAATTAAATCGGCTACTGCTTCTGCTTGAGATAAATCTAACTTGCCATTTAAAAAAGCACGTAATGTAAACTCACCAGCTGTTGCCATACGGCATCCTTTACGAAGAAATAATTGAATAATTTCTTGTTGAATATAATTTGACCCGTGACACGAAATTTCTACTACATTTTCACCTGTATAAGAATTTGGGTTTTTAAAAACAGACACCAAAACTTCATCTATAGTTTTAGTTCCATCAATAACATGTCCTAAATGAATGGTATGCGTTTTTTGGCTACTAAGTGATTTTTTGCTTTTAACAGATTGAAAACAGCTATCTGCTATAGATATAGCATCTGCTCCAGATAATCTAATAACTGCAATAGCTCCTGCCCCTGAAGGGGTTGCTAATGCTACTATGGTGTCTTTATGAATCATATCACAAAAATACTAAATTTGAAATGCTATACACTACATCTTTCAACACAAAACATTTCAATTTTAATCAGAACAACATCAAAAAAAATATTTCATAGTATAAAAATAAATAAACATCTTTTATTTGTAATTTTTTCAAACCACAAACCAACCAACAACAAGCTGTTTATCAATACTTTAAACTTACAATATAATACATATGAACTATGTTTAAAAACCCTTATTTAAAAGTAAGATAAAAAATACGAGTGACTTCTTACTTAATTGTGTGTCAAAACTTTAGATAATTTAAAATGATACTAATTTATAGTTTAAACCAACCCATAACAACGAGGTATAAATTTACAACAAAATGAAAATAATAGAATCAGATTTTTCAAATCAAATTTTAAAATTCGTACAGAACCAATTAGGTAACATCTTTTTTTTCAATCATATTGCGGTTGTAGAGCTTAATGAAGGTGTACATTTTGATATTAATAATTCTTCATTAATTATTGATGAACTTAATTCTTATTTTGGAGAATCTAAACCATATGGTGTTATTGCTAACAGAATTAATTCTTATTCTGTTAATCTTTTAGATACACCATTGTTTAAAAAGCGAGCAAAAAACCTATACGCTTACGGTGTAGTTGCTCATGATCTTGCAAGCAAAATGAATGCCGAAATGGAAAATGATTTCTGTCTTTCTACAAAAGTAAACTACGATACTATTAACGAAGCCATTGATAACGTTTACAACAAAATAAAAAAAAGTGATTTATTTCCTTTAAACTAAATAAATACCATCAGGCTTAATTTCTATTTCCTTTTGCTTATATAACGAGCCAATTGCTTTCTTGAAGTTTTTCTTACTCATTTGAAGCGTGTCTTTAATAACTTCAGGACTCGATTTATCTGTAAGATTTAAAAAGCCTCCATTATCATGTAGTTCATGCATAATACGTTCTGCATTAGGCTCTATATTTCTATAACCTATTTGACCTAAACCAATATCTAGTTTGTTTCCTGGGCGGATTTTTTTAACGATACCTTTTAGCTTATCGCCCACACTTATATCAGAGAAAATTTGATCTTTATAAATTAATCCTAAGTGTTTTTTATTTACAATCACATTCATTCCTATATCTGATGGATGCGATACAATTAAATCTACAGCATCAAATTGAGCTACGGTTAATTCATTATTATCTAAAAAACGATTGGTTTTACTAGAAGCAACCAATCTTTCAGATTTTTCATCCAAATAACAATGTACCAAATACCAACCACCTGGTTTCATTTTAAAGGCTTGCTCTCTAAATGGGCAAAATAATTCTTTAACTAAACCCCAATCTAAAAAAGCACCATGCTCGGTAACTTGGTTACAACGTAATAAAGCAAATTCACCACGCTTAATATATGGCATATCGGTGGTTGCAACAGGACGTTGTTCATTATCAAGATACACAAAAACCTCTAGCTTATCCCAAATTTTAAATTCCTTAGGAACATAACGGTTTGGTAATAACACTTGGTTATCTTCTTCATCAATTAAATAAGCACCGTGATCTGTTTCACGAAGTATTTCTAATGTATTTATCTCTCCTAAATGTATCATTTGGCAAAGGTAATGATATTAGTTTTTTGAAAAAGAAAAAGCGCTACAATAATTGTAACGCTTTTTAAAGAACTTGTTTAAACTTTTTATCTTTAAGTGAAAATTAGAAGTTTTTAGTTCTGTTGAAGTCATTTTTAAATTGCATAGCAGCGCTACGAAAAGAGAAAATGATAAAAACAGGGCTGAAAACAGCAATTTTTTAACAAATAGAAAAAGCTTAAACGAGTTCTATATATAATGCTGCTATAAATTAATATGCAGACTCTTTTTTGAAATGTTTAGTCAATAAATAATAAACAACTGCTCTGTATTTATTACGATTTGATTTTCCGTAAGTTTCCATTACAGCATCTATACCTTTATCTAAATCGGCACTATCAGCAAGACCTAACTTTTTAATTAAAAAGTTATTTTTTACGGTAGCTAATTCAGACTCATCTGATCCAGAAACCGTTGAAGAATCTGCATTATAAATTGATGGACCACAACCTATAGTTACTTTTGTTAATAAATCCATATCTGGTGTAACACCACATTTGTCTTTTAAATCTGCTGCGTACTTAACAATTAGTTCATCACGTTTACTCATAATAATTTGTTGTTTTTAATGTGTTTATAAATACTTTAAATTGATAACTGTTTTAAAGATAACTATTTTTTAGACACTGCTAATAATGAAAAGTCACATTTTAACTAATAAACTTAAAATAATCTATAAGCACCTCATCATTTAAATGTTTAGGGGTGAAGATTTCTAGTAATTTAGGTTTTGTACTTTTTTCATAAAAAGATTCCAAACTGATATCTAATGTAGCTTTGTTAGATGCTGTAATATATTCAATACCATACATAGCACATAAATGTTTTGCTGTTAAATTATGATTGGTTTCAAAATAAGTATCGAAATTCTCGGTGTTTTTATGTCCTGGCAAAATTCTAAAAATACCGCCACCTTGGTTATTAATAACAATAATTCTAAAATTATCAGGAATGTAATTATTCCAAAGCGCATTACTATCGTATAAAAAGCTTAAATCGCCTGTAACAAACACGGTTGATTTAGTATTAGCAACCGCACAACCTATAGCTGTAGATGTACTTCCATCAATACCACTGGTACCTCTATTACAAAATACTTCTAAAGTTTTATTTATACTGAAAAGCTGAGAATATCTAATAGCAGAACTATTACCAATCTGTAAAATATAGTGGTTTGGAATGGCTTTAAAAATTTCATTAAACACTTTAAAATCGCTAAACGGTACTTGTTGCAAATATTGTTTATGCTTTTCTAATCGCTGCTGCTTAACTGCTGTCCAATTAGCTTTATAATCGCTTTTTACAGAGTATGTTATTTTAGGAAAAAAGGCTTCAAAAAATATATTTGGTGTTGTTTCTATATGATTACTTAAACAGAAAAAAGTATCATTCGCTGATTTTTCATCAATATGCCAATGCTGTTTAGGCTGATATTTTCGTAATAACTGTTTTATTTTTTTTGAAACAATTAAGCCTCCAAAAGTTAAAAGAATATCGGGTTGTAAAAGTTTCTGTTCTTCTTCTGATAAAGGCGCTATAATTTGATCGATGCTAGGAAAAAAACTATCATCATAAAGGTTAGATGTTGTTTCGGTAAACACAATCACACTATCATCTTTAACCAATTCATCTAAGTGTTTTTGATCAATAGTATTTGGTTGATTTACACCTACCAAAATCATTTTTTTAGATGCTGTATTCCAAGTTTCTATGTATTCTAAAAGTATATCATTCTCTATGATCTTTTCTTCTATAGCAGGTATTGTTGCTTTAGGTGACACACTTAAGGTGTCTACCATATTATAAAGCGGTTCATTAAACGGAATGTTAATATGTACAGGTCCTTTTTTAATATTCGAAAAATTAATAGCTTTATCTATTTCGGCTTCATTGTATACTTGAAAATGGTTTTCATCTTTTAAATCGAGCTTTAAATTAGCTGAATATAAAATATGGTTTTCAAATACATTTTTCTGATTAATGGTTTGTCCATCTCCAATACCAATTAAATGCTCTGGTCTGTCAGCCGATAACACCACTAACGGAATATTACTATAAAAAGCTTCAGCTACTGCCGGATAATAATTTAAAAGTGCACTCCCCGATGTACAAACAACGGCTGTTGGTTTATTAATTTGCTGTGCAATGCCTAAAGCAAAAAACGCAGCACAACGCTCGTCTACAATGCTATAACATGTAAAATAAGAATCGTTTGTAAATCCTATGGTTAAAGGCGCATTTCTACTACCTGGAGATAAGATAATATGTTGTATTCCTTTTGCCTTACAAAGTTGAATAACGGTTTGCGCAAGTGGAATTTCAGGATAAATCATATACTTTTAATCAAAGCGTAAAAGTAATAATAGCCTATTAAATACCCTAATTACAAAATGCTTTTAATTACCTGAGATTTCGATACGGTTTCCTCCCACTCACTTTCCGCATTAGAGCTTAAAGTAATACCACCACCAACATAAATAACAGCATTGTTATCCTGTATTTGCATACAACGTAAATTAACATAAAGCTGTGTGCTTTTTTTGGTTATTGCATAAGCTCTATTTTCAATATTACGTCTACCAGAACGTGGTGCTTTTTTTATGTCTAAATTTAACTCACCTAAAAAACCTGTATAGAACTCGCGGTTATAATTTTCATTTTCTATAATAAATTGTTTTGCCTCTGGCTTAGGCAAACCACAAACCGCTGGTGTAGGATGAATATTTGTAATAACCTCTTTTAAAGAAGCGTTAGGTTTCAATCGTGCCGAAATCATGGTTTTTAAATGCAATAAATTGCCTGCTTTTACGGTTTCGGTTTCCAATACTTTTAAATGCTCTACCCTATTTTGTAAACTTTCAACAATATAATCGGTAACAAATTTTTGCTCCTGTTTTTCTTTATCATGCCAAACCACATCTAAAGACCCTTCATAATTTTGTGTACCAGCCAATGCCATAATAGAAAATTGAGTGCCTTCTATTTTTACCAATGTTTCTGGTGTAGCTCCTAACCACAAACCTACTTTAGGATGATACCAGCAATACACAAATGCCGACGCATATTTATGTAATAAGCGCTTAAATATTGAAATGGGATTATCTTCTTCAAGCTGAACTGTTTCTTTACGAGATAATACTACTTTTTTAAAGTGATTATCCTGAATGGCTTCTACGCCTTCTTTTATAAGATTGATATGAGAATTTCTAGAATTTGTTGAAGCATTATCTTGTATTGATTGACTTCCTGTATCTGTAGGAATTACAAATTGTTCGGTTAATGTAATAACCTCAGCTTCTTCTAACGGCATTAAAACTGTTTTTTCGGCATCATCAAATGGAGAAAAAACAAAGCCTTTTTCTGTAAAATCTTTAGCAAAAATTAAATCGTCTGTTTTTTGAAGTATGCTAGTAACCTTAATTTCATTAGGTTTTCTATAAACAACAAGCGGTAAGTTATGTTTGTATTGAGATTCAATACGTTTAAAAAAATCGTCAGGGATCATTAACTACTGCTTTTTAGGTAACGAAATAGTAGATAGTTTACACACCGAAATTAAATTATCGGCTTCATCGGTAACTCTTATGTCTAGCAATTGAGTGGTTCTCCCTTTATGTATAAATGTTGCTTTTGCATATATAAAGCCTTCTTTAACGCTCTTTAAATGATTAGCAGTAATTTCTATACCACGTACAAAAAACTTTTCTGTATCAATAAAAATATGCGACGCAAAACTCCCAACACTTTCTGCTAAAGCCGCCGTAGCACCACCATGCAACACACCATCTGGCTGATACACTCTAGAGTTTACTGGCATTCTAGCTACCAAAAAATCATCCCCATAATCAACCATCTCAATGTTTAAGGTTTCCATTAAGGTGTTTTTACTCACTTTGTTAGCTTGCTCTAAAATGGCTTCTTTAGATATTGACATAAAATAATGTGTTTCTTTTTGTGTTGGTAAAAGTACAAAATGCAAAGATAATCATGAGGAACTTTAAGTTCAATTTAAGAGATTTTCCTTTTGCAATAATTATACCTTCAGAAGAATAATAAAAATTAAGAATCAGAATTAAATGATATCTTTATTCACTAACAAAAACACAAAACATACGTGTAAATGAATTCAGAAGAAAAAGAAATATCATACACTACAACCAACTCCTATTCTACCTTAAACACTCTTAATAAATCGACTAAAAATGTTTGGTTTGTTTGTCATGGCATGGGCTACTTAAGCCGATATTTCCTGAAATATTTTAAAGGATTAAATATAGACGAAAATTACATTATTGAGCCTCAAGCAATTAGTAAATACTATATTAAACCTAACTTTAAGCACATAGGTGCTAGTTGGCTAACAAAAGAAGCTACAGCACAAGAAACAGAGAACGTAATGCGTAATTTTGACGCCATATTAGAAGCTGAAAGCATTCCCGATTCTGTTAATTTAATTGTACTTGGGTATTCTCAAGGTGTTAGTGTTGCTATGCGCTACGTAGCTAAACGGCAATTACAATGCGCACAACTCGTGTTACATTCTGGAGGTATTCCTAAAGAATTACATGCTGAAGACTTTGCTTTTTTAAATGCTAAAGTGAACTTAATTTGTGGTACTAGTGATGAATATTTGATTAAAGACCGCTTGCAAGCCGAAACAAAAAAAGCGCATGATTTATTTAAAGACCAATTGAATGTTACTATGTTTGATGGTAAACATGAAGTGAATGTAGAAATTATAAATGGTTTGGTATAATTAAACCGTCTTTAATAGTACAAAAACAACAAATTACAAGTCACTTTTTTTGGTAAGAAATGACAAGATTATCTATTAAATTCTTAAAAAAAAAATCAACAAATATATAATCAAGAAACAACCTTATAGTGATTACAATTTCCTACTTTTGTCAACCAAAAAAAAATAAATCACTAATGAAATACCCAATTATATCATTAAAATTATTACCTACTCTTATTGTTATACTTCTTTTTGTAAGCGCTTGTAGTGACGATGACCCTAAACCAGAAATCCAATCCAATGAAAAAGAGCTAATTTCCTTGATGTTTTTAGCAACCGAAAATAATGGATTAACGACAAATATAACTGCAAGCATAGAAGAAAATACCAAAATAATTACAGCAATACTCCCAATAGGAACAGATCTAACATCTCTCATTCCTACCCTAGAAATATCTACTAAAGCAACCGTTTTTCCATTGAATAAAACGAGTCAAGACTTTTCTTCAACGGTAGAATATACTGTAACTGCTGAGGATGGTACAGAAGAAACATACATGGTAAATTTAACAAAAGTACTAACCGAACGTGAAGCCCTTATTGCTTTTTACAATGCTAACCCAGATAGTAAACTAACTTGGGATATTTCGAGTATGGATATTTCTACATGGTTAGGTGTTACTGTAGAAGCTGGAACAGTAGTAGGATTAAGTTTTGTTAATGATGATATTTCTGCTTTACCAAAAGAAATACGATACCTTCCTAATCTTAAAAAATTATATATTAATAATAACAAACTGGCTTCAGTTCCTAAAGAAATAGGAGAGCTTGTTAACTTGGAAGACATAATCTTTTTTGGCAACGATTTAACCTCTATTCCTGCAGAAATAGGAAACCTTACCAAACTTACCAATTTAGCATTAGGTTCTAATTATTTAGAATCTATCCCTGCGGAAATTGGTAACTTAATAAACCTTAAAGATTTGAGTTTAGGAAATAATAAATTAACAACTATTCCTTCAGAACTTGGTAAACTATCTAAGTTAGAATTTTTAACTCTAAACGGGAATTCACTAACCACCTTACCAAAAGAAATAGGAAATCTTAGTGCATTAGGAAGACTTTATATATATGATAATGCTTTAGTCGAACTTCCTATTGAAATTGGGAACTTATCTAATTTGTATCTTTTAAATGCGCAGTCTAATAAGCTAACATCGCTACCAACAGAAATTGCTATCCTACCCCAACTCTATACTTTAGAGTTAAATAATAATGAATTGTCTTCTTTACCAGAAGTTTTTAGTAATCTTCCGCTACGTACGCTAAAACTAAACAATAACTTATTTTCGTCTTTCCCTATTGCTATAGGCGGACTAAATAATCTTAGAGACCTTGATCTTAGTTACAATGAAATAGTAAGTTTGCCAAAGGAAATAAGCGGTATGGCTAACTTAGAAACAATAGATTTAACACAGAATGCAATTGCTTCTATTGCTCCTGAAATTGGGAATCTTTCAAATTTGGAAATATTAGACCTTGTAGATAATAACTTGACTACTGTTCCAAAAGAAATAGGACAACTCACTAACCTTCAAAGCCTTTACCTTAACAAGAATTCATTACACACTATTCCTGATGAATTGTTTAACCTATCTAACCTTCAACTTTTTAATATTAGTGAAAATGCTTTAGAGACTATTTCTACTAAGGTTGGTACTCTTTCTAATATGGAATATTTATTCTTAAACGATAACGTTTTAACAAGTCTACCTGAGGAAATAAGCAACCTTTCTACGCTTAAATATTTAGCAATAGAAAACAATTCAATTACAAGTATACCAAATGAAGTTTGCCAAATGACCTTAGATTCTTTTACAAAAGATGAAAGTGCTATTTGCGAATAAAATTCAATAGTTTTTTTGACATAATAATTGCTATGTGATTTCTCCCTGCGCTCGAAATGACTCATGATTATAAAAAACACTCGTTTGTCATGTAGACATAAGGCACAATTGAGTCATCGTAGAACACTCATACGCAAAACTTAATAATAAGCTTTATGTAATTTCTCCTTGCGTCGAAATGCCCCATAATTATAAAAAACACTCGTTTGTCAAGTATACATGAGGCACGATTGAGACACCGCATAACACTGAAACACAAAACCGTGTTATTATTTTCTCTTTTAAATAATTTAATTTCAAAAATATATTTGATAAGATTTTTCAAACATTTACATTTACTCTACGAAATTGACACATACTTTTTTATGAAAAACGTCGTTATTGCTATCCTAATTACTTTTATAAACTCGTCTACCTTATTTTCTCAAGTCACTCAAAAAAAAGAACCATCTTGGATAGATACTGTAGATTATTATAAATCTGAAATGAATAAAGATGACGTTGCAGAAGGCTCTGTTACCTTACTTTATGACAACCAAGTTAATATACCCAAACAAGAAGCGTATTCTAGATTAACCACCAAAATTATTGATAATATTGGTTTACAAAATGCCTCTACTATTACTATAAATTACGATCCTACATACCAAACCCTAGCCTTACATAAGGTTAATATTATTAGAGACGGAAAGATTCTAAACAAATTAGATATTGCAAATTTTCAAGTAATGAGACGAGAACCTAATGCCGAAATGTATTTATATGACGGGTCGCTCTCGGCTGTTTTAAATATTTCTGATGTTAGAGCTGGTGATATTATAGACTACTCGTTTACAATAAAAGGTTTTAACCCGTTACATAAAAAATTTTCGGTTTCTTTTTACCTAAACGATTTAGTACCTATTGGAAAAATTCATGGCAGTATTTTATCTGCAAACACATTAAATATTAAATCGGTTAACACAGAGGTTAAACCTGAGATTTCTAAAAAAGGAAATTTACAACAATACAAATGGCTCACCACAAATACTAAAAAGTTAGATTACGAAGAGAATACACCAGAATGGAAACTTCTTTTTGCAACCGTTTTTGTTAGCGAATACAACTCATGGCAAGAGGTTGTTAATTGGGGTGTAAAGCTTTTTAAAATAAAAGAACCTTTAAGTCCTGAACTTTTAAAAAAAATAAAAGAGATAAATAAAACCTATAAAACGGAAGGTGAAAAAATAAAAGCCACACTAAATTTTGTACAAAACGATGTTAGGTATTTAGGTTTAGAATCTGGCATTGGTGCTTATAAACCTTTTTCACCAAACACCGTTTTTGAAAGACGATTTGGTGACTGTAAAGACAAAAGTTTATTAATGGCAACTATGCTTAATAAAATGGGGATTACCAGTTATCCAATGTTTGTTAATACAACTTTAAAGCATACTACTAAAACTTTACTACCATCTCCTAAATTTTTTAATCATTGCGTAGTAAAAATTATTGATGGGGCTAGAAATGAGTTTTGGTACGATCCTACTATTTCAAATCAAGGAGGCGAATATAATACCACGTATTTTCCAAATTATGAATGTGGTTTAGTTTTAATTAAAGATAATAGTACTTTTGATGATATTGTATCTTCTTTTGATAATCGTGTAGATACTATGGAAGAATACACCCTAGAAGATATTGGCAAGGGAGCGAATTTAAAAGTAACTACAACTTATTATGAAAGTGAAGCCGATAATATGCGTAACTATTTTAAATCGTATAGTATTAGTGCTATAAAAAAAGAACTTGAATCTTTTTACTCCACATATTATTTTAATGTGTCGTCGGTTAACCCTCCTAAATACACAGATAATATAAAAGAAAATATATTTACATTAAATGAAGAATACCAATTAGATAGTTTATGGCAGCCTATGATTGAAAAAAAAGGTTATGTGTCTGCTACTTTTATGCCAACAAGTTTAGTTAATGTCATTTTTGAACCAAAAAAAGAAACTAGAAACGAAGATTATGCTTTGTACTACCCTATATCTAGATCACATAGAATTAGATTAAAAATTCCAACTGATTGGCCTATTGAAAAATTAGACATTGATATAAATTCTTCTGGATTTTATTATGAATTGGATGTTAATTATCAAAAAAGAGATAAAATAATAGATATCTCTCATTTTTTTAAAACTCAAAAAGATTACATTTCTCCTGAAGAATATAAGCAGTATACTAAAGACATTAATAAGCTAGATCAAAGCATTTCATATTTATTATATGCACCGGAAAATTATTCTAACAGCAGTGCTCCTATCGTTTCCAATTTAATAATGAATGGCATAATGAACATTATTAAGCTCTTAATAGGTTTAGCTGTAATTATTGCTATTGTAATATTAATTTATTGGAAAATGAATAAGGACAAAGATTAATTATAGATTTTCCTAAAGTACCTTTATTAATTATATAAAAATGAGGTGCGATTAAGACATCGCAGAACACGCCTCATAAAAATTTAGTACCCAGCCCAGAGAATCAAATTTTTAGCTACACCAAATTAAAAGAAATTTTTAAGCCTTGAATTATCATGTTGGTACCAATAATAGCAATAATAAGCCCCATAATTTTACCAATTACAGATATTACATTTCTGCCAAGTTTTTTAACAATAAAATCACTTAAATTAAAGGCCGTATAATTTAAAAAACACATAATAGCATAAATTAAAATAACGATGCCTATTTTAATAAAATTAGCATTAGACACAAAATTCATAGCGGTTACAATAGTACCTGGCCCCGCAATAATGGGTATAGCCAATGGAGAAATAGCAATATCTTCATCTATATTCGTTTTGTTTAAATGCTTAACGTTTGATTTTTTAGACTCCAACATTTCAAAACCAACATAAAAAATTAAAATACCACCTGTTATCTTAAAAGCTGGAATGGTTATACCAAAAAATTGAAAAATAAAGTTTCCTAAAACAACAAAAAGCACCACAATTATAAAAGCCACAAAAGCAGCTTTTCTACTAATATCTCGCTTAGTCTTCTCATCGGAATCTCCAACCAACGACATAAATATCGTCATATTAGAAATTGGATTTGTAATAGCGAAAAAACCTGTAAATACTGTAAATGAAAATGATAAAATATTATCCATTTAATCTCCTAAAGTTATTAACCAATCATCCTTTTTTTAATTTATCAAGACTGGTAAAGTGTTTATATTAATGTTGAAAGCTTAGTTCTTAGGTTTCCAGTTAGTAACCCTTAATATTTTATGAAAAATCTCATTGTTTTGATACACACCAATAAATTCTTCAGCTCCTGGACCATAAGCAAATACAGGGATTAGAGTTGCTGAGTGCCCTCCTGTAGAGAATGTTGGAGTAATATCGTTATAATCGCTATATTCTTTGCCGTCTTCATCTTTTTTCTTTGTAGATGCCAGCGTAAATCCTCCTGTTTCGTGATCGGCAGTTACAATAACTAAAGTATTCCCATCGCGTTTGGCAAAATCTAGTGCTTTTCCAATAGCATTATCAAAATCTATTAATTCTGAAATAAGAAAATCGCTATCGTTAGCATGTCCGCCCCAATCTACCTGAGAACCTTCAACCATTAAAAAGAAATTAGAATTATCTTTATTCAAAAATTGAATTCCAAGTTCTGTTGCATTAGGTAAAAAATCACCTCTTCCTTTTGCTACTGCCGGCATATGTTTTTCACCCAATACATATGCAAACTTTGATGCCGATTTTATACTTTCAATACTACCCAAAGCTGTTGTGTCAATTTTAAATGATTTAGCCGTTAAATCATCAAAAAGATTTCTTTCGTCTTTCCTTTTATTAAAAAACTTAATTCCACCACCAGCAAGAAAATCAATATCAGATTCTACTATATCTGAGGCAATTTCTTCATCAAAATTTCTACTTAAAGCATGTGCTAAAAAACTAGCAGGTGTTGCGTGCGTTAAAGATGATGTAGATATAACACCAGTTTTAATCTGTAATGGTGATACAATTTCGACCAAGGAGGTTACCTCTGTTGAATCTTTAGTAACACCAATGGCCCCATTATATGTTTTTACACCAGCTGCAAAGGCCGTAGCTCCAGCTGCAGAGTCAGTAATATCATGACTAGAAGAAGACGTATTAATTAATCCAATATGTTTAAAACGACCATAATTAGGCGCTGTTTCTTTAAAATAAAAAGCTGAAGACACCTGTGACAAACCAGTACCATCACCTATTAAAAGAATGACGTTTTTAGGTGTATTCTTTTTGGTTTCTGTTAACGTTTCGGTAGGCTTACAAGAACAAAAAGCAATGATACTAATGAACAAAATATACTTTATGAATTTCATTATTTATATATTAAAATTTGAAGCGATAAAGTTAATTAAATCAATGTCACTAAAATGTTTTTTTTGATTTTTATACAATTCCTCCTAAAGCAGAAATGACTCGATAATGTAAAACCATACGTTTGTCTTGTCGAAAAGAGGAATGACTGAAACATCACAACATTTTCGTTTTTTTTTATTTCTTAACAATCAAAACCCAATCGGTTAAAGTATTTGGTGCTGTAAAAGTAACAGATTCGTTATTGGGTATAGAAATAGCATCTAAAGTTGTTTTATTACCTGTTTTAGCATCTAACCAAATAGCATTTTTATAATCACCTGCTTCTAATTGTAAATCAAACGGATTTCCACTTGTTGTAAACACTAAGTATTGGTTTCCGTTTTCAGATAAACACCACACTTTTTTAGCATCATGATTAGATAGTAAAGCATCCGTTGGATTCATCTTGTGAAATATAATCTCATTCATCATGACATCACTTAAAATATCTAATTCTAAAGTAGACGCTAAGTACGGATTATCATCTTTAAAAAACGGTAAACCTTCAGGACCAAAAGCGACCAGCTCATCTTCGCCTGCTTGTCCGCACCAATTAAAAGAAGCACCAGCAGTGACACATGCCCAAGCTGCTTGACGTAAATCGTCTAAGGTTGCCTTTGTGCGTTTCTGCCAAAAACGTCTCCATAGTGCGTTTCCTTCAATCATATATACAGGTTTTCCAGGAACATAGCCAGCTAAACATGCCTCATGATGTGTCCAAGGCTCTTTCCAATAAGGTCTATCTATATCCCGTTCTTCAGAAAATATATAATGATTTTCTATAGCAGCAAAATTGTATGCTTCACGATGGTATTCGTTATTAATGGGGTACTCATCTTCATAAGTACGTAAATGATTAAACACATCGTATTTTTTAACTAATTGTGCCCAACCAAGTTCTTCTTCTTGTCTGTCTCCCGGAACTTCCCAAACATAGCCCCAACCTGCAATATTTGCATAAGGTGCTAATCTGGCAACTACATAACGTACATAAAAATCTTTTTCAGCATCACTTAAACTTGTCCATTTTGGGCCATCATTTCTACTGCCATCAAAACCAAGAAACATGTGTAAGCCTATGTTTTTGTTATTTAACCATTCTACATGGTTTTCCATAAGTTTCCAGACATCTAAACGCATGGTACTTGATGCTTTGCCTTCTTTATACAATGTTAAGTCTTGCGTTGTTGGTTCTGGTCCATCATGATAATATTGCTCGAAACAGCATAAAGATAATAGCCAATTAACTTGTAAATGATTATACCCATGATCTATCATAGGTTGGTATACATTTTCTGTAACCCAATCTAAAGGCTGTGCAATAGAGCCATGACCACTTTCATAATACGATTTTAACCAAACAGGTTCTTCTCCATTATAAGCAAACCACCTCGGATTTTCTTTGTAGGCTTGTAAAATACCTTTACCTGCTTTAACTGAAGAACATTCAAACTTTGCTTGTCCACCTTCAGTAGCATCACTCCAATGCCATTTGTATGTCCACACGCCTATTTCATTTGGAATGAAACGCATTTTCCAAATATTGCCTGTAGTAACATCGCCTCCACCTTTTCCATCGCCATCAAAAAAACCAAAAAACTCAGTTGTTTTTCCTGAAGGCGAAATGAAAGTTGTATTCAATTCAACATCTGCAAACTTATTAGTATACACATTGGTATTCTCTAAAGTTTTCTCGAACGTGCGATGCAAACCAATTTGCTCTAAAGGTTCTGGTTTTGCACAACTAAATGCGGTAAAAGCAATGGTTAAAAAAATTAAATAAGTAATTCTCATTTTGTGGTAAGTTATTTGGTTGGCATGACTGGTTATGAAATAACTTTATAATTTATATAAAAATATACATAAATATACTTAGACATCAATATCACTATTTATCTAATTACTTTTTAGTTTAAATTTAAGTCTCATAAAACAAATTCAGAAATTCAATTATTATAGTCATTCGACAATTATATTAATAGATCCTTTTAAATCAAAATCTGTATTTGTAGTTATATTTTGAAATAATATATTATTTGAATCAGTAACATGTAACTTAAAATTAGTATTTGATGTGTTAAAAACACAATCTTTAATTATTAATTGATTTAAACCATCAGAATTAAATCTTCTAAAATCTATCGGTCTGTGATTTACATTAAATTTTTCATTATATATTACAGTGTTTACTCCTGCCTTTGTAGCTCTAGACTTTAGCCCATAGCTTAATTCATATGAAGAATTATAAACATTATCATGTATTTTTGAATTAGACAGAGCCCCTATCATTAATCCTGATTGAAAATCTGAAATAACATTATTATAAACGTCATAATTATCTCCACTTAGCGTAAAAGCATTAAAATAACCTGTAATTAAATTATTATAAATTTTATAATTATAGTTCATTTCTTCTCCTAAATCATTTATGTTAGATTTTAAAAGAATAGCATATTTAGAAGGTGTCTTTCCTGTATTGTTATTACCTATAAATACGTTATTTCTAATAATAATATCGTTAGCCGCTATATTAGCTATCCAACTTTCAAAATAATTATTTTCAATTAAAACATTACTAACAGTATATAAATCTATATCACCTTTACCACTACCGGTAAAATGAGAGTTTTTTATTACTATATCAGTTAATTTAGATGTTTCTAATAATGTACCATCATCATCTCGCTCCCTATAAACCTCTAAATCAATAGCATAACATGGAGGTGTACCCGAACTACTAAATATTCTATTACCTTCAACATCATAAGCTTGCTCACCTTTTCCTGTGTTTATAAAATCACAGTTATCTATAATTATTTTTGTTCCATCTAAACAACTAATACCATTTCTCCTTGCTTCATCAATAATACAATTTTTTATTAGAAGATTATAAGTTTCACGCTCACCCATTTTAATAGTTCCGTCTCGATTTCTAACAGTTGTACCATGACAAGATATATTTTCTCCTATAGAACCAAAAGTATAAACTCCATCAACTACTGCGTTATGAGTACCAATAAACCAAATTAAAAAACCATAACCATGCTCATTACGTTGACGACCTTTATCATCATTAACAGGACTATAATCATGCTCATATCTATCACCAATTAAATTACCCCCAGTTATTAACACATTATCTTCTCTTGTAGCAGATAACAAAGTATAAGCAGGAGCAGCTGTTGGTTGCACTCTTAAAAAAGTATCACTACTCATTTTAAAATGAGTATTTGATGGTATTTTTATTGAAACTCTAGTGTTTTTTTGCCTATTTGTACTATAAACATCTACCTTAAAATAAGCATCTAAACTTCCTATTTCAAAAACTTCTTTACCGGTTTGCTTATAGTCAAGCAGTGCTAGATTAATATTTTTAGTATTTTCTAAAGCTTCGGCATCAGTTACAACCCCTTGCTTTATATTCCATTCTACTGGATTGAAGGTGTACACCTTAGTTGTATCATTTTGTATAAGTATTGTTGTATCTCTTTTAATTTCTATCGAATTTTCTTTATAAGCTTGTAAAACACCTTTACCTGCTTCTTCTGAAATGCATTCAAACTTTGCTTTTCCGCCTTCAGTCGCATCACTCCAGCTCCATTTGTATGTCCATATGCCAATTTCATTCGGAATAAAACGCATTTTCCAAATATTACCTGTAGATGCATCTCTTCCACCTTTTCCATCTCCATCAAAAAAACCAAAAAACTCGGTTGTTTTTCCTGAAGGTGAAATGAAAGTTGTATTCAATTGAACATCATTAAACTTATTAGCATACACATTGGTATTCTCTAAAGTTTTCTCGAACGTGCGATACAAGCCAATTTGCTCTAGCGGTTCTGGCTTTGCACAACTAAATACTGCAAAAGCAAAGGTTAAAAAAATTAAATAAGTAATTCTCATTTTGTGTTTAGTTATTTGGTTGGTATGACTGGTTTTATGGTTCCATCTTCATTATAAAATAGTTTATCAAAACAAATAGATCTTCGATATGGATGTGGACTCGATTTATGTCCCCAACCAAACTTACGTTCAACATCTGGATTATTTTTATAATACAAATCTGAATTATGATAAAACATATACCATTGCCCTTTATATTCAACAATAGAATGATGATTTGTACCACTATTCATTTTAGGTAAAATAACACCTTTATACTCAAAAGGCCCCAACGGATTATTGCTCATTCCGTATTTAATCTCACCACTTTCGCCTACATAAGATAAATAATATTTGCCTTTGTATTTATGCATCCAAATGGCTTCAAAAAAATCATCGGTTCCTTCTAATAAATGAACTTCTCCATCATAAGAAATCATATCTTGATTTAGTTTTATAGCATTTACAACCAGTTGCCCCATATATAAATAAGCTTGTCCGTCATCATCTATAAAAACAGCAGGATCAATAAAATCGCGATTACAAACCACACCTTCTGTATTAGTATGAATTAATGGCTTACTTAACGGATCTACGAATGGACCTGTGGGTTTATTACCAACGGCAACACCAATTTTACTATGCTCTACAGGATAATAAAAATAATATTTACCATTTCTCTTGATGCAATCTGGTGCCCAAGCCTGAGAACTTGCCCAATTAAGGTTATCTAAAGAAAATGCTTTACCGTGGTCTGTCCATGTTTCCATATCAGTAGTGGAAAACACATGCCAATCTTCCATAGTAAATTTTACAGCATCGTCTTTATCATGAGATGGGTAAACATACAATGTATCGTTAAAAACCCGGGCTGAGGGATCGGCAGTATACATATGTGTAATAAATGGGTTTTGAGAAAAAACTTGACTCCCTAATAAAAAACAGATAGCTGACAATGAAAATCTATTCATAATTATTATAGTCTTTGGTTGGTTTTTAATTGGTTGTTACGAATATATTAAATGAAAATAACTTTATCTTAAATATTAATATCCACCACGAATTTCACTATGAATAGTTGTTTTATATAAATGAATTAAAGCCTCATGTGTTTCAGAAGACAAAACATCTAAATTAGAAACTTCAGCATTTGAAATGACTTGATTTGTTGAACTTGCACCAGGAATAATAGTACTCACAGCATCATGATCTAAAATCCATCGTAATGCCAATTGTACCATAGACAAATCACTTGGTAAAATATCTTTTTTAATATTTTCTACAATATCTAATCCTTTTTCAAATGGTAGACCTGCAAAAGTTTCACCAACATTGAAACATTCTCCATTTCTATTAAAATTTCTATGATCGGTTTCTGGAAAAATAGTTTCAGCATTAAATTTTCCAGTAAGTAAGCCACTAGCTAATGGTAAACGCACAATAATACCAACGCCTTTTTCTTCTGCTTTTGGAAATAATTCGTTTACTAATTTTTGACGGAATACATTAAAAATAACTTGTAGTGATAATAAGCCTTCTTGTTCCATACAAATTAAACCTTCTTCAACAGTTTCTACACTTGCTCCAAAATGTTTTATTAAGCCTTCTTGTTGTAATTCGCGCAACCAATCAAAAATATCACCATCTCTTAAATATTGAGTAGGAATACAATGAAGTTGTAATAAATCTATTGAATTAACTCCTAATCGTTCTATTGATTCTTCAATAGTTTTTCTTAAAACTGCTTTTGAATATTTATCTGGATATGCATTTCCTGCTCTACCAAACTTTGTAGCTACATGTATTGGCTTATCGCAGGTTTTTAAAAATTCACCAATTAAAGCTTCACTTTTTCCATCACCATAAACATCTGCTGTATCAAAAAATGTAATACCATTTTTAACAGCTTCGTTTAAAATACTAAAAGCGTTTTCTTTAGAGATGTCTTTTCCCCAATCGGCTCCTAATTGCCAACAACCTAAACCAACCTCACTTATATTAAATCCGTTACTCCCTAATCTTCTGTTTTTCATTATTTTTATATAATTTAAAATCAAATTTAAAGATTTTTAACACTTTATCGTTAATATATTTATACAAACGAATATTAAAAGCTATTCTTAAATTATTAGAATACTTTTCATGTTTGAAATAAAAAAATATTTATGAAAGTAATTGTTTTAATTTTAGCCTTAATGTATACAGGTGTATGTAATGCGCAGTTTATATCTACAGATGACAAATTGCATCTAGGTGCAGGAGCGTTAATTTCAGCAACTACGTATACCTTTATCTATGCAACTACTAAAAACAAGAAAAAAGCATTTTGGTACAGCCTTGGTATTTCTGCATTAGCAGGAGTTACAAAAGAACTTATTGATGTAAGTGAAAATGAAAGATTTGACACTGGTGAAGTTATAGCAACCACCACTGGTGGATTAATTGCTAGCACAACTATTAGTTTATTTGTTGGCAACAAGAAAAAGAAAAAAACAAAGAGATTTCTTTAATCAAAGAATTAAACGTCTAATAATATCTTTTGTTGGTAGAATTTTATGAGTATGCTCAATACTAGGACCAGCTACCCAAACCGTTTTATAAGTTGCTTTAGTTGCTGCGTTTTTAGTAGCATTCATGCCTATTGAAAAGCGAATCATTTTAACCCATTTTTTAAGTTTTCTATTTTTATTTAAGATCGATTCTAACCAAGTTTGTTTTGTTCCAATTTTTTGCACATATGGTGTATTAATAACGGTACAAGGTGTTCCAGAAATACGTTCGGTCATAACAATATCATCTGCTCCATAATCGACACAAGCTTGCTTATATTCTTCTGTAACGCCTGCTTCTACAGATGCTATAAACGGACTTCCAACTGAAACACCTTCTGCCCCATAACTTAGCATAGCATCAATATCTGCTTTACAGCCTACTCCTCCGGCTGAAATTATTGGAATACTACAATTTTTACTAAGATCTTCAATAAGTACTTTTGGTGTTTCATTACCTCTATGTCCTCCTGCTTTATTATTAACCGCAATAATAGCATCGGCGCCTAAAGCTTCTACCTTTTTTGCGAATTTTAAATCGACTACATCACAAAAAACTTTAATTCCTACTTTATGAGCTTGATTTATGGTTTCCTCTGGACTACCTAAAGATGTAATTATAAAATCACAGCCTTCTTCACAAATAGCACGTAGTTGCTCTTTATATTTTAAGTTTGATTTATTTACTATTAAATTAAAACCAAAAGCTCCTTCTTTAGGCTTAGCTGCTTTTAACTCTCTTAAGGCTATTTTTAACTCGTCGAGTGTTCTATAATTTAATGCAGGAATACATCCTGCAATACCTCCCAGCATAGCCTCTTTTACCATTGCTACGTTTGAAACTAAAAACATAGGAGCCTGAATAATAGGGTGTTTTATACTTAAAAGCTTAGTGAGTTTTGTAGCCATAATTATTTTTATTCAAATATAGCAAAATATTATGCATGCATAGTAACTGATAATCAATTAGTTATAAATACTCCAACAAAAACAACCATAAAACACTGATTTCATGACATTTATCATTTTATTATTATACCTATATATCTAATTTTATACTATAAACTAAATACCAGTATATCATGAAAAAAATAATATTAGGTTTCCTCTTTTTAGGATTAATCACGTTAACAAATGCTCAAACAGTCGAATTATCAGAAACAGTAATTGATTTAAACAACAAATACTTAAATGCTGTAGATCACAACAATGCCCCTAAATGTGTTAAATATTTAGAAGAGAAAGTTGTAAACTATAGAAATAACACTATATATACTTCATTGTATAATGATGAGTATGACACATATAAAGTATCTTTTAATATTCCTGAAGGAGAAATTACAGCAGTGTATAATATAAATGGAAAAATTGTTGAAACTAGAGAAAATTATAATGATGTAAGATTACCTCTAGTAGTTTTACAATCTATAGCTAAACGATTTCCTAATTGGGGTATAATAGGTGATGCCTATTATATAAAATACCAAAGCGAAAAAGACACAGTAACACAAGAATATAAAATAAAGATTAAAAATGAAGATGAAATAATTACAGTAAAAACCAATGAAAACGGTTTATTCTTGTAAAAAATCTATATTAATTAACCTAAAAAACGATAATAGGCACATTTTAAATATGCGCCTTCTGGAAACCCAATAGGATGATCTTCATCGTGTTGGGTTTTTAGTATCACTTCATATTTTCTATTTGACGATGCTAAGGTTTGACCATTAATATCGAAAAAAGCTTGACTAAGAACTCTTGATGAACATGAAGCTAGAACTAACAGCCCATTTTTAGCTGTTAGTTTTTCACCTAATTCAGATAATTGTGCATATTTCTTTTTTGCTAAATCTATTTCTGATGCTTGTTTTGCAAAACTTGGCGGATCAATTACAACAACATCAAACGTTACTTTATTTTTAATTAACTTTCTAAGTGCTTCAAAAGCATCACCAGCAATGGTTTTATGTTTACCTTTATAATTATTTAACTTTCCATTTTCAATAGCAATTTCTAAAGCTTGTTTACTTATATCTAAACTAGTTACTTCTTTAGCGTCATTATATAAAGCATGTACCGAAAACCCACCAGCATAAGAGAACACATCTAAAACTGTTTTGTTCTTACTCCACTCTCCTACTTGTTTTCTATTAGCTCGATGATCTAAGAAGTAACCTGTTTTATGTCCTTTAATAACATTTGCTGAAAAGTTAACACCATGCTCTACAAACTGAACCACTTCGTTATCTAAAACACCATAAACAACATCTCCATTTTTTAGTTGGTGCGCTTTAGACTGCTCTAAACTTCTACTTAAACGAATAACAACCGTTTTTACTTCTGAAACTTCTTGTAAACCTGGAATAATAGAATCTAAATAAGGAAGCCATATTTCAGAATAAATTTTAACCACTAAAACAGAAGCATACACATCGGCTATTAACCCAGGAAAACCATCGTTTTCACCAAATAATAAACGATAACTATTCGTGTTTGTTTTTAATAAGTTTTGACGTTTGTTATAGGCTATTTCTATTTTGTTATGAAAAAAAGTAGCATTTATCTCTGCCTTTTCAATGCTGCTATGCAACATTTTAATGCGTATAGGAGAATTAGCATCATACAAACCTAAACCAACAACACGGTTTTTATTTTTACCGAAAATGATTGCTAAATCACCCGATTTGGCATCGGTATTTATTTTAATAATATTATCTGAAAAAACCCAAGGATGTCCTTTTACTACAAACTGTTCGCCTTTGGCATTAAGCTTTACTGCTAAACGCTTAGGAGTGTAATCTGACTTTAATTTTATTGAAAAGGACATATTAGAAATTTGATACAAAAGTAACAGTTTTCTTTTTGTTTATTGAGTTAGAAGAATAATAAGTCTAAACAAAAAACGCAACCATTTCTGGTTGCGTTTTAAATACTTATGTAAACTTTTGTTATTTAACAAAGGTCATTACTGCATCTACTGTAGCAGTAATAGTTGCTCCTTGCTGAGATAAGTCTTCTTCTGTTGACACTGAAATTTTAAGAGTACTCTCTGTTAATTCAATGATTGAATATTCATAAGATTTACCTCCTGCTGATGTTGTAAGCACATCGCCTTTTAAACTCCATGTTCCAGCTTCTAAAAACTCAATATTTTCAACATTTTGAACCGTAGTTTGTCCTAAAATGGTTGATGTTAATTTAAGACTATAGTTACCTTCTGAAATAAGAACATTTGGATCTTCATTAAAAGTTAAAGTATAATCCATATCATAGGATTCTCCTACATAGTCTGTTTCAATTGTTTGTCCTTGAAAATTTGTTATTGTAGTCCCACTATAGTCAATAGAGTTTCCTGTCCAAGTTCCTAGAATATTTCCCGATGTTACAGGGCTTGAATCTTCACTAGAGCAAGAAAATAAAGAAATGGATACTGCAATAAATAAAATTGTAATTTTTTTCATGATTTTTTGGGGTTGGTGAATTTGTAGGTAAATTTACAAAAAAGCAAGTTAAAAGCTTTACTTTTTTCACAAAAAAACGCAACCAATAATGGTTGCGTTTTTTAATTCTAACTTAAGTCTTCCGACTTCTAGCTTATATGTAAGATCCTTAGACTATGCTTAGGATAAGTGATTCACTCAATTTAAAAAAAATTGATTCTCTACTTACTTAACTTCTTCGAAGTCTACATCTTCTACATTATCTCCTTCTGCTTGAGCTGGTTCTCCTGCTCCTGCATCTGGTCCTGGAGCTCCTCCTTGAGCTTCTGCCTGTGCTTTGTACATTTCTTCTGAAGCAACTTTCCAAGCCTCGTTTATTTTATCTAAAGCAGGTGTAATAACCTCTAAATCTTTAGATTCGTAAGCTTTTTTCAACTCTTCTAAAGCATCAACAATAGGTTGTTTTTTATCATCAGATAATTTATCACCAAACTCTTCTAATTGTTTTTCCGTTTGGAAAATCATAGAATCAGCTTCATTTAATTTCTGAGCATTTTCAGCTGCAGCTTTATCTGCTTCAGCATTTGCTTCAGCATCTGCTTTCATTTTCTCGATTTCTTCTTCGCTTAATCCAGAAGATGCTTCGATACGAATATCTTGTTTCTTACCAGTTGCTTTATCTTCCGCAGATACTTTAATAATACCATTGGCATCAATATCAAACGTTACTTCAATTTGTGGTGTCCCACGTCTTGCTGGTGGAATATCACTTAAATGGAAACGTCCAATTGTTTTATTATCTGCTGCCATAGCACGTTCACCTTGTAATACGTGAATTTCTACTGAAGGCTGATTATCGGCTGCTGTAGAGAATACTTGCGATTTTTTAGTAGGAATCGTTGTATTCGCTTCAATAAGCTTAGTAAATACATTACCCATAGTTTCAATACCTAAAGATAAAGGTGTTACATCTAAAAGTAATACATCTTTAACATCTCCTGTTAATACACCACCTTGAATACCAGCTCCTAAAGATACTACTTCATCAGGATTAACACCTTTACTTGGTGTTTTTCCGAAGAATTTTTCAACGGCTGCTTGTACAGCAGGAATACGTGTAGAACCACCTACTAAAATAACTTCATCAATATCAGATTTTGATAAACCTGCAGATTTTAATGCAGATTGACAAGGCTCGATAGTACGTTTTACTAAATCGTCAATTAATTGTTCAAATTTAGAACGTGTTAACGTACGTACTAAGTGTTTTGGTCCACTAGCTGTAGCCGTAATATATGGTAAGTTTATTTCTGTTTGTGCAGAAGAAGATAATTCAATCTTCGCTTTTTCAGCAGCTTCTTTTAAACGTTGTAAAGACATAGGATCTTGACGTAAATCCATAGACTCTTCAGCATTAAACTCATCGGCTAACCAGTTAATAATTTTATCATCAACATCATCACCACCTAAGTGTGTATCACCGTCTGTAGATAATACTTCAAATACACCGTCGCCTAATTCTAGAATAGATACATCATGTGTTCCTCCACCAAAATCAAAAACAACTATTTTTTGGTCAACACCTTTTTTGTCCATACCGTAAGCTAATGCAGCTGCGGTAGGTTCGTTAATAATACGTCTAACTTTTAAACCAGCAATTTCACCAGCTTCTTTAGTTGCTTGACGTTGACTATCGTTAAAGTAAGCCGGTACAGTAATAACAGCTTCACTTACGTCTTGTCCTAAATAATCTTCAGCTGTTTTCTTCATTTTTTGAAGAATCATAGCCGATAATTCTTGAGGTGTATATAAACGACCATCGATATCTACACGAGGTGTATCGTTATCTCCTTTTACTACTTTATATGGTACGCGTTCTGCTTCTGCTTTAGATTCAGAATATTTATTACCCATAAAACGTTTAACCGAATAAACTGTTTTTGTTGGGTTAGTAACTGCTTGACGTTTTGCTGGATCACCAACTTTAATTTCGCCTCCTTCTACAAATGCAATAACCGATGGCGTAGTACGCTTACCTTCTGCGTTTGGGATTACAACAGCTTCATTACCTTCCATAACAGAAACGCAAGAGTTGGTTGTACCTAAATCGATTCCAATAATTTTACTCATAATATTTTTTATTTATTGTGTTGAATGTTCATTTTTAAATTCATGGTACTAAAGTCAATGATTATGCCAACTCAAAAATGCTGACACAGTGTCATATTTCTATCACAGTAAGCTCTCTAAACAATCAGTATTACTTAAATCGAGTAAAAAATTCAGTCACCTGTCATTTATTTTGGGCGCAACCACAAGGGTCGGGCTATAAATTTATCCTGAGCAAAGTCAAAGGGCTACAAGTCCTCGCTCATAACTCGCTGTGGGCTTTTATTCGTAAACTATTAATTTTTAAATTATTGAACTCATGAATATAAATATTTCATTACTATCCCTTGCGCAAAGACATATACCATCAAAAAACAACAAACTATTAACTTTAAATAATACGAATCAACTAAAAAAAGAATATATATTTGTTTTTAAACTAAAACGTTAATTAATGGAGTCCATTTCTGTTTTCGACATGTTAAAAATTGGTGTCGGTCCATCTAGTTCTCATACCCTAGGACCTTGGCGTGCTGCCGAACGTTGGATAAAAGAACTTAAAAAGAAAAACAAGTTTAACGACGTTAAAAAAATAAAAGTAAATCTATATGGATCCTTATCATTAACTGGAAAAGGACATGCTACAGATTTTGCTGTTATGCTTGGTTTATTAGGGTCTGACCCAGAAAGAGTTCCTACAGAAAGTATTAAAATATTAATAAACTCTATAAAAGAAACAAACACATTACTACTTAACAACGAAAAACCAATACGTTTTAATCCTGAAACCGATATTATTTTTAATAAGGAATTTTTACCATTTCATGCAAATGCTTTAAAGTTTACAGCATATCTAGACGAAAAAAAAACAAGCTCTACTTTTTATTCTATTGGTGGCGGATTTGTTGTTAAAAAGAAAAGAAAAAACTCAAAGAAGCAAAAGAAGATTTTTAAAAAGACTTTTCCATATCCTATTTCTCTAGGAACCGAATTATTAAACTATTGTAACACACTTAATAAATCAATTTCTGAAGTTGTTTTAGAAAACGAAAAATCCATTAGACCTATTGAAACCATTGATTCTGAATTAGAACGCATTTGGGACACTATGCTTGAATGCATGTATAATGGAAGTCATACCGAAGGTTTTTTACCTGGAGGTTTAAATGTTAGACGTCGAGCATATGACACTAACAAATTATTAATTGGAGATGTCACTTATACAAACCCTAACGAATGGATCGCTGCCATTAGAAATACCGAAGTTAAATTTCGTCAAATCATAAAATGGGTAAGCTGTTTTGCACTTGCTGTAAACGAAGTAAATGCCTCATTAGGTCGTATTGTAACAGCACCTACAAATGGTAGCGCAGGCGTTATTCCTGCCGTTTTAATGTACTATTTGGTTATTGAAAACCATGATGGTGACTTTGAGGATATAAAGCGTTTTTTATTAGTTGCTGGCGAAATTGGCAGCCTCTTTAAAAAAGGTGCTACTATATCGGCAGCCATGGGTGGCTGTCAAGCAGAAATAGGTGTATCATCTGCAATGGCAGCTGCAGCACTATGCGAATTACAAGGTGGCACGCCAGAACAAGTATTAATTGCGGCTGAAATTGCTATGGAGCATCATTTAGGATTAACCTGCGACCCTATTGGAGGTTTGGTACAAATACCATGTATTGAACGTAATGCGATGGGAGCTATAAAAGCTATTAATGCTTCTGAATTAGCACTTGACACCAATCCTGAGAACGCCAAAGTACCGTTTGATAAAGTTGTAAATACCATGTGGAAAACAGCAAATGACATGAATTCTAAATATAAAGAAACTAGCGAAGGTGGTTTAGCTATTAGTGTTAATATGGCCGATTGTTAGAGCGTTATATCTTTCAAGAAAACCTTTACAGTCTATACATAATTCACTATTTTTACATGCTTATTAACATAAAAAGCATAACCACTAAACTTACCCTATTAAAAAATGAAAAACCTTTATTTATTAGTTCTCACTGTATTATTAGCATCGTGTTCACAACAAACCAAAGAAAAAGTAAACAATAAAAACGTCTTCCCTGACGGAACAATAATACCAGATTGGTTTTTAGACGATTCAAAAATAAACCCTACCGATCTTGGTAAATTTTATACGATTACAGATTATGGTGTAACTAACGATAGTACTATTGTACAAACTGTTGCAATTCAAAACACTATAGATGAAGCCTACAGAAATGGTGGGGGTGTAATTATTGTACCAGAAGGCACCTTTTTAAGTGGCGCCTTGTTCTTTAAACCTAACACCCATTTACATGTTGTAAAAGGTGGCGTTTTAAAAGGATCTGATAATATTAAAGATTATCCTTTTGAAGCTTCTAGAATTGAAGGCCAAAGTATAGAATATTTTTCGGCGCTTGTAAATGCTTTTGGGGTAAATGGTTTTACTATTACTGGTAACGGTATTATTGATGGTAATGGTTTAAACTACTGGAAAGCCTTTTGGCAACGTAGAAAAGAAAATCCTAAATGCACAAACCTTGAGGTTTCTAGACCACGCTTAGTATTTATTTGGAAATGTGATAATATACAATTACAAGATGTACATCTTAGAAATTCTGGGTTTTGGTCTAGCCACTATTATCAATGTAATAATGTGAAAATTTTAGATTTACGCATTACCTCGCCACACAAACCTATTAAAGCTCCAAGTACAGATGCTATAGATTTAGATGTGTGTTCTAATGTATTAGTAAAAGGGTGTTATATGGCTGTAAATGATGATGCTATTGCTTTAAAAGGCGGTAAAGGACCTTGGGCAAATAAAGATGCAAGCAATGGAGAAAACACGAATATTATTATAGAAGATTGCGAATTTGGTTTTTGCCATGCAGCATTAACTAATGGTAGCGAATCTATTCATAATAAAAATATAATAATGCGTAATTGTAAAGCAACAGATGCTAAACGTTTATTATGGCTTAAAATGCGTCCAGATACAGCACAAAATTATGAATACATTACCGTAGAGAATATTACAGGGCAAGTACATAGCTTTATTTACATAAAACCTTGGACACAATTCTTCGATTTAAAAGGAAGAGAAGATGTACCTCTATCTTATTCAAGTAATATTACAATGAGAAATATTGATATAAAATGTGATGTTTTTTATGACATGAAAATTACTGAATATGACAAACTTTCAAATTTTACGTTTGAAAACATAAATACTGAAGCTGAAAATGGTGATTATGATAAATCAATAATAGAAAACCTTACATTCAATAATGTAAAAGTAAATGGTGAATTAATTGAGTAAAACAATAGATTTATTTTAATTAAAACATTCAAAATAAGCTTTGAAAACTAAAGGTGTTTTTTAACTAATTAAGCACCTTTTCTTTTACTTCAAACGAATTAGTTTTAGTATTTTTACGTACTCAAAAATTAAAAAAGATGTCTACAGCAAAAAAAGAATATAAACGTATTACAGTGAAAACATTAGTTGATATGAAAACTAATGGTGAAAAAATATCAATGCTTACGGCTTATGATTATACCATGGCAAAAATTGTTGATACTGCTGGCATAGATGTTATTCTGGTTGGAGATTCTGCTAGTAATGTTATGGCAGGACACGAAACAACTCTACCAATTACTTTAGACCAAATGATTTACCATGCGTCTTCTGTAATTCGAGCTATTAATCGTGCCTTAGTGGTTGTAGATTTACCTTTTGGAAGTTACCAAAGTGACCCTAAAGAAGCCTTACGTTCTGCTATTAGAATTATGAAGGAAAGTGGTGCGCATTCTGTAAAACTAGAAGGTGGTAGAGAAATAAAAGATTCTATAAAACGAATTTTAAATGCTGGAATTCCTGTTATGGGCCATTTGGGTTTAACGCCTCAATCTATTTATAAATTTGGAACATATACGGTTCGTGCTAAAGAAGAAAAAGAAGCTGCCGATTTAATTAAAGATGCTAAAGTATTAGAACGTATTGGATGCTTTGCCATTGTACTTGAAAAAATACCAGCAGCTTTAGCAAAACAAGTAGCCGAAAGTGTTAGCATTCCTATTATTGGCATTGGTGCTGGAAATGGTGTTGACGGACAAGTTTTAGTATTACATGATATGCTTGGCATGACGCATGAATTTAATCCGCGTTTTTTACGTCGATATATGAATTTATATGAAGATATGACAAGTGCTATTTCTCAATATGTTGGTGATGTAAAATCTAAAGATTTCCCTAATGATTCTGAACAGTATTAATATAGGTTTTTAGACCTTTAGAATCTTAGACATATTAGATTTAAATTAATGCATAGATTTAAAGAATTTCCAAAGAAGAATTAAATCCTCTTTTATCTGAACTTGATGAAATTATTAAAATGGTCTCTAAATTTAAATCAACACTAAAAATATAAAGATCTAATTATGTCTAAGATTATTTCTAATAAATCTAACCTGCAAGTTCTATTTGAAGACAATCACATAATTGTGGTTAATAAACGAGCTGGCGATATTGTACAAGGCGATAAAACAGGAGACAAACCACTAAGTGATGTTGTTAAAGAATACATTAAAGACAAGTACAACAAACCAGGAAATGTTTATTTAGGAACCGTACACAGATTAGACAGACCAACAACCGGCTTGGTTATATTTGCAAAAACCAGCAAGGTGTTACCACGAATAAATGCACTTTTTGTTTCGAAAGATATACAGAAAACTTATTGGACTATTGTTAAAAACAAACCTAAAAAGGATAACGACACTTTAATTAACTGGTTAAAAAAGAACCCTAAAAACAACAAATCTACTGCTTACTCTAAGGAAATAAAAGATAGTAAAAAGGCTATTCTTCATTATAAATTATTAAAAAAACTAGATAATTATTTCTTACTTGAAATTAATTTAGAAACTGGTAGGCACCATCAAATACGGTCACAACTATCAAATATTGGTAGCCCGATAAAAGGTGATTTAAAATATGGTTTTGACAGAAGTAATAAAGACGCTAGCATTCATTTACATGCTAGATATATTGAATTTATTCATCCTGTAAAAAAAGAACCAATAACAATTACTGCACCTTTACCAAAAGATTCTATTTGGGACGCTTGTTCTAGTTAAATATTATTATTTAGTATGGGTAGATTAATGTTAACAAAACACCTCCTTTAAGTTTTGAAACAATATTCAATTCTGCATTAATTAAAGCGGCTCTACTTTTCATATTAATTAAACCCGAACCTGTTTCTACATTGCTCATATTAAAACCTACTCCATCATCTTTTGCAGTAATTAATAAGTTATCAGGTTTATAATCTAAAGTAATCTCTAAATTTTTAGCTTCAGAATATTTTACCGAATTTGATAAAAATTCTTGTAAAATTCTAAAAATAATAATTTCATGTTTTCTGTTTTTAAAAACTACTTTATCTCCTATTATTTTAAGCTCAGCAGAATTAAACTTCATTTTTTTAAGTCGGTTTAACTCATTAGTAATGGATTTTTCAAAACCTATATTCAAAACCACCTCATTATTTAATGTTTTGGAAAGCGCTCTCACTTCAGACAAACTTTCCCTTAAGGCATCAGTTGTATCTTTAAATTTATCTTTAAAATCATCTGCAACCTGCATTTTTAAAATACTTAGCTGCATACTGGCAAATGAAAGTAACTGTCCGACATTATCATGTAATTCCCATCCAATATTCTTTAAGGTCTGTTCTTGAGTTTCTGTTTGAGCCAATGCTATCTCCTCTTCAAAAGCCTGTTGTTGTTTCATTTTATCTAATAGTAATTTATTTTTTCGTTTTAAGAATACAACAAAAAAGACTATAACTAAAGTTGTTATAATTACTAAAACAGCAATCATATACACTAATAAATATCGTTCTGAAGCTGAACTAACTAATCGTTCTGAGGTCTGCACCATATTAAAGCAAAGGTAAAAGTTGAATACATTAAAATATTTGAAAACAAATAAATCTGCTGTCTTAGCATAGTAAAATCCCAATCAATATATATATTTTTTAAACTATCATACACATAGTAAACATCATAAAACACAATAGGAGTAATAATTAACCACCAAATGAATATACCAGTAGTAATATAGAAATTCATAGATTTATAAAATGTTAAAACCTTATCACTTTGTAAAATTTCTACAAAATAAAACATACAACACAAAATTATTATTAGGGCACCGAATACAACGATACTTGTAAAGAATTTAATAAAAAAATCATCCCAATTAATAATAATACACCCTATTGAAAACACAAAAAAAACTAAACCACTAATAGAAATTATTTTTTTGAAAGATTCTTTTTTTAATATTCTATTAAAATAAAAAACAAAAAATAAAATAGCACCAATATCCCAATATAATGTACACCACCAAAAATTTTTCTTAAAAACAGTTCCTACTAAAAAACTTAAAAACATATCTGGATGGACATACCTATTATATTGATTAGCTAAATCGCAAATAGTTAAATAGACTAAAAAATATATAAAATATTTAACAACAGTAAATTTATATTTTTTAAATAATAACAATCCAGTTATTGCTGCAATAGCTTCAAAAACATGAGTTAATAAACTATAATTTTCTTTTAAGAACTCTTCCACGTAATATTATGGCTGATAAGGTTCTGTTCCTCCATCTCCTCTATTCAAAGGAGGAGCAGGGATATCATCATCTGAAGGTGGTAAAATTATATTTATACTACTTGCTTTAGAAATCGTTTTATTTCCTGTTGGAACAATGAACATAGTATTTCTATTCTTTTTAGAGGGCTTAGCATTTTTACCATAATTACCTAAGTACACCCGTATACCAGTCATATTATAACCCAATGTATCAGATTTTGCCTTTGCGTAAGCCAAATATTCATTAACATCTTTTAATGCCCACCATACAGAACGTGTTGCCTTTTTTGAACCTTCTACTTCTAAAGTAGAATCTATTTCTGTAGGATTATTATTTGTCCAATTATTACTTAATTTAATAGCTTCTGCTACCGAAATTGTATCTTTAGGTATTACCATTCTAGTCTCTAAACTTTCTAATTCAACTTGTCTTGGACAAAAATAATAGGTAGCTAACGCTCCTATAATAACCCCAAAAAGGATGTAACTTATTTTTTTCATATTTACATTTAATTTTAGTTAAAAAAAGTTTTTTAAAAGTAATAAAAAAGACTCAACTATGTGAGAGTTATTAAATGTTAAAACATTTTAAGTAGGAAATCCTAGCATACCACCCATACCAACAGTAAATAACCAACTACCATAAATAGCATGTTCGATAGATACTAAAAGTGTTGATTTTGTTTTATTAAACGTAAATGCAAATAGCAAACCTCCTAAAAAAGTTAAAATTAGCACCAAGGAATTCTTAAAAAATAAATGTGCTAAAGAAAACACAATGGCATTTACAAAAAGGAAAAGCGATTTGTTTTTAAACAACATTTTATAACGTTTAAAAAAGAACGTTCTATACAATAACTCTTGTGGATACACTGAAAATAAGCTGTAAATAAAAATAAATTTAACCCACATAATAGGTTTATTAATAACAACTTCAAAAAGCACCTCTGAATGAGTTAACCAAACAAAAAACGTTGTTAAAACGGCAATTATTAAAAGTTTAATTAATGTTTCTTTCCAAAAGCGTTTCCAATTTAACTTAGGAGTTATTTTAATTTTCTGGTTTTCAACTTTCAATAAAATATAAATGATGTAAAATAATCCCAAAATCCCAAGAGAGAGTTTTAAATACAAAGAATAAGGAAGTGAGTAACTTACTGGTATTAGTATAAAAATGATAAAAAACTCGATACTTTTATAGGATATTGAATTCATTTTAAAAATTAATTGCTGTAGTGTGCTTTACTTCATTTATTACAAACATACTATGTGTACTACCAATATGATTAATTGATGTTAACTTGTTTACCATAAATTCTCTAAAAGCAACCATATCTTTTACCAATACTTTTAGTAAGTAGTCGTAATCACCACTAATATGATAACACTCTAACACTTCATTTAAATTAGTGACTTCTTTTTCAAATTTTACGACATAATCTTGAGTGTGCTGAATAAGCTTAATATGACAAAACGCAACAAATGATTTATCGACCTGCTGTTTATTAACCAATGCCACATATTTATTTATAAACCCTTCTTTTTCAAGCTTTTTTATACGTTCATAAACAGCAGTAACAGACAAATTTAACTTGTTAGATAGTTCTTTATTTGTTTGCTTACTGTCCTTTTGTAAATATTCTAATAACTTTTTATCTATAGCATCAAAAATCATAATGGAAAATTTTTCAGTAAAACATATTCAAGACTCAAAACTACAATAAAATAATCTATAATTATCAATTATTATAGTTTTATATATCAAACAATTAGTAATCTATTGTTTTTAATTCTAAAAAAAATCAATTTTGTTTAAACACTAAAACTTTCATTATGGCATTTAAACCCGCAAACAATATACAAGACTTACAATATTTTGGAGAATTTGGAGGAGTAAACCCATCTATATCAGATTCTTCAACATATACCTTCCTCTCAGCAAAAACTATGTTTGATACCTTTGAAGGTAATGCAGATGGTTGTTATTTATACTCGCGTCACTCCTCGCCTTCTAATTTATATTTAGGCGAAGCTTTAGCGGCTATGGAAGGCACAGAAACTGCCAATGTATCGGCTTCGGGAATGGGAGCTATCACCCCCGTTTTACTACAACTTTGTAATGCTGGCGATCATATTATATCTAGCAGAACTATTTACGGAGGCACTTATGCTTTTTTAAAAAACTTTACACCTCGTTTTAATATTGAAACTTCTTTTGTTGATATAACTAATTTACAAAAAGTTGAAGCTGCTATTACAAAAAACACAAAAGTATTGTACTGCGAAGCTGTTAGCAATCCGCTATTAGAAGTGGCAGATATAAAAGGGCTATCTGAGATTGCTAAAAAACACAACTTAAAATTAGTTGTAGATAATACATTTTCTCCGTTATCAATTTCTCCTGCTATTTTAGGAGCAGATATTGTAATTCACAGTTTAACAAAATTCATAAATGGCTCTAGCGATACTGTTGGAGGTGTTATTTGTGGCACCCAAGAATTTATAAACGATTTACGTAATGTAAACACTGGAGCTTCTATGTTATTAGGCTCTACAATGGATAGCTTAAGAGCTTCCTCAGTTTTAAAAAACTTAAGAACCCTGCACATAAGAATGCAACAACATAGTAAAAATGCCGTGTATTTAGCAGAAAAATTTGAGTCTGATGGTTTAAAAACCGTATACCCTGGATTACAATCGCACCCGTCTCATAAGTTATTTAAAAGTATGATGAATGAAAAATATGGGTTTGGAGGCATGCTAACTATTGATGTGGGCTCTTTAGAAAAAGCTAACGAATTAATGGAGCTCATGCAAAACAAAAACTTAGGCTATCTAGCGGTTAGCTTAGGATTTTATAAAACACTATTTAGCGCTCCCGGAACTTCAACATCGTCTGAAATTCCTGAAGACGAACAACAAGCCATGGGTCTGAGTAATGGATTAATTAGATTTTCTATTGGTTTAGATGATGATATTGAGCGCACTTACTTAACTATGAGGCAATGTATGGTTGCAGTTGGGGTTTTATAATTTAAACAATATTATTTATGTATTTTTCTTACAATACTTTCTTATATTAGCTGCATATAAAAACTTATAAAATGAAAAATACATTAACTTTTTTAATGCTAGCATTTGTTCTAATAAGCAATGCTCAAGAATCTACCTTATTAAGATTAAACTACAACAAAGGAGATAAATACAAAATGTCTATAGAAATATCTCAAAACATGGGAGCTGCAGGAAATATGGATATGAAGATGAGTATGGAAATGGATATAACTGATGTTAATGATGATATTTATGATAGCACCATAAAATTTACCAAAATAGCCATGAATTCTAATGCTGGAGGTCAAACAATGAATTTTGATTCTGATAAAAAAGATGAAGAATTAGACGATATGGGAAAAATGCTTAAAACACAAATGAGCCCAATGTTAAATGCTGTTATTTCTGCTAAAGGAAATAATTTAGGTGAAGTTACAGAAATACATGTTGAACCAAAAACTCCTGGGTTAGATGATATAGGAAATCAATTAAGTAATGTTACATACCCTAAAGAAGCTGTTAAAGTAGGAAGTACTTGGGAAATGGACAAAGAATCTAAAGGCATGAAAATGAAATTTGTTTATACTGTAAAATCAATTTCTGAAAATGAAATTATTATAGATATTTCTGGCTCTATTTTAGGTTTAACTGAAGGAGACATTAGCGGAGACATGAATATTGACAAAACAACTGGGGTTCCTTCTGAATCAAATATAGTTATGAAGATGAGTGTACAAGGACAAACAATAGAAAGTAACATTAGTGTATTATCTGAAAAGATATAAAGTAAAAAACCTATTATTATTTTTATAATTAAGGCTTGATGATTTAAAATATCGTCAAGCCTTAATTATTTAAAGAAACACTCTTTTGCAAAAATTAAGCATCTTTTAAATTCCTTTAATTCGTATCCACATACTATTCATAACATCGCCCAAACTATCAAATTTAGGTTCAAAAGGTTTCATATTAAGCCTATTTTCATCTTTATAAAGCAATAAACTAAATACAGATGTATTTGGAGTATTTTCATCTAAAATAGGATATCTTAAATCATTGTATTGAAATTCATTATCACCAATTTTATAAACGCTATAATATTGATTACTAAACCATGCTAAATTCTTAATATCATTAAATTTTGAAGGTTTTAAATCGCGCTGTTTAGGAATAGCTTTAAAGTTTAAAAACCTGTTTTTTGTATCAAACAACGAATAATTAGCAACAAAATAAGACGAATCGGTTTCAGCTATACCATACCAAAGTATATTATTTAAAATAGCTGGTTGTGTAGTAAATCGTATGGCATTTACATCGCTATCTTTTAAAGATTTTCTAAAAACTGAATCGATATATAATTTATTTCCTAAAGTAAGAATCATATATATAGAACTTATACCAATTCCTAGCTTAAGCCATAATTGTCTTTTAACAGTTCTTCTTTTAAAAAACATTAAAACAATCATACATATTAAAAAAGGCAACGTATATAGCGGGTCTGCAACCGCTATATTATTAAACGCCACACGATAATTACTAAAAGGCGCAAATAACTGTGTGCCATAAGGCGTAAAACAATCTAAAATAGGATGCGTAAAAAGTGACCAAAAGAATAATAAAACCCAATCTTTTTGGGTTGTTGTATGCAATCGTTTACCAGAATTGTAGAGCTTATAAACAAGCCATCCTAATAGAAAAGCTGCTAAAACAGAAAATAAAATGGAGTGCATAAATCCTCTATGAAATAGCATCGCATCAATTTCATTACCATGCAACCAACCACCAACCAAAACATCTAAATCTGGTATTGTACCACCAATAGCTCCAAATAACAAGGCTTTATTCCCTATCTTTTTTCCAAGTATTGCTTCTCCACAAGCAGCTCCTAATACAATTTGAGTTAACGAATCCATTATATAATTTAAAATAAGATGCAAATGTAATCAACTCATATGATTTGCATACATTCTACTAAAATCGTAACATTACATCACAAAAACCATAGAATGCAAGATCAGAACAATATCTCCAAAATTAAAGCAGACAACCAAAACATTATTGAAAACAAAGAACTTAACATCTGGGAAGCTATAATTCCTGTTATAATTCTTATGAGCATGCTTGCCTATAATATCTTTTTTGTAGAAGATCAAGAATGGTTTGGCACCTATACAAACCAAATAATATTATTACTTGGAGGGTTAGTAGCTGCAATAGTTGGATTTTTTAATAAAGTATCTATTCAGCTCATGCTTAAAGAAGTTTATGAAAATTTAAAAAGTGTTTTTGTGCCAATTTTAATATTATTTTTAGTTGGAGCTTTGGCTGGCACGTGGCTAATAAGTGGTGTTATTCCTGCTATGGTTTATTATGGTTTACAAGTTTTAAATCCGTCAATATTTTTACCTGCAACAGTTATTATTTGTTCTATAATTTCAATTGCTACTGGAAGTTCATGGACCACGTCCGCCACTGTAGGTATTGCATTGGTTGGTATTGGCACTGCGCTTGGTATTGATACCGGAATGATAGCTGGAGCTGTAATATCTGGAGCTTATTTTGGTGATAAAATGTCTCCTTTAAGCGATACAACAAACTTAGCGCCCGCTATGGCTGGAACCGATTTGTTTACGCATATTAGATATATGGCTATTACAACTGTACCAACTGTAATTGTTACTTTAATAATTTTTACTATTATTAGTTTAAATATAAGCACAACTGGAAATGCCGATTTAAGCGGTTTATTATCTACTATAAACTCAACATTCAATATTTCTCCATGGTTATTTATTGTACCAGTAGTTGTAATAGTATTAATCCTTTTTAAAACAAAGCCATTAATAGCGTTGAGCTCAGGTGTAATTTTAGCCGCTATTTTTGCATTTATTTTTCAACCAGAGGTTTTAACAAATTTAAGTGACTCTAAACTTAATGCAATTATTACCTCTATACTTACAGATACCCAGATAACAACAAATAATGAAAAACTTAATGAACTCTTTTCTGCTGGAGGCATGAACGGTATGCTATGGACCATTTTACTTATTATATGCGCTATGGTTTTTGGAGGTATTATGGACGGCATTGGCGCATTAGCCAGAATAACAAAAATGTTACTTTCTATTGCCTCATCTGTTTTTGGCCTCTTTGCAAGCACAGTTATTAGCTGTTTAGGCTTAAATACTATTGCGTCAGACCAATATTTAGCCATTGTTATTCCTGGTAAAATGTTTAAAAAAGCTTATGAAGATAAAGGCTTAGCACCCGAAAACCTAAGTAGAACTTTAGAAGACTCTGGTACAGTAACGTCTGTTTTAATACCTTGGAATACCTGCGGAGCTTATCAAAGTGGCGTTCTTGGTGTAGACACCTTCTCATATGCAGGTTATGCGTTCTTTAATTGGCTAAGTCCTTTCACCACACTTTTATTTGCTGCGTTTTCAATTAAAATAAAACAACTTACTAATAAATAAGATAAATTTATAACAATCAAAAAACATCATAAATTAAACTTATAGTTAAATAAAAAATTAAAATTTTATTTTATTCAATATTTTAGCTTGTGTCTTATCTTTGTATTATCGAAAATTAATAATAATTAAATATAAAAACACATGGCATTAGTAGGAAAAAAATTCCCAAATTTAAACGTTGACGCAATGAACGAAATGGGCGATACTTTTAAAGTAAACGTTCTTGAAGAAGCAGTTAACAACAAAAAAAAAGTAGTTTTATTTTGGTACCCAAAAGATTTCACATTTGTATGTCCAACAGAATTACATGCATTTCAAGCGGCTTTACCAGAATTTGAAAAACGTAACACGATTGTAATTGGAGCTTCTTGCGACACACCAGAAGTTCATTTTGCATGGTTAAGTGCTGCAAAAGACAACGGAGGAATTGAAGGTGTAACATACCCTATTTTAGCAGATAGTAACAGAAACTTATCTAGTATTTTAGGTATTCTTGATATTACAAACGAAACGTTTGATGAAGAAACAGGAACCGTTCAAGTTGAAGGCGATAATGTAACTTACAGAGCAACTTATATTATTGATGAAGATGGTGTTGTACAACACGAAAGCATTAACAACATGCCTTTAGGTAGAAATGTTGGTGAATATATTCGTTTAATAGACGCTTTAACACATGTACAAGAAAAAGGAGAAGTTTGTCCTGCAAACTGGGAAGAAGGAAAAGAAGCTATGGCTCCTAATGCTAAAGGAACTGCAGAATATTTAGCTTCACACTAAATTATAAAGTTATGCAAGAATTAGCTCAAGACAATTTACAAGAAATTGTAAACAGTAACGATATAGTAGTTGTACAATACGCTGCAACATGGTGTGGAAATTGTAGAATTATGAAGCCAAAATTTAAAAAATTAGCTTCTGAAAATGACAATGCAGTTTTTGTAATTGCTGATGCTGAAAAATTTCCTGAATCAAGAAAACTAGCAAACGTTGATAATTTACCAACATTTGCCACATTTAAAAATGGTGCATTTGTAAACCAAGTTCAAACCAACAAGTTTGATGTTTTAAAAGAATTAGTAGATGAAATTACCAGTAATTAAACACCTAACTCAGTTTATAGAAGATAATGACGAAGATTTCGTTATTGAAACTATTGAAACTCTAGAAGCTTTAACCGAAGTTCCTTCGTTAAAAGATGAAGAGTTAGACGTTATTGGAGAATTAATCTCTAATATGTACGGCGCTATTGAAGTTAACAAAATGGTTAAAGATGGTGCTACTAAAAAAGATGCTTTAAACGGTTTTATGAAACGTGTTTTAGGTTCTATTGATTCGTAAACTTTATTTAAAATAAAATTACAAACGCTTTATCAGATAAAAAAGATAAAGCGTTTTTTTGTTAAACAATTTTTACAAAAACACCGTTTGAAAGATTAAATATTCATATTTTTAAATTCTAAAATTAAAAACAAAAAAATGGCAACAGTTACACTAAAAGGAGGCCCAATTGAAACCTCTGGCGAATTACCAAAAATAGGTTCAAAAGCACCTAACTTTACATTAACAGCAACAGATTTATCTTCTAAAAGTTTAAATGATTTTGCTGGCAGTAAGGTTGTATTAAATATTTTCCCAAGTATAGATACTGGTACTTGCGCACAATCTGTTAGACAATTTAACAAAGAAGCAAGCGAATTAGAAAACACCAAAGTACTTTGTATTTCTCACGATTTACCATTTGCTCAAGCTCGTTTTTGTGGAGCCGAAGGCTTAGATAATGTTATCAATCTTTCTGACTATAAAGATGGGAGTTTTGGTAAAGATTATGGCTTAAACTTCATCACTGGACCATTAGAAGCTTTACACTCACGTTGTGTTGTTGTTTTAGATGAAAACGGTACCGTTTTGTATACAGAACAAGTTCCTGAAATAGTAGATGAACCAAATTACAAAGCTGCATTAGAAGCTTTATATTCATAATATATTATTATAGATGTCTGAAAAAGAATCCTTCATAGCAAATAGAATAAAAAGTGTTGGCTATGCTTTTAAAGGTGCTTTTCTTCTTTTAAAAACAGAGGCTAGCATAAAAATTCAATTTACACTAGCTATTTTGGTTACAGTTGCAGGGTTCTTTTTCAACATTTCCTCAAACGAGTGGATTATTCAACTTTTAGCAATTGGCTTAGTAATGAGTATTGAGGGAATTAATACGGCTATTGAAGAAATTGCCAACTTTATACACCCAGAACATCATAGTAAAATAGGGCTAATTAAAGATATTGCTGCCGGAGCAGTTTTTATAGCATCTCTTTTTGCTATAGCCATTGGTTTAATAATATATATTCCAAAGATTTTTTAAATACTATTACCCCTAGAATAAACGTTAGTAATTTGTATTTTTGTTGCTTTGTAAAAACACAAACAATAAATAACAGATTTCTACCATAAAATATAGAAACCAACCTTAATGGCGAAAAGCAAAACAAAAAAAACACCACGAAAAAAACTTAAAAAGCCTAATTTCAAGCTATCTAGTCAACAAAAATTAGTTGTAGGTAGTTTTCTTGTACTTTTTGGTGTTTTATTATGTATTGCATTTATTTCTTTTTTCTTTACAGGAGAAGCAGACCAAAGTACACTTTCTGAATTTGCTTCACGCGATGCAAAAGCCGAAAACTGGTTAAGTAAATTAGGTGCTTGGTTAAGCGATTTCTTTATTCAAAAAGGTTTTGGAATTCCATCATTTATTTTCTCTGGACTTATATTTATTTCTGGTATTTATACTTTAATGAATATAAACAAAAGCAAACTAAGAAAACATTGGTTTTGGGGTACTTTAATTGTAATATGGGCTTCAATCCTTTTAGGTTTTTTTGGAAATAATAATGATCTTTTAGGAGGCACTATTGGCTTTGAAGTAAATAGTTTTCTTCAAGATTATATAGGAAAAATTGGTGTGTCGCTTTTACTTTTATTTGGATTAATAACCTATTTAGCCATACGTTTTAAACTTACCTTTGAAAGTTTCACAACACTATTCTCATCAGCTAAAAAGAATATAAAGGATGAATTTTCAGAAATGAAAGAAGACATCATCGTTCCTTTAGATAATAATTTAACAGAAGAAGCCGAAGCTTTTAAATCTGCTTTTGAAATTCCTCTTGATAATAATAAACCTGAACCAAAGAAGCCTACAAAACCTAAAACAGTTGTTGCGGAAGAAAAAACAATACTTGAAGTTAAAGTTGCGGAAGAAGAAACAATAGATGAAGATTTAGAAATAAAAGTTGTTGAAGTTCCTGAAGAACTATCTGAAACCGATAATTTAGCAAACAAACTTGTTGAAGATTTTGGACAATTCGATCCCACTTTAGAACTCGGAAATTATCAATTTCCTCCTTTAGATCTTTTAAAACAATATGATACTGGAGGAATTACAATAAACCAAGACGAACTTGAAGAAAATAAAAATAAAATTGTTGATACTTTAAGTAATTATAAAATTGGTATTGCAAGTATTAAAGCCACTATTGGACCAACAGTTACTCTCTATGAAATTGTACCAGAAGCTGGAGTACGTATTTCTAAAATTAAAAATTTAGAAGATGATATTGCTCTTTCTTTGGCTGCATTAGGTATACGTATTATTGCTCCTATTCCTGGAAAAGGAACTATTGGTATTGAGGTTCCTAATAAAAATTCAACAATCGTTTCAATGCGATCGGCTATTGCATCACAAAAATTTCAAAAGTCCGAAATGCAATTACCTATTGCGTTAGGTAAAACAATTAGTAACGAAACTTTAGTGGTCGATTTAGCAAAAATGCCACACTTACTAATGGCAGGTGCTACCGGTCAAGGAAAATCTGTTGGATTAAATGCTGTACTAACATCATTATTATACAAAAAACATCCCGCTGAAGTTAAGTTTATATTAGTCGACCCTAAAAAGGTAGAGCTTACATTATTCAATAAAATTGAGCGCCATTATTTAGCAAAACTTCCAGATAGTGAAGATGCTATTATAACAGATAATACTAAAGTCATAAATACACTAAACTCTTTGTGTATTGAAATGGATAACCGCTACGAACTACTTAAAAATGCTTTATGTAGAAATATTGCCGAATACAATGCAAAGTTTAAGGCTCGTAAATTAAATCCTAATGATGGACATCAATTCCTTCCATATATTGTTTTAGTGGTTGATGAGTTTGCCGATTTAATAATGACTGCTGGAAAAGAAGTAGAAACACCTATTGCCCGTTTAGCACAATTAGCACGTGCCATTGGTATTCATTTAATTATTGCAACTCAGCGTCCTTCGGTTAATGTAATTACAGGTATTATAAAAGCAAACTTCCCAGCACGTATTGCTTTTAGAGTAACATCAAAAATAGATTCTCGTACTATCTTAGATGGCTCAGGTGCCGATCAACTTATTGGTCGTGGAGATATGTTATACACACAAGGAAACGATTTAATTCGCGTACAATGTGCCTTTGTTGATACTCCAGAAGTTGAAAGAATTGTTGATTTTATTGGTGCACAAAAAGCATATCCAGACGCTTATCAACTTCCAGAATACGTTGGTGAAGAAAGTGGCACAAGTCTTGATATAGACATATCAGACAGGGATAAACTGTTTAAAGATGCAGCTATTGTTATAGTTACAGCTCAACAAGGTTCTGCTTCATTATTACAACGTAAATTAAAATTAGGTTACAATCGAGCAGGCAGAATTATAGATCAATTAGAAGCCGCAGGTATTGTTGGTCCTTTTGAAGGTAGTAAAGCAAGACAAGTGCTAATAACAGATTTATCAGCATTAGATCAACATTTAGAAAACGAAATATAATTTAAAATAAAGATGATTAATAAAATTATAACACTATTATTAATAACATTATCTATTAATGTTTTTTCTCAAAATAAAGCTAAAAATTTATTAAACGAAGTTTCTGAAAAAGTAAAAAGCTACGATAATATTTCAATAGACTTTAAATATGTTTTAGAAAATACTTCTGAAAATATAAAACAAGAAACTAAAGGTGATGTTATTTTACAAAGTGAAAAATACAAACTTAACATTCTTGGTGTAACACGTCTATATGATGGAAAAACATTATACAGTATTAGTCCAGAAGATGAAGAAGTAACTATTTCTTCTGAAAGTGATAATGAAGAAGATGCTATAACACCTAGTAAAATGCTTTCATTTTATGAAGATGGTTACACGTATGCCTTAGATATTGTACAAAATATAAAAGGTAGAAAAATTCAGTATGTAAAACTAACACCTATAGATTCAGATTCTGAAATAGATAATATTCTTTTAGGTATAGATGCAAATACTAAACACATCTACAATTTAATACAGGTTGGAAAAAACGGTTCAAAAACAACACTTACTGTTAATTCTTTTAAAACAAACGAGCCTTTATCAAAAAGCTTATTTACCTTTGATGCCAATAAATACAAAGACTATTACATCAACAATTTAGATTAGGTAAATACCTTGAAAATACTAGACCGCTACATACTAACAACATACCTTAAAACTTTTTTCAGTGTGTTTATTATACTCATACTGATTTTTATTTTACAATCTATTTGGCTTTATATCAAAGAATTTGCAGGAAAAGATATAGGTTTAGATATTATGTACAAATTCGTAATTTATGTCTTTCCTAAGTTAATTCCTTTAGTATTACCACTCACTATATTACTATCCTCCATTATGGTATTCGGTAGTTTTGCCGAAAACTACGAGTTTGCTGCCATGAAATCTACAGGTATTTCGTTACAACGTGCTATGTCAGGCTTAAGCATTTTTATTGTTGGTGTTGGAATTATTACGTTCTTCTTTGCAAACAATGCTATTCCATGGTCTGAAATGAAGTTTTATAACCTAAGAAGAAACATAGCTAAAACCAAACCTTCCATGGCCATTGTTGAAGGTCAATTTAATCAAATAGAAGGTACAGAATACAACATAAAAGTAGAAAATAAAACAGGTGATAACGACCAATTTTTAGAAGATGTTACCATACATATAAAAGGAGGAAACGGAAAAACCAATGCTAAAACAATTAAAGCTAAAAATGGCGAGTTTTTTTATGATGAAAGTTCTGGAAATTTACAACTCATTTTATTTGATGGTAATTATTATGAAGATTTACCTAGAAACGATATAAGTAGTAAAAACAAAAAACCATTTGCTAAAGGACCTTTTGAAAAAGATATTATAAACATAGATTTGTCTCAACTTGGCAATGTAGATTTTAATGAGGAATCACATACTGATAGATATAACATGCTAGATATTGTAGATCTAGACGAAACTTTAGACTCATTAGCTGAATTACATTATAAGGTTCAAAAGGGAATTGCCTCTAATTTATATACCCGTTCTAGTATTATTAGTTTTAACAAAGAATTAGCCCCTGATTCTAAAAAGGATTTGAATAATACAGGGCCTATTTTAAATGCTTTTGATACCAAAAACAAATATCAAATAGTTGATATAACATTAAAATCTGCTATAAGTGCAAAACAAATAATTGATCAAAAAATAAATTCATATAAAATATCTAAAATCACATTTAACAGACATATTATCTCTTTTCATGAGAAATTTGCTTTAGGATTTGCTTGCATTATACTTTTCTTTGTTGGTGCACCACTTGGAGCATTAATTAGAAAAGGAGGGATTGGCCTACCAATGGTTATTGCAATCTTATTATTTTTATCATATCATTTTATTGGTATTTTCGCTACCAATAGTGGTAAAAGTGGAGATTTTAATCCAGTTTTAGCTAGTTGGTTTTCCACTTTGATTATGCTTCCTCTAGGAATCTATTTAACTAAACGTGCTACCGAAGATAAAGGATTATTCGATACAGATAGTATTATTTTACCACTTAAAAAAATATTCAAGATTAAAGAGAAAGAAATTGTAGACTACAAGTTTCTTGGTAATTATAAAGATGAAGAATTACTTAATGTAATTTCTAACTATGAAGAATTAGGACATGATGAAAACTGTCGTTATGAAGCACTAGTCCTTTTAAATAAAAGAGGTAAAACAATTAATAACCTTCGTGAATCTGGCTTAAGTATTAATAAAGACTATGATATATCTGAAGAAAAATATACAGACTATAAAGACCATTCAAAATATTCTATTATACTATACTGTATAGGAGTTGTTTTATTAATTTTACATTTTGTTTTTAATAACAACAAATTACCATCACTAGCAACAGCATCTATACAGCTTAGTTTAGTGTCTTTAATTTTGTTTTTAATTTATTATTTAAAGTCTTTAATAAATATCTTTTCATTTTATAAACACGTAAATAAAAAAGAAAAATCTCCTAATGTCTTTTTACTTATAATAGGAATACCGCTTTATTTTATAGTAAACTTGTTTCTAAATGTTAAAATGAAAGAAGACTTAAAGCTTAATTGTTTAGATTCTTTAAAATAAGCAATATCTTTGCAAAAATTACATTTAAATCCATGATAGAAAATACAACTTCAGAATTAAAACTTAACACCATACATGATGCTATTGAAGACATTAGAAATGGTAAAGTTATTATAGTTGTTGATGATGCAAACCGTGAAAATGAAGGCGATTTTGTAGCTGCAGCCGATAAAGTAACACCAGAAATGATAAACTTTATGGCAACTGAAGGAAGAGGTCTTATTTGCGCGCCTCTTACCGAAAAACGCTGTAAAGAATTAGAGCTTGATATGATGGTTAGAAATAACACAGACCACATGGAAACAGCCTTTACCGTATCGGTAGATTTAAAAGGCAAAGGTGTAACAACAGGTATTTCTGCTAGCGATAGATCTTTAACTGTAAAAGCGCTTGTTGAAGATGATACTAAACCATTTGAACTAGCTAGACCAGGCCATATATTTCCTTTAGTAGCTAAAAACGGTGGCGTTTTAAGGCGTACAGGACATACTGAAGCAGCTATAGATTTTGCAAGACTAGCAGGTTTAAATCCAGCTGGTGTTATTGTAGAAATAATGAATGAAGATGGTACCATGGCGCGTTTACCTCAGCTTTGTAAAATTGCTAAAAAATTAGATATAAAAATTGTTTCTATTGAAGATTTGGTTGCCTATAGAATGCAGCACGATTCTTTAATAGAGAAAAAAGAAGATTTTCAAATAGAAACTCGTTTTGGTAGTTTTAGATTAAGAGCTTATAAACAAAACACTAACAATCAAGTCCATATAACTTTAACGAAAGGACAATGGAACAATGATGAAGAGGTTTTAACTAGAATAAACTCTACGCTAGTTAATAACGATATTTTAGGCACACTAACGAATAACGCTGATAAGCAATTAGATGACATGTTTAAGGTGATAAATGATGCTGGAAAAGGTGCTATTATTTTTATAAACCAAGAATCACAATCTATGAATATTTTAAATAGATTGTCATTTTTAAAAGAAAATCAAGACGCTAACAGCATTACAAAAGCTCCAAAAATTGATATGGACGATAGAGATTTTGGTATTGGCGCTCAAATATTGCACGATTTAAACATACATAAACTGCGTTTAATTTCTAACACCATACAAACCAAACGTGTTGGTTTAATTGGTTACGGATTAGAAATTGTTGATTATGTTAATTATTAAAACAACTTTAAAAGCTGTTTTAATAAAAAAGTCTGAGATTAAATTTAATCTCAGACTTTTTTATTTCCTTATTTTAAACTCTTTCAGTTTAGATTCCCGCCTTCGCGGGAATGACAATCTCAAAAGAAACCCCAAGCTACGCTTAAGGAATTATTTTTCAATTAAAGTACACTTTTTATAGCTTCAACCATTCTATTAGCTCTTTCTTTCACTTCTTGTTCTGTCCATGATAATTTTATTAAACAAGAGATGTTTCTTCCTATATAATGATCTGATTCTTGAAACTCTTTAGTTTTAAGGTATTCTAATCCTTCTTTTACCTCAGCAGAAATAGGGAATAAAGATTTTAAATCTTTTAAGTGATCCCATTTATTTAGGTAATGCCAATTGTTATTATAATAATTCCAACAAATATCTACGTCATTATCTTTAAATGCATCTATAACTTTTGAAGCAGTATCTAAATCTGGTAAAAAGAAATTTAAAAACGCATAACTCTCTTCACCCCCTTCTGGAACCGTTCTAAAAGTTACTTCTGGAATTTGTGATAAAGCTTCTCTTAGAATCGTATAATTTTTTTTCTGAAGTGCTATAAATTCTGGTAAACGTTTTACTTGTGCTAAACCAACTGCTGCATGCAATTCTGAAATTCTAAAATTATAACCTATAAACGGATGTGTCTCTGCTCCCCTATCATTACCAACATGATCGTGACCATGATCGCTATAATGATCGGCATTTGTATAATATTCTTTATTATTAGTTATTACAGCTCCACCTTCGCCACAAGTAATGGTTTTAACAAAATCGAATGAAAAACAACCTAAATCACCTATACTTCCTAAAGGTTTTCCTTTATATGTTCCACCTATAGCTTGACAAGCATCTTCAACCAATAAAATATTATGTTTATTAGCAATCACCTGTAATGCATCCATGTTTGCCATACTTCCACACATTTGCACCACCATAATAGCTTTTGTTTTTGGTGTAATAGCTTGCTCTACCGCTTCTGGATTTAATCCTAAAGTATCATCAATATCTACTAAAATTGGTATAGCACCAAGCATCATAATAGCTTCAAAACTAGCTACAAAAGTAAATGTTGGCATAATAACTTCGTCTCCAGCTCCTACGCCAGCTGCTGCTAAAGCTACAGACACTGCTGCTGTTCCGCTAGATACTAATTGTACATAGTTTGACTTTAAAGAAGTTTGTAATTGAGTTTCTAGCTCTTTAGCTTTCCAATGTCCATTTCTCATTCCATCAAAGCCGTAGCGCATTAAAACACCGTTATCTAATACATCGTTTACTTCTTTTCTTTCTGCATCTCCGAATAATTCAAATCCTGGCATATATTTATTTGTTCTTTTAGTTTATTTGTACTTATTATTACATTAAGGATTACTCATTTATTTTATTAAACATAAAATTGTGAATACTCCTTACCAAACAATTAATTTATTACATTTCTATAATGGTTTCTTCTAGAGGTTTTCTAACTTTTTTTAATTCTGAAAACATATCGTCTTTAGCTCTATACCCTACAGGTAACAATAATACCGACTTTAGTCCTTTTTTATCTAACTGAAGTAACTCGTCGTACTTAGATGGAATAAAACCTTCCATTGGACAAGCATCTATACCTTCTACAGCACAAACAGTCATTAAATTTCCTAAAGCTATGTAAGCTTGATTTTTAGACCATTGCTGCTGTTCTGATATCGTTTTTTTATCCATCATTTTAATAAGATCTTCTTTATACGGATCTAGAATAGAATCAGGAGTATCTCTTATGGCTTTTATGTTTGCATAATAACTATTCACATCTATTTCTTCAATTTTATTTTGAATACATATAACTAATAAATGCGAAGCTTCTTCAACTTGTTTTTGATTATAAGAACTCTCGACTAAAGATGCTCTAAACTCCTTATCTTCTATAACTATTAGTTTTATAGTTTGCAACCCAAATGAGGTCGCCGTTAAATTAAAAGCTTGCTTTAATATATCTAATTTTTCTACTGAAAGCTTTTTTAATGTATCAAAATTTTTAGTAGCATAGCGCCATTGCAACTGTTTTATAATACCCATGTAATAATTTTAGTTTTGGCAAAAATAAGGTTTGGAATTATCTTTTTATATAAAATAAACCATAAAATATCTACTACTAAATGAGTTATGATTTTTTTTTGAAAAAAACATATTTTTATTTGAATAGAAGGAAAAAGGATTCTATATTTGCACCCGCAATCAGGGAATAACCTGATGATACACTCAAGGAGAAATGGCAGAGTGGTCGAATGCGGCAGTCTTGAAAACTGTTGAGGGTCACACCTCCGGGGGTTCGAATCCCTCTTTCTCCGCTTAGAGATTACCAAATCTCACCAAAAGCCGATAAACATAATGTTTATCGGCTTTTTAATTTTATTCCAAAAAAAAACACCAAAAAGTATATTGTTAAATATACGATTTGGTGTTTTTGTAATAAAAACTACTTAAACTAAGTAATGGTTACAGTAATATTATAAGCTACAAACTTATCATTATCATAAACAATCATTAATGTATAATTAAAACTATCTCCTGAATTAGTTGCTCCAGGGTACTGACCTACATTAAATGTAGTATCATTATCATATTCTATATATATAGAACATCCCTCTGCTCCCCAATTACAAACACTACCAGTATTATCTAACCAATACCCATTATTAGCAGTATAAGCTGCTGCTGTAATTGTTGCATCACTATTTAAAGCATATATTGACATATTACCTTTTAATTCATCGGTAGACACCCCTATAGCAGCAGCTGCAGCATTAATATCAATAGCTAAAGGAACAGCTGCATAACTGTCATTCTGAGGCGCATCTATACTTAAGTCTGTAAATGCTGATGCTATATGCAAAGTAATATTATATCTTACCAATAAATCATTATATGCAAAAGCAACACCTACTTTATATTCCTCTCCAGCTTGAGCTCTATCTGGAAATTGCCCAACATTAAACACTCCGTCTCCTTTGTATTCTACATACATACTAGCATTATCTCCCCATGGACCAGCATTTCCATCATTATGGAACCAATATCCAGGAGCATTCGCTGTATAATCTTTTGTAAAAGATATTTCATCTGTATTAAGAGCATATAATGTAATATTATTTTCTAGCTCACTTACTGTAGTATTTAAAAGAGAGGCTGTTTCTTCTAAATCAATCTTAACCTCTGATGCAGAATAATCACCAGTAACCTTTTGCACAGTATTAAGATCAAATTCAGCTTCATAATTAGGCTTTGTACCTGTAATTGTTACAACATAATACAAAGTCTGTGTATTAAAAGAATACGAATCAGAACTTAAATCAACTGGTAGTACATATGTAGAACCAACTTCGAAACCTGCTGTTGTAACATCTAATTCAAGATCTACACTAAGCGTTTTAGTTTCTAAATTTTCTATAACTCCATTAAAAACATAGGATCCACTTGGAAATTCAGAATAATCTGTACCGTTTTCAGAATTATATGTTGCTACATTAGCTAAATTTACAGTTGCTGTTACTTTCGTTTTATCAAAACCATTAAACCCAAAAGTAGCTGGTATGGAAAGATTTGCAACTTTTGTTGTATCGTCAACACTAATATTAAGAGCCGCTTCACTATAAGTTATAACTGGTTCTTTAATTAAAACACTCAAAATAACATTACCACCAGTGCTATTGATATCAATATCTTCATTTGTTGATTCAGCCTTTAAAGAAATAACATAGTTAGCAGATTCTTCTACTCCTATCTCTTCAATTATTTTTTTCACATTCAACTTAACAGGAACTTCAGCTTGAGAAGCTTCTGTTAATTTTACATCTTTTGTTAAAGAATAATAAGATTCAGGTAATATCTTATAATCTGTTTCATATAAAATATTGAAATCATTTAAAGATGCTGCATCTTCAATAAGTGACAGATTTAAACTTTCAGAATCTTTATAATTCAATGTAATTGTATAATCGTATTCATTATACAAGGTATACAAATCAATTACCTGAAACCCATAAGGGGCAAAAGCTAAATCTGTATTTATTACTTCGGGTTCTTCTACTATATTAAGTGTATCGTTACACGAAACAATAAACAAACTCAATATGACATATAGTATACTTATATTTTTTTTCATAATTAAATGTTTTTAAGTTATTCCTTTATTATTTCCTAGTTAATTTATGCATTTGAGTGGTTATAATAAACGTTCCAGTAGCACTAAAATCAAAAGAGATTAAACCATGTAAGTCTTCATCAATTTCTTCAATATTACCTGCAGGAATTTTCCAATCATAACGCGCACTTATATCAACCCAATTTCTATCACCTAATTTGAATTCTGTAAAATACGGAAACATAACACCTTCATAATTTGGCATTTCTTGCTCAAAAGCGGTATCTGTTTTTACTACTGGATACCATGGATTCCAAGTATCAAAAAACGGAAAATCATCTGCTCTTCGTGTTACTTGACCTGTTAGAGGATTAAAGGCATCACCATTTTTATCTAAAAACTTATAAATACATTTTGAACCATTTTCTGCACCTGGAATATACTCAACATCAACAGTTATATTAGCATCATTTGTTTCAGAAAGTTTTAACTCCCCAGTACTAGGTGTTGCTATTCTTTTATAATTCATGTTATAAGTATCAAGAGGATCTCTTTTTTCTAATATAATTTTACAAGCATTTTCAATAACACTTGTTCCTTTTATATTACTTACTTCTACATCAATATCGTACTCACCTCCTGCTACATAGGATGTTGCCGCACTAAACTCTAAACGACCTCCAATGTAATTCACATTAAAAGGTGTTACTAAGCTATCTTTTAACTTTTCGTGAAGTAATGCTAAAGTTGAGTCTTTATAATTAATGGCATCTTTAAATACCACAATGTTTCCAGGCTTTGTAAATGCTTCTGTAACGTCTTCGCCTGCTTCGTTTTTAACTTTAAGCAATTCAACATTTAATAGTGTTGTTGATCCATTACCTACAATTGGTTTAGAATATGTTGTAATGCCTTTAGCTACATTGAAAGGATTTGTATTGTAAAAAATGTTGTCGCTTAAATATCCTGCTTCTGGTTTTTCGCAACCAAAAGCTAAAAGTAATAAGCCTATCGCTGATAATATTATACTTTTTTTCATAGTTTATATTTTTGTAGATGATTTAATTGAGAAATAATCGAACACATGTTGACTATTTAAAACATTTAATACCGTACCACTGCCATTTTGAGTTAAAATATCTGTAGTTTGGCATTGTTCTAATTCAAATTCTATATCATATTGTATTCCTCTTATTCTTCTAATTTCATTAGGTTTTATATAAAAAAGGAAATATGTAGGCACATCAGTATACTGCGTATAAACCGCATCTGTTGCAACCCTTTTTTGAATTGTAATTTCATTACCTGCTAAAGTTTCATATACTTTACCATCGGTAGTCGCATCAGTTAAAGTTATTCTTTCTTTAAAAGCATATTGAAGTATATAGTTTTCTGTGGCTTCCGGATCGTTTATTAAACTATTAATAGTATACGTACTATCAGGAAATCTTACTTGTAAATCAAATGTTTTTTGGCTTAAAAACGAATTTAAACCATAATCTGTAGGCGCAAAAAATGTACCTGATGCATTAACCTTATCTTTTAAATTTAACACATCAATTACTTTTACAATACTATCAAACATATGATACTTGTGTGTTTTAAGGTAATCGTAAGCCGTAAGCTCTGTTTCTGCTTTAGAAACACCAGCATCTGTAACATACTCTTCTGTACAAGCATTAAAAGCAAGAACAATGAGGATTAATATGATGCCATTTTTTATATTTTTTATCATTTTATTTTTTTTTAAATTAAACTAAACCTATTCTACTCTTATTTATAGAGTTAGTGCAGACCAATATTCTGTTTGTTTTAACAAAGGGTTTGTTTCTATAAGAGTTGGTTGAATAGGCCAATACGATTTCCCTTCTAAAAAGTCTGAAGGTTTAATTTTATCTGAATTATCAGAACCAAACTTATAAATTTGTTTTTCTCGTGCTAATCGCACTAAATCATAAAAACGATGCCCTTCTAAAAACAATTCTCTTCCTCGCTCTTGAATAATAGCCTCAAACAAATCATCATCTGATACTGTTGAGTCTTCTAAACCTGAAATATTACGCACTTCATTTAATGCCATTCTTGCTTCTGAAAATCTATTTTGCGCAGCCAAAGCTTCTGCTTTTAACAATGTAATACCTGCTAAACGAAAAACAATAATATTATTTGACGCAAGTGGAGATGTAGGACTTGTATATGAAATATTTGCAAACTTTAAAACATTAGGCCAAAAACCCTGATTATCTTCTATAGTCCAATTATCAAACCCGTTAATACGTCTTAAATCGTTTTCATCATCAAAGAAAGTTTCTCTAAACGTGTCTTCATCTAATGTCCAAATAGTTTGAGTATTATCTTTTCTTGTAAATAAATATTTTCCTCTAAGTAAGTGGTGTGCCACACTATATCCTGCCGATTCTGTACTAGAATTTTGAGCAATTTCAAATATAGATTCAGAAGACTGTCCGCTATATATATTTGAATAACTATTACGATCTACATAAGTATAGCCCCCATCTTCTATAACTTTATTTGCAGCAATTTCGGCAGACGAATAGTTTCCAGCCCAAGCATACGCATGTGCTAATAAAGCCCATGCAGCACCAGCATTAGCTCTCACTGCTTTATCATCGACATTACTATAATCCCATCCAAGATATTTTAATGCTGTTTTACAATCGTCAATAACCTTTAATAGTACTTGATCTTTATCATTACGAGCATAATCTTTTAAATCTGCTTCATCTGGGTTAGAATCGCTTACAATTGGCACATCTCCCCAAACACGAGTCATATAAAAATATGAAAAGGCTCTAATAAAATAAGCTTCTCCCATATATTGGTTATAATTTTTATCGTATTCTTCAAAAGTATCTTCAGGAATTTCTGGAATATGTTTAATACATAAATTGGCTTGTTTAATAGTTGCGTAAAATGCACTAAAATCTCTTGCTCTATACATAGGCCTATCACTTTGGGTTGCACTTGCTGCAAGTCCCCAGGTTACTTCTTGCAAAGCTTGATAATCCCAGTTAAGTTTATAAATACTAGTTTTCGAAAATTCATCAGTAGGCAAATCGCCATGCACGAAATACGATAAACCATTATTTAAAGCTTTTCTTAATTCTGAATATGAAGCAGCTATTGCTGAATTTGCCGCCTCTCCATTAACCCAAAAGGTTTGATCTGAAGACTCTGTAACAGGTGCTTCTTCTAAAAAATCTGAACACGAGGTAAATTGTATTGCAAGCAAACTAAAAACAAGCATGCGTAGCATATATTTTATATTATAAGTATTTTTCATTTTGTATATTTTTTTTTTAAAAACTAGCTATAAGTCCTAATGTTAATTTAAGCGCTAACGGATAATTATTACCTGTTGTATGCCCATCTGCGTCAACCGCTTCAGGATCTGGCAATGTAGAATTGGTTAGTAATAAAACATTATCTGCCATACCATAAAAACGTAATGAACTACATTGTAATTTATTAGCAAATTCTTTTGGAACTACATAACCAAGCGAAATGTTTTTTATACGTAAAAAGCTAGCATCTTCAATAAACTTAGAGTTTGCAATATGAAAACGATCTATATCAGGATCTCTAATAAGTGCACCATATTCTGCATTAGGATTATCTACTGTATAATAATCTATATCGGTTAAAAGAGCAGGTCCAGCAGTAGATGTCCAACTTCTTGCAGGGTTACTAGTTTTAGTTCCATTAAGAGCATCAGAAACATAACCATTCCAAATTTTTCGTCCCGTTATAAAATTACAAAATACAGATAAAGACCAATTTTTATATACAAACTCATTAGTGAAACCACCTGAAACTTTAATATTTGCATTTCCGCCATTAACTTTATCGTTAGCGTCAATGTTATAATCGCCATTTTTATCTAAATATTTAGGATCTCCTACTTTTAAAGGCGAACCTTCATAAGTCATTTTCTTTCCTGTTAATGGATCAGTAGGTATTTCTTCTAAAGTACGAAAAACACCATCACTTTCCCAAACGCGATATTCATAAATTGGTTTACCCTTTGTTAAAGTATACTGTAACCAAGGAGCACCTATTGTAATATCTTTGCCTCCATTAGGCAACTTTGTTATATAATTATCATTAATACCTATATTAAAATGTGTATTCCACTGAAAAGTTGAACTATTAGAGAAGTTTCTAGTATTTAAAGTTACCTCAAAACCTGTATTTCGTATATCAATAACATTACCACTATAATTCTTATAACCAGATGTTGTAGGCGCAATTAAATTATCATAAAACAAATCTTGACCATCACGTGCATACCAGTCTGCATTAATCTCTATACGGTTATTAAAAAGACTCATATCAAACCCTATATTTACTTGTGGATATTTTTCCCATGTTATATTTTTATCCCCAGCAGCACCTAAATAATTTTGTCCAACGGCAATCGTACCATTATATGATCTTGCGTAACCTTCATTACCAACTCCAAAAGAAGACCCATAATAACGCGCATCATTTTTATAAATATTATATTGCGCATAATAACCCCCTCTATCGTTACCTGTAACACCATAACTTCCTCTTAATTTAAATAAATTTATTGTATTAGTTAAATTAGAGAAAAATGCTTCGTCTGCAATATTCCATCCCAAAGAAAACGAATAAAAGTCTGTCCAACGTTTATATTGATTATAACGAGTAGAAGCATCACGTCTATAAGACGTTGAAAACAAATACTTTTGTTTATAATCATAACTAGCACGTCCAAAAACACCTAATCTTTTTCTGTTATCTATCTTCGTTTCTGCAAATAGGTCGTTTCCTTGAGGAATACCAAAAATAGTACCTCCAAGGCCTCCTATACCTCTTATATATGCACTTTTATTAGATTGCCCAGAAGCTTGTTGACCACCTATTACAGATAAGTTATGATCGCCAAAGGCTTTATTATAAGTTAAATAATTTTCTATTTCCCATCTATTGGTTTCAAATTGCCAGCTTTCAGCTATATTTCTACCATTCCAACTTGTTGCTGCACTTTGTAAATAATCACGTCTATTAGACCTATAGGTATATGAAAATGAACTTGTAAACATCAAGTCATCTGTAAATTTAAAATTTAGTCGGGTATTCGATAAAAGGTCTGTTATCTTATCTTCATCTAAAGTCCCTTCTCCTCGATAAAGGGATTTTTGTTTATCTGTAATCTTCCAAAAAGACGATGGAAAACTCCATGTAGAAAAAGGAAACACATTTCCACTACCTAAACCATGTTCAAAACTTGTAAATGAAGGTGCAAAAGTTGTTGTTAAATTCACCTTTTTATTTGGATTTAATGATAGAAAAACCTTAGGAGAAATTCTTGTCATTCCATATCCTTTAATAACACCATCTTCTTTATAATACCCTAAAGACACACGGTATTGGTTGTTATTTTCGCCAAAACTTCCACTTAAACTAGCATCAGCGTTTTGAATTAAACTATTTTGTACAAGCATTTCTTGCCAATCGGTATTATTATTAAAAGCTACATTTAAACTATCTGTTAAAAAAGGCGAGATCGTAGGGGTTGCATATGAACCCTCTAAGCTTTTGTAATAACCGTCTATTAAATCTAATTTTAATTCACGTTCTAACCTACCCGTAGTAACAGTTCTTAAAGTAGGCTTTCGTACCGACCCCATATAAGTATTGAATCGAAACGCAGGTTTTTTAGAGGTACCTGCTGTTTTGGTTTTTATTAAAATAACACCATTAGCTCCTCTTGAACCATAAATTGCGGCAGCTGATGCATCTTTTAAAACATCAATAGACTCAATTTCATTAGGATTTATAGCTGCTAAAGGATTTGTTCCATAAGCTCCCGGAAGGTCGTTTACATCGTAAATCATACCATCAATAACATATAAAGGATGACTAACGCCTCCTAATACAACACTATTAGACCCTCTTATGTTTGTAATGGTACTAGCACCAGGCTCACCAGAAATACTCAAAGATGAAAGTCCTGCTATTTTACCTGCCAAAATTTGATCTACAGAAGCATACGGTCTGTTCTCGATCTCTTTTGACTTAATAGTTGTCATTGCAGATGTTACTGTTTTCTTTTGTACACTCTGATAACCAATTAAAACAACTTCATCCAACTCACCTATATCCTCTTCCATAGTTACCTGTAAATTTGTTTTACCAGCAACTTGCACTTCTTTATCCTTCATGCCTACAAAAGAAAAAAGCAAAGTATCTTTTCCTTCCTTAACACTAATTGAGAAGTTTCCATCATCATCTGTCATGGCTCCAATTCCTGTACCCTTAAGAATAATATTCACCCCTAACAGACCAATGCCATTGGCATCTACTACTCTACCTGTAACAATTTTATTTTGTTGAAAAGCAACAGCTTCGTAAGTATTTGCTCGTATTATTTCTACCTTAAAAAATAGAATAAAACAACAGCTAAGCAAAATAAGCTTTGAAAGCCCATACATTTTACATTTTCTCTTTTTTTTCATAAGTTATTAAATATTTAAGTTGTTAGTTATTTTAGTTTATATATAAGACTTTAATAGCGAAAAAAACACTACACTACAATATTACGCTTAAACCCATAAAACAACCTGCCTTATATTAGCCGTTATTAATATTATATTAACATAATATATTTGTTTTTGTAAAAAAAACTACAATAAATACATAAAAAACGAGCTAAAACTAAGAATATGACTACCAACCTAGAGAATACAATAGTGTATTTTTTTTTGCAGAGTTATTACAAAAAACAAAAGATTTAAACCTGATAATATAATACCATATTCTGATAATTATTTTAAATAGAATAAAACAATAACACGCTATTTTTACATTTATTAATTTAACTTATTCTTAATTTAACAAAGCTGTTATTCAAATAAAAATAAATTTAACACTCATGATAAAAACCTCCTATGCAAACAAACTGTTCGCTTTATTCTTTTTCTACTCCATTCATTTTTTTGGGCAACAAACAATACAATCTTCTGATGGTAATATTTTAGTTTCTGTAGAGAGTAAAAATTCTTTACATCTTAATATTAGTTATTCAGGCATGCCACTTATTAATGATATTACTTCAAATCTATTATTAGAAGAAAAAGGATCGTTAGTAGCTGCGTCTAGATTTAAAAAGGCGAAAATTTCTTCTGAAAATAAAACCATTAAAGCCATTATACCAACAAAAAACAAAATTATTAATGATGCTTATAATCAATTAACCTTAAGCTATAATCATTTCGATTTTGAAATTAGAGTATATAACAATGGAGTAACTTACAGATATGTTACAAAATTAGGAAAGAAAAACATTAAGGTTACTAATGAGGAAATGCAATTTAATTTGCAACCAGATTTTTCTTGCTATTTACCAGAAGAAAAAAGCTTAATTTCTCATTTTGAAAACTATTTTGAGGTATTAAACTCTTCTAATATACCTAATACCACTATTGCTAATTTACCGTTGTTATTTACAAAACCGAATACTCCTAGCATTAGTTTTACAGAATCGAATATTTACGATTACCCTCATATGTTTTTACAAAAAGACGATGCTGGATTTAAAAGTATATTCCCGAAAGTAGTATTATCAACTAAAAAAGGAAAACGCGATCGTGCAGAAATAATAGGAGAAGAAGCAAATTATATTGCTAATACATCTGGTAATAGAGCGTTTCCTTGGCGTGTTTTTATGATTTCACCAAAAGATAGCGATATAATATCTAACAATTTAGTATACCAATTAGCAAACCCTTTAAAACTAAACAATGTTTCTTGGATTAAACCAGGAAAAGTAGCTTGGGATTGGTGGAATGCTAATAATATAGATGGTGTTAATTTTAAATCAGGAATAAATACTGAAACCTACAAATATTATATTGATTTCGCCTCTAAATATGGCTTAGAATATATAATTCTTGATGAAGGCTGGTCTAAAACCACGCTTAATGTAAAGGAATCTAACCCTGAGATTAATATTCCAGAATTAGTTAAATACGGAAAAGAAAAAGGTGTTGATATTATACTTTGGAGCTTATGGCGTCCGTTAGACGAAGAGATGGAAACTATTTTAAGTATTTTCGAAAATTGGGGCGTTAAAGGCGTAAAAATTGATTTTATACAAAGAGCTGATCAATACGTAGTTAATTTTTATGAACGTGTTGCTAAAAAAGCAGCAGAACATCATTTATTAGTAGATTTTCACGGTGCTTTTAAACCATCTGGATTAAGAAGAGCTTATCCTAACGTAATTAATTACGAAGGTGTTAAAGGTTTAGAAAACTGCAAATGGGAAGATAAAATAACATCAGAACACGAACTAACCATTCCTTTTACAAGAATGACAGCTGGTGTAATAGATTTTACTCCTGGCGGTCTTGATAATGTACATAAAGAAAACTTTACAGCGCGTTTTGACAGACCTATGGTTATGGGTACGAGAGCGCATCAAGTTGCTATGTATGTTATTTACGAAGCACCACTTCAAATGTTGAGTGATACACCTAGTAATTATTACAGAGAACATGAAACTACGGCATTCATTTCAAAAATCCCAACGGTTTGGGATGAGTCTTTGGTGTTAGAGGCTAAAGTTGCAGATTATGTAATCATGGCAAGAAAACATGGAGATTCATGGTACATTGGAGCAATGAATGATGAAGCACCTAGAGATTTCACCATTGATTTTTCATTTTTAGATACTGGTGACTACCATATAAAATGGATGAGAGATGGTATAAACTCAGATAAAATAGCCAGTGATTACAGTATTGAAGAAAAAAACATTAACAACACTTCTAAAATGAATATTCGCTTAAATAAATCGGGTGGATGGGCAGCTATAATAACAAAAAAATAAAGAAAAAACAAATTACTAAAATTAAAAGTTGATATGATACGTAAATCAATAATTTGCTTTTTTGCTCTAAGCTTTTTCATAAGTCAAGCACAAAAGAAAACAAAAACAGGATACCCTATTTCTCCTGTACCCTTTACTTCTGTAAACGTTACAGATACTTTTTGGGGACAACGCCTTAAAGCCAGTAGAGTTACTACTATTCCACTTGCTTTTGGCAAATGCGAAACCACAGGACGTTATGAAAATTTCTTAAAAGCAGCAAATCCTGATGAAACATACAAGGTAGAAGGTTTTACATTTGACGATACCGATGTATACAAAACCATTGAAGGCGCTAGCTACTCTATGCAAACTTTTCCTGATGAAAAATTGGATAAATATATTGACAGCCTTATTACAATTGTAGGCAAAGCTCAAGAACCAGATGGGTATTTATACACCTTTAGAACCATGAATCCTGAACACACACACGATTGGGCAGGCACAAAACGTTGGGAAAAAGAAGAAGATTTAAGTCATGAACTATATAACCTTGGACACATGGTTGAAGGCGCTGTAGCACACTATCAAGCAACAGGGAAACGAAGTTTTCTTGACATTGCTATTAAATTTGCCGATTGTGCCGTACGTGAAGTTGGAGATCAACCTGGACAAACCATGGTAGTTCCTGGACATCAAATTACAGAAATGGCTCTTGCTAAACTTTCTGTGGTTACAGGAAATAAAAAATATCTTGATTTTGCAAAACTAATACTAGATAAACGTGGTCACACGCATATTAAATCAGAATACAGTCAATCTCATAAACCTGTTTTAGAACAAGATGAAGCTGTTGGACATGCGGTTCGCGCATCATACATGTATTCTGGTATGGCTGATGTTGCTGCTCTTACTGGCGATGAAAATTACATACATGCCATTGACAAAATTTGGGATAATATTGTTTCAAAAAAGCTATACATCACAGGAGGTATTGGTGCTACAGGACACGGAGAAGCTTTTGGCAAAAATTATGAGTTACCTAACATGTCTGCATATTGTGAAACTTGTGCTGCTATTGGTAATGTATACTTAAATCATCGCTTATTCTTACTACATGGAGATTCTAAATATTACGATGTTTTAGAACGTACTTTGTATAACGGTCTTATATCAGGAGTATCCTTAGACGGTGGTAGCTTCTTCTACCCTAACCCATTAGAATCTATTGGTCAACACCAACGTCAAGCATGGTTTGGATGCGCATGTTGCCCGTCAAATATTAGTCGTTTCATTCCTTCTATTCCAGGATATGTTTACGCTGTTAATAATGATGATGTATACGTAAATCTTTTCATGTCTAACAATTCAGATCTTACTGTTAAAGGCAAACAAGTTTCTATAAAACAAACCACAAATTATCCGTGGACTGGAGATATCAACCTAGAAGTTTCACCAAAAAGAAAACAATCATTTGCCATTAAAATTCGTATTCCTGGTTGGCTTCAAAATGATGTTGTTCCTTCAAACCTTTATTCTTATAATGATAAAAAAGAATTAAAGTTTACTATAACAGTAAATGGAAAAGAAACACCTAGTAACATTGAAAAAGGCTATGCAAGCATTAACAGAACTTGGAAAAAAGGTGACAAAATTGAAGTTCATTTTGACATGAAAACTAGAACTGTAAAAGCAAATCCTGCTGTTAAAGTAGATCAGGGCAAGGTTTCTATTGAACGAGGTCCTATTGTGTATTGTGCAGAATGGCCTGATAATGATTTTGATATTTTTGGTATCATTCTAAACAAAAAACCTGAGTTTAAAGTAGAAAAGAAAAACGATTTACTTTACGGCATTAATATGATTCAAACAGAAGCACAATCATTAAGTTATAACGATCAAGGGAAACTTGTTACAAAAGATGTAAATTTAAACATGATACCTTATTATGCATGGGCACATCGTGGAAGTGGAGACATGGCCGTTTGGTTACCTATAGAACTAAATGCTACAAAACCAACAATGGCTCCAACAGTAGCATCAGAAAGCCAAATAAAAGCTTCTCATAATGCTAAAGCCATTGTTGCTATTAATGATGGGCTTATACCTAAAGACGAAAACGACAAATCTTTACCATACTACCATTGGTGGCCAAAAGAAGGCACTACAGAATGGATTTCGTATAATTTTACTGAAGAAAAAACCATAAGTAGATCAACAATATACTGGTATGATGATAAGCCCTGGGGAGGCTGTCAGGTTCCTGATAAATGGAGTTTATATTATAAAAACAGTGCAGATGAATGGATTCCTGTAGAAAACACATCTGACTATACTATTGAAAAAGGTTTTGGAAACGAAGTTACTTTTAAACCTGTAAAAACAAAAGCATTAAAACTTGAAGTAAAACTTGCCGAAAAGAATGCTGCAGGTATTTTTGAATGGGAAGTAGAATAATACACAACAAACAATAAAGTATAAAAAAGCCTAACTTATTAATTTTAAGTTAGGCTTTTTTATACGATTAAAATTAATAAGTTAAAACTGTTGAGTTCTATAATGGGAAGGAGTTACCCCTTTAATTTCTTTAAACTTTCTATTAAAATTAGCTACATTTTGAAAACCACATTCTTCTGAAATTGAAGAAATTGATAAATCTGGGTTGTTATAAATTAACTTACAAGCATTCTCAATACGTATTTCTATTAAAAACTGAAAAAATGTTTTATTAGTACGTTTTTTAAAATAACGACAAAAAGCATTTTTACTCATATTTGCTATTTCAGAAACAGCTTCTAAAGTTATAGGCTCATAATACTTTTCCATTGCAAAATTAAAAACATCATTCATGCGTTTCCCTTCATCCTCTGTATATTTCTTTTTATAAACAAAAGAAGATAATGTTCCTTTTTTTGCTTCATTAATATGATTAACAATTTTTAAAAGCGTCCCTATTCGCAGTACAGTATTTTGTCTTGCTAACTTTTTAAATTGTTTTATAACCTCTTTTTTTCTTGACAAAAGTCTAATGCCATGTTCTGCATCTTTAAAAAAGCTTTGGATACTAGTCATATCTGCTATACTAAAGAAATCTTTACCAAAAGAATCTTGATCAAAAAACAAATTGAGGCTAATTGATTCATCTGACGCACTAGCATCTGATTTGAATAAATGAGGAATATAACCGCCAATTACTAAAACATCATTTGCCTTATATTCATTAATAGTATCTCCTACAATTAAAGTACCAGATCCTTTAACTATAAATACAATTTGAATTTCCCCATGTTGATGTAGTTGATTATAAAAAATCCGATCTCTATACTCTTGATAAACGAGTGCTTGATTTTCAGGTTTAGGTATTTTAAACGGGAGAACTTTCATTTTTTTTAATCAAATAACACTAAAAAAATAAACAAAAACAATAAAATGGGGTAATATAATACATATGTACTATTAATTTACACATATGTATCAGTTCAAATTCTACATGCACTAAAATGGAATAATTAAACACTCAAGAATGTAAGAAATATGATTAAAATATTTAACTAAAAACATGCCATTAGTAAACAATTAAGGAATCATATTATATATCTTATTAAGAAATTTCTATTCATTAAAAAATCAATAACACCTACATTATTTAAAATTAAGGATACGTTAGTTTAATAAAAATAAATCACAATCCTAATATGCGAATATTGTAAAAGAAAAAGATTAACAGCATACTTATTAGGTAATATAATATCACAAAGTGCTAATAATTGTATGAAAAATTGTTCTACATACATTTACTTTTGTTTAAAATAAAAAAACACACATATTATGATACAATGGGAAGTCGTTATGCCAGCCGTTTTTACATGGCTAAAAGAGTCGGAATCCGGTACTCTTGAAATTGACTTTGATATAACAAAAAAACAAGCCGCAGCTGTTTTAAATGCTCAGGGTAAGGGTGGAAGCAGAATGGGCGGACTTGTAGCTTCTGGCACTCTGGGTGAGAATAAATACCTGAGTAACGAACAACGTCTATCTTTACTAAAATCCCTTTCTGAAGTTGCAAAAGAATATAATGTACCATTAATCAGTGGAGCTACTGCAGAAACTAAAGAAGAACTTTCCAAGATTATTGAAGGACTTGCAACGGTTGGAGTTGATACAGTCATGGTTATGCCACCAAAGACTAAGGAGGCACCTTCTGATGAAGAAATGTATGCGTACTATGAGCTTGCTGCAGCAACCGCAAAAGGGGCAGGTGTAACAATTATGCCTTATAACAACCCTGATGCAGCTGGATATCATGCTCTTTCAACTGATCTTCTTAAAAGACTTGCTGCTCTACCTGAAGTAACTGCTCTTAAAATATCGACGATAGATGTTTCAACTATTGAAATGCTTATGTTAGAGAACAAAAATTTAAAAATTTTAGCAGGTGTTGACAGTGTCACTGTATATGCAGGACTTGCTGGAGCATGTGGTGGGATTACAGGTGTAGGTACTATCTTCCCAAAAGCTAGTGTTACTATGCAAGAGTATATTTTAAAAGGAGAATGGGCTGAAGCAAACAAAATTTCTCAGGCTATGAATTCTATATCATACCTTGATGCTCAACCACTTTTAATGGAATACCTTAAATTTGCTATGGGAATTCATCATAATGATACAGATGGTGGACTTCGTACCTTTGGTAAAAAATTAACTCAAGAGCAAATTGACGATGTTCGAGCAAGATATGTTCTAGCAAAAGAAAGGCTTGAAGTTTTGGACTTATTATAGCTTACTACAAAAACACATAAAAGACAATGATAACAGGTAAAAATTATATTGGAAACAAACTTAGTGGAAAAGGAAGTGTTACTCATAAAACAGTAAACCCTAAGCTAAATATTGAAAACCCTACAGCTTTTATTGAAGCTACAGAAGATGAAGTTGATGAAGCGGTGCTATTAGCATCTGAAGCTTTTAAAGTATACAGAAAAGTACCTGGAACACAAAAAGCTGCTTTTTTAAATACTATTGCTGATGAAATCTTAGCATTAGATCAAGAATTAATTGATACCTATACAACGGAGTCTGGACTTCCAGAAGGTAGAGCAATTGGTGAACGTGGTAGAACAGTATTTCAATTACGTTCTTTTGCAGATTTAGTTTCTAATGACGATTGGAAAGACAATATAATTGAAGAAGCCATTCCAGATAGACAACCTTTACCTAAAGATGACCTTAGAAAAACGTCTATTCCTTTAGGACCTGTTGTTGTTTTTGGTGCAAGTAATTTTCCTTTAGCATTTTCAACAGCTGGTGGCGACACAGCAAGCGCATTAGCAGCAGGATGTCCTGTAATTGTTAAAGCACATCCTATGCATTTAGGAACTGCTGAATTAGTTGCTGCTGCTATTATAAAAGCTGCAGAAAAAACAGGAATGCCAAATGGTATTTTTTCTTGTGTTTCTGGTGGCATTGAAGTAGGTACAGCACTAGTAAAACACGCTAAAGTAAAAGCTGTTGGTTTTACAGGAAGTATTAATGGAGGTCGCGCACTGTTTGATATTGCTTCAAAACGCGAAGAACCAATTCCTGTTTTTGCCGAAATGGGGAGTATTAACCCTGTTATTATTACGCAAAAAGCCATTGCTAATAGATCTGAAGATATAGCAAGTACCTATGCTGGGTCTATCACTTTAGGCGCTGGTCAGTTTTGTACAAACCCAGGATTACTTTTAACTATTGAATGTGATGATACCCAAAAATTCATTACAGATTTAGCTGAAAAAACAATAGCTATTGCTCCACAAAGTATGTTACATCCAAATATTAAAAATGGATATGATAAAAATGGTGCAGCAAATACAGAACAACCTGGTGTTGAAGTTGCTGGAAAAGTATCAGGAACATTAGAACCTAACTTTGCAGCTTCTCAAATAAATAGTGTTTCTGGAGCAAATTTCCTTGCTAATCCTAAAACACATCAAGAAGTATTTGGTCCTTTCTCTTTAGTTGTAAGATGTAAAGATGAAGCCGAATTAATCGAAGTTATTTCTGGTTTAGAAGGGCAATTAACAGGAACTATTCTAGCTGAAGAAGAAGATTATGATAACTTAAGCGACATTGTAGATGCTTTAGAAAACCGGGTAGGACGAATTATTTTTAACGGTGTTCCTACTGGCGTAGAAGTTACTCCTTCAATGCAACACGGTGGTCCTTATCCAGCCTCAACAGATTCTAGGTTTACAGCTGTTGGAACAAATTCTATAAAAAGATGGGTACGACCTGTGAGCTACCAATCTTTTCCAATAGAATTACTTCCTGATTCATTAAAAAAATAAATAAAACCCGTATATTATACGGGTTTTAATAATCTTATATATAATAAACACATGTCAAGAAAAACCTTCTTTTGTGTTGATGCACATACTTGCGGAAATCCTGTTCGTGTGGTTGCTGGTGGCGGTCCAAATCTTATTGGAAATACAATGAGTGAAAAACGCCAACACTTCCTTAAAGAATATGATTGGATTCGCAAAGGCCTCATGTTTGAACCTCGTGGTCATGATATGATGAGTGGTAGTATTTTATTTCCACCTCATAATCCTGAAAACGATTTTGCTATTCTTTTTATTGAAACTTCTGGCTGTTTACCAATGTGTGGTCATGGTACAATAGGTACTATTACTATCGCTATTGAAGAAGGCTTAGTAACCCCAAAAACACCTGGAAAAATAAAAATGGAAGCACCAGCTGGATTGGTTGAAATTGAATACCAGCAAACAGGTAAAAAAGTGGACTGGGTTAAGCTAGTTAATGTAAAATCGTATTTAGCTGCTGAAAACTTAACCATTGATTGCCCTGAATTAGGAGAAATTACATTTGATGTTTCATATGGTGGTAATTACTACGCCATAGTAGATCCTCAAAAGAATTTTAGTGGTGTGCACGATTTTACCGCAAGTAAAATCATTCAGTATTCGCAAGTGGTTAGAGATCGAATCAATGCCAAATACCCTGACATGTTTATTCACCCAGAAAATGATACTATTAGAGATGTAAGTCATATGCTATGGACAGGTAATCCTATAGACCCAACTTCTTCAGGTAGAAATGCTGTTTTTTATGGTGATAAAGCGATTGACCGCTCCCCTTGTGGCACTGGAACATCGGCTCGTCTTGCTCAATTATATGCAAAAGGAAAACTTAAAATTGACGAACCGTTTATTCACGAAAGCTTTATAGGTAGTAAATTTACAGGTCGTGTTGTAGAAGAAACCACTTTAGATGGAAAAACAGCCATCATACCTAGTATTCAAGGATGGGCGAAAGTTACAGGTTACAACAATATCATTATAGATGATGATGACCCATATGCACATGGCTTTCAAGTGATTTAACAATAAAATTAAATAACAATAAAACACAGAATGCGTGCAGAATAAATCTATTTAAGAAATGATTTTACTGGCGCATTTTATTTTTCAATATAAATACATTAAAACTAATGCAAAAAGTAGTTATAATTGGTGGTGGAATTTCTGGATTATGTAGTGCTTATTACTTAATAAAAGAAGGCTATTCTGTAACTGTTTTAGATCAAAGTGATATAACAACTGGTGCATCCTTCATAAATGCAGGATACTTAACACCAAGTCATTTTATACCACTAGCAGCTCCTGGTATTATTACACAAGGTATCAAATGGATGTTTAATAGCTCTAGTCCTTTTTATATAAAACCCAGATTAGACTTTGATTTTTTTAAATGGGCATGGCTTTTTAAAAAATCGGCAACCAAATCAAATGTTGAAAAATCAATTCCTGTAATTAAAGAATTGAACCTAAAAAGTCAGGTGTTATTTGAAGAAATGCTTGCTACTCTAGATTTTAATTTTCATTACGAGAAAAAAGGTGTTTTAATGGCTTATAGTAATGCAGAGAGTGAAGAAGAAGAACATGAAATTGCCCATAGAGCTTTAAAAGAAGGACTTGATGTTACATGCTTAAACAAAGAAGAGCTCAACAAAATTCAACCTGTTTTATCAAACAATGTTATTGGTGCCGTACATTATAAATGTGATTCTCACATGACGCCTAACCATTTTATGACCTCTATGAAAACTTGGTTAGAAAATAATGGTGTTGTGTTTCATACCAATCAAAAAGTTGAAGACTTTACCGTAAAAAACAATAAAATAGTATCGGTAAAAACCGAATTTGTAAATTTTGAAGCAGATGAATTTGTTCTAGCTAGCGGAAGTTGGACATCTACTCTAGCATCAAAATTAAAACTAAATATTCCTATACAAGGAGGCAAAGGGTATAGTATGGATTTACACAGACCTACTGGCATAACGATACCAACCATTTTACTAGAAGCAAAAGCTGCTATTACACCTATGGATGGATTTACGCGTTTTGCAGGAACTATGGAGTTTTCAGGAAACAATAACTTAGTTAGAAAACAACGTGTTGAAGCTTTAGCTAATTCTGCAAAAAAATATTATAAAGACATCGAAATTACAGCCGAAGAACGAGCAAATGCTACTTCTGGTTTAAGACCTGTATCGCCAGATGGCGTTCCTTTTATTGGCAAAACAAGTAAATATTCAAACTTAACTATTGCAGCTGGACACGCTATGATGGGTTGGAGTTTAGGGCCTATTACTGGTCAATTAGTAACAGAATTAGTTGGAAACAAAAAATCTTCAGTAAATTTAAACCCGCTTGCACCAGAGCGTTTCAAATAAAAAAAACAATATTTAACTTACATTTATTGTTGTTTTTACTACTTGTTTTTAAATAAAAAGCTACATTATTAACATTATGATAACATTTATTCGTGATTAAAATCTTACTTTTAACTTCGTTATGCATAACAAAGTAATTATTAACATAAAACACAATATCATGAAAAAATTTATTTATTTATTTATTTAGTGCAATACTAATAAACTCATGCCAAAACGAAGAATTAATAGACGATAAGACTCAAAACGACTTAGAATATAAGGAAAAACTTGAAAACTTAATAACTATAGATTGGCTCAACAATTCAGATGGATTAAAAATTGATGATTCAAATATGTTAAAATTTGAAAATTTCGAGGAGGGTTACAAATATTTCTATGAAAATAGAATATTTATATCAGACACCATTACCTCTCAGTTAACTCCTACGCTCCTAACAAATAGCACTGAATCATCTTATAGCAAAACAACCACAATGTATGGAACAGATGCCGAGTACTATACAGGAGTAGTAAACACGATTGCCTCTTTAGGGTTCAAGGGGTTCTATTCAAGCATTAGTGCTAATTACGGTGTTAGTATTGCAGCACAATATGCATATCGAAGAAATTCTGCTTATGGTCCTAAATCATATTATTCTGCAAATTGCACAATAGCACAAAATAATCTAGAATTTGCAATGAGTGGATTCGGAACTATTTCTAAATTTGGATTGCCATCAACATCTGGAGGAACTAATACAATAAATACTCACCAAACTCTTATTCAAAGAGCAAGTTTTGGAGGCCTTATTGGACAAGAGGTTATAGATGCAGTAGCTACCAGTACTGTTCGTCTTACTTATTCAGGAGATATTATTAATCTCCCTATTATAATATCAACTCTGTCTGCTACATACAGAGAAGTATGATCACTTTCTATATTACATTAATTAAAAGGTGTTTAATCTTTTTTAAACACCTTTTATTTTTTTTATAAATATATTCTTTAAAAGATTAATTACTATGCCTAAAAAATTATTATTAATATCATTATTTTGCTTTATTCATTACACAGAAGCTCAAGTTTTTATGAATCAAGGAGAAGGCAGATTAATAGTAGAGCAATTTTTGTCTTTAACCGAAACTCCCAATTTTAACACCCCATATCAAACCTATACATTTTACATTAAGAATTTTAAAGTGCTACGAAAAAATTCACTACAAGATGCTAATTTAATTCAATCTAATAGCTCCTCGTCTAAAAAGGATAATTATACTTTAAAAAATAACCTTTCGGCTCGTGTACTTGCACCAACTTATATTCTTGATTTAAAAAAACAGGAAGCAATTGTTTTTGGTTTTAAAAACGATACAACATATTATTACAAAACAGAACTGAAAGACTTTCTTTTTAGCATTTATCGTATGTTTTTTAATGGTTATATAAACAAGCAACAAGATGACAAAAAAATGAAAACTTTAAATAAACATAAAGAAATAGCAAAAAACCTTTGCGAAGAATTTTTGTTTCCTTTCTCTGCTAAAGAATCAGGTAAAAATATTGATGCTCATTTATGGATTACTAAAAACAGAACACCTGTTAAAACACCTTTAGACAATATGTTTAAAGCTCCAAAATTTTCTATATTCTCAGCAACATTTCCACTTGATAAGAATAAGAATGGTCTTTCGGGCTTTATAACTTACAGAGTAAAAGAGATGAAAAAACAAGAAACCCCAGACAGTCTATTTCAAATCCCTAAAGGTGCCATATTGTTAACCAGAGAAGAATTTGAAAAACGCTACTTATACAGAGAAAATTAAAGTTAAATTATTTTTAAAACTATTATGACACATTAATCTTTACACTTAACTTTACACTAATAAAACAATAACATGAATACATTCGGAATAGGAGGATCTACAATAGAAGCAGAATTAAAAGCTATAAAGCCAACTGCACAATTAATAAAACCTATTCAAAAAAGTGAATATATAGCACGTATATACAAAGCTTGCAAACTCATGCAAACTCAAAATGTACATGCCGTTTATTTACATGCAGGCACTAACCTACTATATTTCACAGGAATGCATTGGCATCCGAGTGAACGTATGGTTGGTGCAATTTTATTCTCTAATGGTAGTGTTCACTATATTGCTCCTAACTTCGAAAAAGGTACTATTCTAGATTTCATGGTTATTGAAGGAACCATTCATTGTTGGGAAGAACATGAAAGCCCATTTACACTTTTAAACAACATTCTTAAAGAAAATAATGTTTTAGAAGGCGATATTTTAATTGATGAAAGTACTCCGTTTTTTATTTATGAAGGCATTTCTAAAGTAATTTCTTTAAACATTGAAAATGCTAAACCAATAATTTCAGCATGTAGAATGATTAAATCTGATGCCGAAATTGCCATTATTCAAGCTTTAATGGATATTACTCTAGAAGTCCACAAAGCAACCGCAAGAATTTTAAGAGTTGGCATTTCTGCAAAAGAAGTTGAAGATTTTATTCATGAAGCACATAAACGTTACGGTATTTCATCTGGATCCTATTTCTGTATTGTATTATTTGGTGTAGATTCTTCATTTCCACATGGAGTAAAAACACCAAAACCTTTAGAACTAAATGATATGGTTTTGGTCGATACAGGTTGTTCTCTTCATGATTATATTTCAGATATTACAAGAACTTATATTTTTGGAAAACCTAATGATTTACAACGCAACATTTGGAATACTGAAAAAGAAACCCAATTTGCTGCATTTAATGCCAGCCAATTAGGAAACACCTGCGGTTCTATAGATGATGCTTCACGACAAACTTTAGAATCTCATAATCTAGGTCCAGATTACAAACTACCTGGTTTACCACATAGAACAGGTCATGGTATTGGGTTAGATATTCACGAATATCCATATATTGTTAAAGGCAATAATACTATTTTAGAACCTGGAATGTGTTTTAGTAACGAACCTATGATTTGTGTCCCAAATGAATTTGGTGTTCGATTAGAAGATCATATTTATATGACTAATGATGGTCCTAAATGGTTTACTGAACCTGCGCATTCAATAGAGAATCCTTTTAAAATAAACTAATTACATTATAATTCGTACTAAAATAACAACTTAGCCCCCATCAACAAGGATGTTAAGGGTAATATACTATTAGTTTTAGCTAACATTACGCTATTAAATTTTACTATTAATGTATAATTTTATGAATTATACATTATATGAAAAAATTAAGTAAAAATATCGTTATTATTTGTTTAATTCTTAGCTTTTTTAGCTCCTTTAGTCAAGGAACTTTAGAAGAATATAAAAAATCGATTACATTAGATTCTTTATTTAAAAACAAAGTTTTTAACACTCCTAAAGATTTTCATTGGATTAAAAATCATTTGCTATGGTATGTTAATAATTCAGAAAAAGGAACTGATTATTTTTTAGTTGATGCAAAACAAAAAACACAAAAACTATTTTTTAATCATCAAAAATTTGCTGAAGTTCTTTCTAAAGAAACAGAAACAAATGTTGATTCTAATGATATAAATATTAATAATATACATTTTGATTCAGAACTTAATAGCTTAAAATTTAATTATAAAAACTTACTTATTTCTTGCAATCTCAATAACTACATTTTAAAAGTTTTAGATAGCATTAACCTCGAAGAAAAAAAAGATTGGGGCTATTGGGGAAACTTTTTTGATGAAACAAAAAACCCTCCAGTTGTTTCTCCCGATTCAAAGACGACAGCTTTCATAAAAAACTTTAATCTTTATATAAAAGATAATGAAACCAAAGAAGAAAGTCAATTAAGTTATGATGGTTCTCAAGGCTTTTATTATTCTTCATATATTAAATGGTCTCCAGATGGAAAAAAAATAATGGCGTATAAGGTAAGACCTGGTGAAGACCATAAAATATACTTTGTAGAATCGTCTCCAAAAGACCAACTACAACCTAAATTACAGTCTAGAGATTATAGAAAACCTGGAGATGAATTACCTTTTAAAAGTCCTCAATTATTTATAGTTGAATCTAAAAAACATATCGCTATTCCTACCACAGAATTCAGTAATCAATTTAATCTTCACAATATCAATTGGAGATCTGATAGTAAATCGTTTACATTTGAATACAACCAACGTGGACATCAAGCTTATAAAATTATTAATATAAACGCAGAAACAGGCAAACTAAATGTTTTAATAAACGAAACAGCTAAAACGTTTATAGATTATAGTGGTAAAAGATACAGGTACGATATTAACGATGCTGAGGAAATAGTTTGGGCTTCAGAGCGAGATGGTTGGAATCATTTATACTTATATGACGGAATTAATGGAGTTGTTAAAAATCAAATAACCAAAGGAAAATGGGTTGTTAGAAAAGTGATTCATGTAGATGAAGAAAATAGAACCATCTATTTTACAGCTAGCGGATTAGATAAAAATCAAGATCCATATTTTACACATTATTGCAAAATAGGTTTTGATGGAAAACATTTTAAACGACTTACTACAGAAAATGGTAATCATACAGTTACGTTTTCAAAAGATTATAAGTATTATGTCGATCAGTATTCAAGTGTAAACACACCACCTGTAACAGTTTTAAAATCAATAGACAATACCAAAACTATTTTAGAACTTCAAAAAGGCGATAACACAGCTTTAATAAACGAAGGCTGGATAGCTCCAGAACCTTTTAAAGTAAAAGGACGAGATGGTGTAACCGATATTTGGGGTATTATCGTGCGTCCAACATCTTTTAACCCTAATAAAAAATATCCTGTTATAGAATACATTTATGCAGGACCTCACAGTTCTTTTGTTCCTAAAGATTTTCATGCTTATTATTGGACCATGTCTTCTTTAGCAGAACTTGGCTTTATTGTTGTACAAATAGATGGCATGGGAACTTCAAATAGGTCGAAAGCATTTCAAGACATTGCCTGGAAAAACCTTAAAGACGGAGGTTTCCCAGATAGAAAATTATGGATGAAAGCGGCTTCAAAAAAATACCCTTATATGAATATTGATAAGGTAGGTATATTTGGAGGTTCTGCAGGTGGTCAAAACGCTGCAGCTGCTTTAGTTTTTAATTCAGATTTCTATGATGTTGCCGTAGCTTCATGTGGCTGTCATGATAATAGGATGGATAAACTATGGTGGAATGAACAATTTATGGGGTATCCAATAGGTCCACATTATGCAGCCTGTTCTAATATTGAGAATGCAAAAAAACTAGGAGGAAATCTTATGCTCATTTTGGGAGAGGTTGATGATAATGTAGATCCTGCAACAACGATGCAATTTGCAAATGCATTGATTAATGCAAATAAAGATTTTGAGTTAGTCACAATTCCAGGAATGCCACATTCTTTGGGAGCAACTTACGGAGACCGAAAACGTAAAGATTTTTTTGTAAAACATTTAATGAACGTTTCACCTCCCTCATGGAACAAAATTTACAATCACTAAAAAAAATTAAAGATTTAATAAAAATTGAAGAAAAAGAATTTAATTATGAAGATATATAAGTTACTCATTTGCTTAACAGTAGTTTTTACAACCTTAAACACAACAACTTTATACGCTCAAAATGGCGATCAAATTTTAGATGGTATTGGAGAAACAGGGTTAATTGCTCGTTACATTTTTAATGGCAATACAAAAGATTGGTCTAGAAATAATCTACATGCTACTCTTAAAGGAGAGAAAGCTACATTTATAAATGATGCTCTTTTTGATAAAGTAATTTCACTATCAGCAGAAAGTGAATCATATATTACCATTCCTAGCGAAGCTGTTAATAATGAAGAATCTATTAGCATTACGGGGTGGATTAATTTACAATCAACAAAACATGGTCAATCATTTTTTGATTTTGGAAAAAACAACAAATCTCATGTTTTTATTACACCAACAGGAACTAAAAATGAAACTGGTTTTTTAGCTAAAATTGTTTCTGATACAAAAACTTATAAAACAAAGCCATCTACTATAGAAACTAATAAATGGGTAATGCTATCTGTTGTTCTTGACATTCCTTCTAAATCTATGCGCACCTATCTTAATGGTGTACTAGTAAGCGAAACTAAAAACGTAGAACTAGAATTAGACCAATTATTTAAAAGTAGCACAAGCGAAAAAAACAAATTATATATAGGAAAATCATTATTAGCTAATCAACCATACCTTAATGCTAAATTACATGATTTCAGAATTTACAGAATTCCTTTAAATGAAGCACAAATAGCTAGAATATATTATAAAGCATTAAAACAAGAAGATAAAATAGTAAATGAGAGAGAGAAAAAAGATGACGATCTTGAGGTCTTTTCAGAAGCAAAGCCTCAACTTTATAACGAATACTTAATAAGTATTCCTGATATTGAAGTTGAAACAGTATTAGGCACGCTTCCTCGATTACCTCGTTACATTAAAGGTATTTATCAAGATGATATTAAAATATCTAAAACGCGTGTCATTTGGCCAGCTCCTATAGACAATAGAAATGTTCTTAAAATTGGAACATATACAATAACAGGAACCATTCCTGGAACAAATTTAAAGCCAAAAGCTACAGTAAGTGTAAAAGAAAAGCAAACAAGCAAGACTCCTAATCAAAAATTAGATGTCTTTAATTTAGATCAAGTATCACTAAACACTGATAGTAATGGACATAACACCAAGTTTATTGAGAATCGTGATAAATTCATAAATACGCTTGCAACAACAAACCCTGATAATTTTCTTTATATGTTTCGTAATGCTTTTGGTCAAGAACAACCTCAAGGTGCTGAACCTTTGGGCGTTTGGGACAGTCAAGACACTAAATTACGTGGGCATGCAACAGGACATTACCTAACAGCTATTGCTCAAGCTTATGCCAGTACAGCTTATGACAAAGCTTTACAAGCTAAGTTTTCTGATAAAATGGAATATATGGTTAGTGTGCTATATAAATTATCACAATTATCAGGTAAACCAAAACAGGCAGGAGGAAAACATGAATCAGATCCAACAGCTGTTCCTCCAGGACCAGGAAAGTTAGATTATGATTCAGATTTAAGTGAAACAGGTATCCGTACAGATTACTGGAATTGGGGTGAAGGATTTATTAGTGCCTACCCACCAGATCAATTTATCATGCTAGAAAAAGGTGCTAAATACGGAACAGACAATTCAAAAGTATGGGCGCCTTACTATACACTACATAAAATACTTGCTGGGTTAATGGATATTTATGAAGTAAGCGGTAATGAAAAAGCACTAGAAATAGCTAAAGGCATGGGTAGCTGGGTACATGTTCGTATGCAACAGTTACCAACCGAAACGCTTATTAGCATGTGGAACACCTATATTGCTGGAGAGTTTGGTGGTATGAATGAAGCCATGGCAAGACTTTTCAGGATAACAAAAGACAAACACTATTTAGAAGTTGCACAAGCATTTGACAATATTGATATGTTTTTTGGAGATGCTAATCATACGCATGGGCTTGCTAAAAACGTAGACACCTTCCGTGGATTACACGCTAACCAACACATTCCACAAATTGTAGGAGCTTTAGAAATGTACCGTGATTCTAATGTCTCTGACTATTTTCATATATCTGATAATTTTTGGTATAAAACTACCAATGATTATATGTATAGTATTGGAGGTGTAGCAGGAGCTCGTAACCCTAATAATGCTGAATGTTTTATAAGCGAACCTGCAACCATTTATAAAAATGGTTTATCGGCTGGAGGGCAAAATGAAACTTGTGCAACGTACAACATGCTTAAATTAACCAAAAACCTATTTCTTTTCGATCAACGTGGAGAGTTAATGGATTACTATGAACGTGGTATTTATAATGACATTCTTGCTTCTGTTGCAGAAGATAGTCCTGCCAACACATATCATATACCATTAAGAGCAGGATCTATAAAACATTTTTCAAATCCAGATATGAAAGGGTTTACATGCTGTAATGGTACAGCATTAGAAAGTAGTACAAAACTTCAAAACTCTATTTATTTTAAAAGTAACGATAATAAAGCTTTATATGTAAATCTATATATACCTTCAACTTTAAATTGGACAGAAAAAAATGTTATTATAGAACAAAAAACAGCTTTTCCTAAAAAAGACAACACACAATTAACAATAAAAGGAAAAGGGAAATTTGAGATTAATGTTCGTGTTCCACATTGGGCTACTAAAGGATTTTTTGTAACAATTAATGGAAAGAAACAAAAAGTAGATGCAAAACCAGGAAGCTATTTAACGTTATGTCGCAAATGGAAAAACGGTGATGTTATTGAACTTAGCATGCCATTTCAATTTCATCTAGAATCTGTTATGGATCAACAAAACATTGCTAGTCTATTTTACGGACCTGTTTTACTTGCAGCACAAGAATCTGAATCTCGTAAAGATTGGCATAAAATAACATTAGATGCTAAAGACATTAGTAAATCAATAGAAGGAAATCCAGAAACATTAGAGTTTTATATAGGAGACGTACTTTTTAAACCGTTCTATGAAACGTATGGCCGTAACTCTGTCTATCTAGATGTAAAACTAAAATAGTTATAATACTAAAGCTCTAACACCCTATATATCATCATGAAAAACACAACTCTTAATTTTTATAACACATTTATTATTTTATTTCTAAGTATGATAGTATCAGCTCAAACCAGTAAGCTTTCTGATGCAGTTAACGCCTTTTCTGCCGATAAAAAAGCCCTAAACACCTTTTATAACAATAGTGAAACTGAAGCATATTATCAACGGTTTATAGCCTTATATGAAAATTGGGATAAAAAAATTAAAAGTATAGATTTCGAAAAGCTTAATCAACAAGAGAAAGTAGACTACTTAGTTTTAAAAAATTTAGTTGAAAAAGAAAATTACTTTCTAAATCTAGATTACAATGCCTTTAAAGAAGTGGCTTCGGTTACAGATTTTGCAAGTGATATATACACGTTTATAAAAGAACGTAAACGTGGAAAAAAACCGGATGCTAAAACTCTAGCGCAAAACATGCATCATGCAAATGCAACTATAAACAAACAAATAGAAACACTTAAAAAAATACCTTTTAAAGATTGGTTAGAGGCTGAGAAAGCATCAAAAGTAGTGTTCTCATTAAATAACGCGTTGGGTGAAGCCTATCGTTTTTATTTTAGCTATGATCCTGATTTTACTTGGTGGGTTAAAAAACCTTACGAAGCTCTATCTGAAAAACTAAACGAATACGGTCATTTTCTGAAAACAAATTATTCAGATACCAGTCAAAAAGATGATGGCAGTGGTATTATAGGTAAACCCATTGGTAAAGACGCTCTTATTGAAAGTTTAAATTTTGAATACATTCCTTACACACCAGAAGAGCTAATAAAAACAGCAGAAAAACAATTTGATTGGTGTAAAACAGAAATGATTAAAGCCTCTCAAGAATTAGGCTACGGAACCGATTGGAAAGCAGCTTTAGAACATGTTAAAAACACTTATGTTGCTGCTGGTGAACAACCACAAGCTATTACCGATTTATACAACCAATCGGTTGATTTTATTGAAGAAAGAGACTTAATTACATTTCCAGAATTAGCCAAAGAAACTTGGGGCATGATTATGATGACTCCTGAACGACAAAAAGTAAATCCGTTTTTTACAGGAGGTTGGGAAATAAGCATCTCCTACCCTACTCAAGATATGGATGAAGATGATAAGTTAATGAGTATGCGTGGTAATAACCCTAATTTTTCTAGAGCTACTGTTCAGCATGAATTATTACCAGGTCATAACCTACAATACTTTATGAATGCTCGCCACAAAAGCTATCGTGAAGCTTTCAACACTCCTTTCTGGATGGAAGGTTGGGCACTATATTGGGAAATAAACTTATGGAACAAAGGCTTCCCTAAAACACCAGAACAAAAATTAGGTATGCTGTTTTGGAGAATACATAGATGTGCACGTATTGTGTTTTCTCTAAAATACCACTTAGGAGAGATGACACCGCAACAATGTATAGACATGTTGGTTAATGAAGTAGGTCATGAATACGCAAATGCTGAAGCCGAAGTAAGACGTTCATTTGCTACAAGTTACACACCACCACTATACCAAATGGCTTATATGACAGGTGGTTTACAATTTTTTGCCTTAAGAAACGAAATGTTAGCCAAAGGCTGGACGGAGAAACAGTTTCACGATAGAGTCATGCAAGAAAACATGATGCCTGTAGAATTATTGAGAAGTTTACTTCAAGACCTTCCTTTAAAAAAGAATTATAAAACAAATTGGAAGTTTTCAACAGCGTTTGAGTAATACCAATAAAAAAGTTAATGATGAAAGAATTAAAATATAGTATCACTCTATTATTCCTTTTGGTAACTATACTAAAAACAGAAGCCCAAAACACCTATTGGAGTGAGATTGAAAAAAAAGAATCAACCTTAGGTATATCTCAAGGCTTTGAAACATTTAACACGCCTCAATTTCAACTTAAAATAGTAAAAGCATCGCAAACAGTAGCAGCTTTAAACCCTAATAGTAATTTAGATTTCGATTTTACACCTGGAGATCGACTAAAAATTAGAGATAAAGATGACTTATATCAATTAGGTGATATTAATTTAAGAATTAAAGAATTAAATGGAGATTGGAAAAGCTATTCAACAGCAGCAAAACGTAAAGCGATAACACCTTTACCAACATCTAAAACTATTTTAGCTGCAGCCGATTTAGCTAATACTTTACCTAACGATATTCCAGTAACAATAAAACGTTATTATGAAATTGATAATAATCAGTTAGTGTTACGATTTGAAATCATAAATAAATCAGCTAACACTATTGAAATAGGTGCTTTAGGTATTCCTATGGTGTTCAACAATATTTTAGAAGGCAAAAACCTTGACCAAACCCATGAACAAAACGTGTTTTTCGATCCTTATATTGGTTTAGATGCGGGATATTTAGAAGTGAAACGCTTAAGTGGTAAAGGCCCTAATTTATTAGTATTACCACAAGAAAACATGTCTTTTGAAGCCTATCGCCCATTATTAGATGACCCAACAAGAAGAAGTATTGTTTTTGAAGGCTATCATGAATGGATGCCTTTTAGTAAAGCTTATGCTGAAAATGAATGGACAGGTGTTAAACAATGGAACAAACCAACATCACTTATTCTAAAACCAAAAGAAAGCAAAAATTTTGCTTTAAAATTTGTAATTACAGAAGGTATAAAAACCATACAAAATACTTTAGTTGAAGAAGAACAACCTGTTGCAATTGGTATTCCTGGATATGTAATTCCTAAGGACGTAAAAGCCCAATTATTTTTAAATTACAAAAGCAAAGTAAGTAATATTGAAATAGAACCTAAAGATGCGCTTACATTAAAAAAGATTGGAAAAACCAACAATGGTTTAATAAAGTATAAAGTTGAAGGAAAAAAATGGGGACGCGCTAGATTAACCATAACTTATAAAAATGGTAAAAAACAAACGATCAATTACAAAATTATAAAACCAGAAACAGAAGTTGTAAAAGACTTTGGCCATTTTTTAACAACCGAGCAATGGTTTGATGTTCCTAACGATCCTTTTGGTAGAACCCCTTCTGTAATTAGTTACGATTACGAAACAAAAAAACAAGTAAGAGAAGATAGTCGCGTATGGATTGCTGGTTTAAGTGATGAAGGTGGTGCTGGCGGTTGGTTAGCTGCTATGATGAAGCAATTAATTCAGCCAGATAGAAAAGAAATTAAAAAACTTCAAGAATTTGTTGATAATACCTTATGGGGAAGCATTCAATATAAAGAAGGAAAACATAAATACGGCGTTAAAAAAAGTGTGTTTTATTATGAACCAGACTCTTTACCTAAGGGAACATATAGCAAAGATGTAAATTATAACACTTGGGCTGCTTGGGATCATAAACATGCTAACGACCCTGGCAGATCTTATAATTACCCACATGTTGCAGCAGCCTACTGGACTATGTATCGTTTAGCAAGATATCATGAAGGTTTGGTAGATAACAAATCTTGGGAATGGTATTTAAAACTAGCATACGAAACCAGTATTGCTATGGTAGAGCAAGCTCCTTTTTACGCAGAATTTGGACAAATGGAAGGCTCTGTTTTTTTATTGATTTTAAAAGATTTAAAAAATGAAAACCAAACAGAGCAAGCTGCTAATTTAGAAGCAAAAATGAAAGCAAGAGCAGATCATTGGAAATCGCTTAACTATCCTTTTGGTAGCGAAATGCCTTGGGACTCTACTGGGCAAGAAGAAGTCTATATGTGGTCTGATTATTTTGGTTATAATGATAAAGCCGATGTAACTCTAAACGCTATTTTAGCTTATATGCCAATTATGCCACACTGGGCTTATAATGGTAATGCACGTCGCTATTGGGATTTTCTATATGGTGGTAAAGCAGGAAGAACATCGCGTGTAGAACGTCAAATTCATCATTATGGATCTTCTTTAAATGCCATACCAATGTTAAGACAATACAGAAAACATGCTGATGATTTATATTTATTACGTGTTGGCTATGGCGGACTTTTAGGCGGCATTTCAAATATTACACAAGATGGTTTTGGTCCAGCTGCTTTTCACTCTTTTCCATCAACACTTAAAAATGACGCACTTTCTGGTGATTATGGTTCAGGATTTTATGGTTATGCTGTAAATACATCAACTTATTTAACCAAAGACAAAGACTTAGGCTGGCTTGCTTTTGGAGGAAATTTATCTAAAAAAGGTTCTTGTGTTAAAGTAGAATTAACAACCGCTGCAAAATCGAGAGTATTTATTGCTCCAAAACAATTATGGTTAACTTTAGATGCAGGAACAATTAAAACTGTAACCTACAATACAAAAACAGGTGAAGTAGAAATTACTTTAAGCCCTAAAGATGCTTATACGCCTGATGCTTATTTAAGAGTAAACAAAGATTTAAATCTTCAGTATTCTAAAATTAGAGGTGCTTATAAAATACCTTTAAGCAGCAAACAAACCGTTATAAAATTTTAAAGAATAGAAAATAAACATTTAATAAAAATGACTTTCAAAAAAAACAACCTCGTCCTATTTTTCGTAATATTATTTACTGGACATATTTTTGCACAAAAAGATATTCCTGTAAATACACCTGGGGCTAAAAACCCTATTTTACCAGGATGGTTTGCTGATCCAACCATCAAAAAATTTGATGATATTTATTATATCTATGCTACAACAGACAATGAAATGTTAGCTTCGGGTGCTCCTACGGTTTGGTATAGTAAAGATTTTCAAAATTGGTATAATTATACTATGGAAATCCCTTCATTTACCGAAAGAAAGATTACCAATTTTTGGGCTCCTGATATTGTAAAAGGAAATGATAACAAATACTATTTATATTTTGGGAACTGTGAATTAGGTTGTAACATCTATGGCTATGTGTCAGACACACCAGTTGGTCCATGGACCAAATTAAACGACGATGATACCGCTGTTATACCAAGTGGATATCCTAGAGAACACTACCCGTCTTTAGATGCTCAATTTTTTAGAGATACAGACGGTAAAGTATATGGTTATTGGGGTACTTGGGTACATTATAATGGTGGTTATGCTGTTGGAGAATTAGATCAGAATACCATGAAAAGTATGGTAAATTCAGCAAATATTCCTTTAGAACAAACACCAGCGCCTTTTGAGGCTGCTTACATGATGAAAAAAGGAGATAAATATATTTTGATGTATTCAGGGTCTTCTTGTCATGACGAAACCTATAATGTTCGTTATTCTTACTCAAATTCACCTTATGGGCCTTTTACACCTGGTGAAAACAATCCTATTTTAAGTACTAATGAAGACCAAACAACACATGGTCCAGGACATCATTCAGTTTTAAAAGAAGGTGACGATCATTACATCGTATATCATAAACACGATTATCCAATGACTCGTGGTGGATTAGCAAGACAAGTGTGTATTGATAAAATGATATTTGAAAATGATTCAACCATCACAAAAGTGGTGCCTTCAGCAAAAGGTATCGAAGATTTTATAAAATCTGATGTTCCTAAAGATATTGCATATCAAGCAAAAACAACAGCTTCTTCTTTTTATCATTTAAAATCAACAGAATATGATTACGAGTACAAACCGTCGTATGCTACCGATAACAATAATGCTACTATGTGGAAAGCTGAAAACAATTCGCTTCCGCAAGATTTAATTATCGATTTAGGAAAAATACAGGAAATAAAAAGAGTAATGACGCAATTTGAGTTTGCTAGTTATTACTACCAGTATAAGTTGGAGTATTCTAACAATGGAAAAAAATGGAAATTATTTGCTGATAAATCAGAAAACCACACATCTGGAAGTCCTATGATTGATGATAACACAGTTTCTGCTCGTTATTTAAAATTATCCATTTTAGGAACTGAAAAAGAAGGATTATTGGCAGCCGTTTGGAACATAAAAGTATATAGTAAGTTATTTGAGATTCCTTTAAAGTTAACAAGTAAAGCTTCAACAAAAACAACGGCAACAGTAAGTTCTAATAAATTATTGCTTAAACTAGACGCTTGTAAAATTAAAAAAGGGAATGATTTAACTAGCATAGAAAATAAAGGATCTATAGGAGGAAACTTTATAAAAAATGGAGATATCACATTTGAAAAACATGAGGGTATTAAGGCATTTAATTTTACAAAAGGATCTTTAGTATTAGACATACCTGTTCCTAAAAGCTTAGCATGGAATGGTGCTTTTACCATTGCAACATGGGTTAAAAATCCTGAAATAGCAAAAGATGGAGAGTTTTTAGCTTCATGGTGTGACAGACATCAATATGGTTTAGCAAATTCATATAATGCATTAGCATACAATAGTAGTCATTATGGAGCTGTACCGCATTTAGATGGTCATTTCGATATGAGATATAACAAGCTTCCAGAAGCAAACAAATGGCACTTTATTGTGTTAACTTTTGACGGTGTAGTTGAAAAACTATATGTAGATGGCGTGCTAGACAACTCACAAAACATGTTATTATCCTCTGCTATAGATAATGCTAAAATTAGAATTGGAGCCTCTGATGTTGGAGAAAATTATTCAGGTTATATGACTTCATTTCGTATGTATGATTATGCACTTAACAACAAGGAAATAAAACGTCTTAAGAAATCAACATCTCCTTTAAAAGAATAAGTAATAATATCTCAAATAAATCTATATGTACAAATGTAGATTTATTTGAGATACTCGATTAAGTTAAATGATAATTTTTACAAACTAATGGGTAATTAACCATTAACAAATAGTTAAAAACATAATTAAATTTACTTTTTAGTTTAATTATTATTAACAACTTAACCTTACTTAATATGAAACAAAAAAACATATTTAATTTTAAGCACAAAATATTATTATTTATTTGCTTTTTTACTCTAATAAATATTAGCGTAGTTGATGCTCAAGAATTATTAACAGGAAGTGTGATTTGGGGTCCAACAGGCCCTGGTATTGATAGTGGAAATAATGGAACAGGTAAACCTTTTGACGGTGTAACAGCAGCTGATGACCTAGGTAATTTTTTCGAAATATGGGGTAAAGATGGTGAAAATGATGGATGGATAGGTTTAGAATTAGCTAATTCAGCTATAATCACAAAAGTAAGGGTGTTTCCAAGAGGCATGACAGAGGTCTGGACCTTAGATAGAATTAAAGGAGGTACATTTGAAGGGGCAAACAGTTCTGATTTTTCAGATGCTGTTGTCTTGGCTACAGTATCCGATTTACCAAACTTAGGTAATTGGACTGAATTTACGGTTAGCATAGACCAAAACTTTAAATACATAAGATACAAGTGTCCTGACTTATCAACATCAACAACAGGACCTACAGCTTCTTTAATGCAAATCTCTGAATTAGAATTTTATGGAACTGAAATTATTTGTACACCTGAACCAATATCACTTATAACTACAACAACGTTAAATGGTAACGTTTTACAACAAACTTATGCTAATGTTCTTGTAGGAGAAACTGTTAAGTTTAATGTAGAAGTATCAGTAGGAGATATATCTAGTAGTGCTAAATGGTCTGGACCAAATAACTTTAATGCTACATCGCTTTCTATTACATTAACAAATGTTGATGCAAGTGATTCTGGAGAATATACTTTTTCTTATATTAATAGTTGTTTAAAAGAAGTAATAACAACTTTCGATTTATTAGTAAGAACTAGCACCGAAAAAGAAGTATATATACCTAAGGAATGGGATACTAATGATAAAATAAATTACGATTTAGTAAATAGAGCTGCTCAATCAGATAATATTTTATTAGTTTGGGGGGATGTAGCGGGGTCAGATCCTGTAAATGCTCCCGATGAGGATATCAGATTTAACCCTCAACAAACACTTGATAGTCTAGAGGTTATTTATAACTACTATGTAAAAGACTTAAAATTAGTTGAAGAAAAGGGAGTCGTAGCTAAGTATAAAATGGTTGTTGTGATGAATAACACCTGGGGGCCTGATGTATTTACTGGTTGGGCATTTGGTGGAAGTTATGATGATACTGTTCCTGCATTTTGGGTAGACCCACGATCGATTAAAAATAATTATTGGGTAGCTGCTCATGAAATGACACATTCTTTTCAGACAATAACACCTGTACTATACCCAGGACATGGATATACAAATGTAACATCCTCAGGTTTTTTCTGGGAAACTCATGCTAATTTTATGGCTATTCAAAGCTATCCACAAGGAATTCTTTGGTCAGACTATACAAGAGCTTTAAACTTTACAAATTACTTTTTTGGATCCGCACGTAAACATTATGGTGATTGGTTTTTGCTACAATATCTTAAAGATAAGTACGGTATTGATTTTATAGGTAGAATGTGGAGAGAATCAAATCCAGGAAGTCAAGAACATCCTATACAAACAATTCAACGTCTTTTAAATTTATCAAATGATGGCATGGCAAATTTGATGGCAGATTATGGAAGAAGACGTATCAATGGCGATTTTTCAAACAAATCATATATTAAGGCTGCTGAAGATGAGCTTGAGAAAAAGTGGGTATGGAGACAAACTCAAATTTTGGACTCTATAGGAACTAATCATTATGCCATTCCAGATAATTTAGCACCTCAGCAATATGCTTTTAACACTATAAGACTATATCCTCAAACAGATGCTAACTGCTCTAATAGTTATATCCATTTAAAACTTAAAGGGCATGAAGTTAATGACAATACTGCTAGTTGGAAATTTAGCTTTGTAAGCGTTGATGCCTCTGGCGTATCTACTTTTAGTGAAATCTATGACGATGGAGAAATAAATTATGAAGTCCCTGCTGATTCTGATAAATTGTTCCTAGTTGTAACAGGTGTACCAACTGATTTTTATGTACATATTGGGAAGTTTGAAATTGGGTTCCCTAAACTGTATAGATTTCCTTGGGAAATAAATATAGAAGGTGCAATTCCAGAAGGATACCAACAAGACTTTAGAATACCTACAAATATCGCAGGAGCTCCCCATAGCAATGGAGGTGGATTCGTAGCCAATACAGCACGTGTAGATGCTACTGCTTATGTAGGTCCTCATGCTGTTGTATTAGATTATGCAAGAATTACTGGGCTCGCTAGAATAGAAGGTAAAGCAATAATTACAGGAAATTCAACTATTAGTGGTAATGCTATCGTAAAAGATTTTGCAAGAGTTAGGTATTCACAAGTAAAAGACAACGCTGTTATAAGTGAATATGCTTACTTAATAGAAAACAATGTTGTAACTGGGGATGCTCAAGTTAGAGGGAATTCTGTTATAATGAATAATAAAATTAACGAAAATGCTAAAATATATGGCAATGCTTTTTCTGTTGGCAATGAAAACGCTTATGGCGATATAGAAATAGGTGGTGATGCAGAAATAGGTGGTAGTTGTAATACCGGTAAATATTTACAAACTCCAAATGTATTAGAAAGAAAAAGTTGTGACGGAAATTTTAATAGCGAGATAGATATAGATATTAACAGTACGTATAATACATTTACCAGTCAAGAAATAAGCTTTTCTAAACAATATCAATGTGGTAAATTAGGTATTGATGATATAAATGAGACTAATACATTTATAATTTACCCTAACCCTTCTGATAAATCATCTATAATAAATATAAAACTAAATAATAAAGAGATTACAAATTATAGTTTAGAAATTATAAATTTAAACGGACAGGTTCTTTATAAAAAAGAAAATTGTAAAACACATGAGCAATTTTCTTCATCAAAATTAGCTAAGGGCATTTATTTTATTTCAATAAAAGCTCAAAAATTCTATCAAACAAAAAAAATTATTATTCAATAAAAAAGAATTATAATGTTAATTCGTTTATTATTTTAAGTTACTATAACAAATCAATACTTAAAACACAAAAAACAGAGTATCTGCAAAAACAGATACTCTGTTTTTTAATAAGTCCTAAATTATTATAGACAAAAAACATAAAATTATTAAATTAGATATGAAGAAAACAAACTATTAATTATCCAGAAACATTATTACCTATAATATTCTAATATCAAATATTACAAATCAATTAAAAATGAAAAAAAATATTTTATTCTTATTTGTTCTTCAAATATTACTACAACAGAACTTATATTCTCAATCTAAAAAACTACCTCCTATAACACCAAGATGGGCATTAGAACACATTGTGTGGGAAGATGGTGGTAATACGCAATTAGTCTCAGAAAAACTGGTAAACTTATATCTTGAGCACGATATGCCTGTAGGTGCTATAATTATAGATAGTCCGTGGACAACAGCTTATAATAACTTTGAATGGGATACAAAACGGTACCCAAATTCAACAAAAATGATTCAAGACTTTAATGCCAAAGGTGTTAAAGTTATTTTATGGTTAACAGGTTGTATAAATCTTACTGGATCTGATGTTCCTATACAGAAAGCACCCGCATTTGACGAAGTTATAGAAAAGGGTTACGCAGTAAACAATGGAAAAGTTTCTTCATGGTGGAAAGGAGATGGCGTGCATATTGATTTTACAAATCCTGATGCCGTAAAATGGTGGAATTCACAGATAGACAAAGTGATGATTGATGGTGTATATGGATTTAAAGTAGACCAAGGTGAAGTTTATTTTGGAGACACTGTTGAAACTTCTATTGGTTCAATGACAAATGAAGCGTTTAGAAAATATTATTACAATAGCATGTACCAATATGCTACTAATTTAAAAACTACTGGCGCCATTCTTGGTAGACCATTCTCGCATCAAGGAGGTGTAGAAGCATCTGTTGAAGAATTAAGTTTAGGCTGGTGTGGTGATTTTGAAGGGTCTTGGGATGGTTTAAAACTTCAAATTAATAATATCTATAAAACAGCAGAATTAGGATATGGTGCACCTGGATGTGAAGTTGGTGGGTTTTGGAAAGCAAGACCCTCTAAAAACGAATTAATTCGTTACGCTCAATTTGGTGCTTTTACTGCCAATATGATAAATGGTGGAGAAAACGGAGGATTCACTAATCACTTACCTTGGTTTCATGGTGAAGAAGCAAATGCCTCGTATAAACAAGTGGTTTGGTTACATAGTCAGCTTATCCCCTATTTATTTAGTACCATTGTTGATGCTCATAAAAACGGAGGCTCGTTAATTAAAAATCCTTCATTCGAACAAGAAAGCCATATGGTTGGTAATTACATATTTACCAAAGCTATCACTTCTGAAAACAATACAATATCTTATAATTTGCCAAAAGAAGGAAAATGGATGGACTTTTGGTCGAGAAAAGTAATCAATGGCGGTACAACCATTAATAAAACATATCCACTAAACGAATTTCCTTTATTCTTAAAAGAGGGCGCTATTATTCCTATGAATATTACAAATGATTATTCGGGAATTGGAGATTCAACTTTAAAAGAAAAACAAACCATACTCATTGTTGCTGGTAAAGAGAAAACCGAATACAATTATTATAGACCAACTGGAGATGGAATTGAATATGACCCTATTAAAATTATTTACGATGGTCTAAAAAATGAAATATCGGTAAAAGGTAAAAACAAACTGGATTATGCTTTTATAGTTTTAGGTAATAATAAACCTATAAAGGTAAAAAAAGCTGATAGTTGGAAATACGCTAAAGATTCATCGGAATTATTACTTATAAAAAGTGGAAATAAGTTTAAAATTAAACTTAAATAAAAACTTCCAAGTGCAAATCAATAACATTTTTAAATTTTTAATCATTTAAAGTAAATGATGCTAACTTTTACATAAAAATGGATAATTAACTATTAACAAATAGTTAAAAGCATGTTTAATTTTATTGAAATTAATTATTTGATTAAATAATCAATGTATTAAAACAATAAATACTTTATTATGCGAAAAAAAAACAATTTTAAAAAGGCACACAAACTATTAATGTTTATGTGCCTTTTTAACTTATTAAACTTTAACTACTCTAATGCACAAGAATTATTAAAAGGGACTATTATTTGGGGTCCAACAGGCCCAGGTATTGATAGTGGAAATAATGGAACAAGTATTCCTTTTGATGGTATAACGGCAGCTGATAACTTAGGTAATTTTTTCGAAATCTATGGTAAAGATGGTGAAAATGATGGATGGATAGGTTTAGAATTAGCTAAATCAGCTAAAATTACAAAAGTAAGGGTGTTTCCTAGAGGCATGACTGAGGTCTGGACATTAGATAGAATTAAAGGAGGTACTTTTGAAGGGGCTAATAGTTCTGATTTTTCAGATGCTGTTGTCTTAGCTACAGTATCTGGTTTACCAAACTTAGGTAATTGGACAGAATTTACTGTTAATATAGACCAAAACTATAAATACATAAGATACAAGTGTCCTGACTTGTCAACATCAACAACAGGACCTACAGCTTCTTTAATGCAAATCTCTGAATTAGAATTTTATGGAATAGATGCTGTTTGTGATCCTGTAACCTTCACCCAAAGTGTTACAATAAACAGTACTACTATTGAACAAAACTATGCAAACATTAATATTGGAGATTCTGTTGAATTTACAGTAGAACCATCTACAGATATATCTAGTGCTACAAAAAAATGGACTGGTCCAAATAATTTTAATGCTACATCGCTTTCTATTTCGTTATCAAACGTACAAATTAGCGACTCTGGATCATACTCTTATATTTATACCAACGATTGTGGTGAAGACATAGCAACCATATTCTATTTAACTGTTAAAGACGATTCAACAACATCTTTTTCAAATTGGCCAGTTTATGATAACACTCTACAGTATGATTGGAAAAGTGAGTATCCAGACTTTCCTATTCCAATAAAAAACCTAGAAGAAGATTATCCTGGATATAGCGGCTGTGATGTTGCTTGGAGTAGAAACTATGGTGCTTGGACATTTAATGCTGGTTCCAATGCAAACGCTTTAGTTACTGATACGGCAGTAGATTTAATGCTTAAACGATTAGATGAGGATTTTTCCTTTTTAATAAACAACATGGGATGGCCACCAGATAAATTATACAGAGCAGGATACCGTAGTTCTGTTTATTTATTTGGATCTAACTTATGTACTGATAATGAACCTAACACAGCTCTAGGAGGTTGGCAGAGTGGAGTTAAGACACATGATGATGAAGTTTGGCCTATGGTATTATTATCGTATTACCCTGTAAATAGTTTCGATCCAAACACCACTCTTGATGGTGCACAATTTCAAACAGGTGCTGTGGTTCATGAAGGCATTCACGCCTTACAAGCCTCTTTACCAGGTTGTAAAGAAGCAGCATGGTTTCACGAAGGTTCTGATGTATGGTTACAAACCTTATTAGATATTGAAAAAACGGGAGTATCAACCCAAGAAGACTATGACAAACTAGACCTTGGTTGGTTAAGTATGGGATCTATTCTTGCTCCATTTATCCCTATAGAATCTTACACTGGGTGGCTACAAGACGGAACTTTTGGAGGTCCATCTGCTCAAGGTGTACATTCTGGTAAATTTAATTCTGAAAACCAACTACTACTTCAATCAAGACAAGTTATTGGAGGCATGCAATACAGTACTGTATTCCCTGCATTTATGACTGAAATAGTAGGTGTGGGTAGTTTAGCTTGGATATGGAAATATTCCGAAGGACGAGTTTTAGAAGGTATTGCTAATGGTAGTAGTCTTCAAGGTGTTAATGGTATTGGCGAACAAAAAACGCGTACTTTAATTCAAGAATATAGAGCTAGACTTGCTCTGGCTGATTTTGGTAAATTAACAGAGCCTATTTTAAATATGTACAGAAATAATATGGGTAACAATGTAGGTCCTGAACAACCTGCTCTTGTTCCTGATCTTCAAATATGGAAAGCTACACCATATGCAAAAACAACAAAAGATTCTGAAGGTTATTTAATTCCAGAAGAAAGAACACTTCCTGGTTGGTCTGGTGCTAATATTATTCCTATTCATGTTACTGGAGATCAAGCAACTGTGCTTTTTAAACCTTTAGGTAGCAATATGTCTGTTCAATTATGCTATAGAACTAAAGCTGGCGACACTTTTTACAGTCAACCTTCTTACGCTGGTAATTGTAGTATATCTTTCGACGGTGGACAACCTGCAAATGGCGTTATTTTTGCTGTTATTTGCAACTCAGATTATATTTATGAAGGTGAAACTACCCGAACTACAAAGTTTAATTATAAATTAAAACTTGGTGAAGGTGCAGTTTATGCTGCTGGAATTCATAAGAATTGGTGGGATTGGAAAGCTACAATTACAGATACTCCACTATCAACTAACGATTTTTCAGAAAATACCTCAAATTTTATAATTTATCCAAATCCTTCAAAAAAATCATCTTTAATAAACATAAAACTTGAGAACGTAAATATTACCAATTACAGCTTAAAAGTTATCAATTTAAACGGACAAGTTCTTTATAATAAGGAAAATTGTAAAAAGCATGAACAATTTTCTACATCAAAATTAGCTAAAGGTATTTATTTTATTTCGGTAAAATCTCAGAATTTGAATCAAACAAAAAAATTAATAATACAGTAAAAGGATTAATACACTGGTGGTTGCCTTATACTTAAATTTTAATAGCAAATAAATAAGGCAATAACAACGCATAGAGCATCTGAAAACAGATGCTTTATGTTTTTATAAAAATCGCATCTTTCTTAAAGAAACCATATGAATTAATAAATAATAATTAGAAATAAATAAAACAGAACTTTAATAATATGAAAAAAATAACAGTGATTATTCTATTGTGTTTAATCTCAAATAAAAACACAGCACAAAATGTGTTAGACAAACAAAAAACTTTAGAAAAGTTTACGTTTTGGTCAAACCAAGATTGGAATTGGTATAAAGAAAACATTCCTTTTTTAGAGACACCTGACAATGAAATAGATAAAACATATTACTACCGTTGGGAGCTAGCTACTATTCACATGGTCTATGGTTCTCCAGAAAGTGGATATGCAGCAACAGAGTTTATAGATAGACCTTGGTGGTCTGGATCATTTGGAACAATAAGTTGTGCTGCGGCTCATCAATTATACGATTGGAGATGGCTTAGAAATCAAGAATATGTGAAAGATTTTTCTAACTTCTGGTTTAAAACACCTGGTGCTCAACCTCACAGCTATACCAACTGGATTGGTGATGCTATCTGGCAAAGTTATAAAGTAAACCAAGATAAAAAATTTATTACTGAAATATATGATGATCTTAAAAAGGATTATTCCGATTGGGAAAAAGAATATTGGGTAGAAAAAGAAGGCATGTTTGCTAGAGGAGGCATGTATGATGGTATGGAAACTAACATTAATAGTCGCCAAACACCACAATGGTTTGAAGGAGCTCCAGGATATCGTCCAACATTCAATGCTTATATGTGGTCTCATGCAAATGCAATTTCTAATATTGCAAAAATGGTAGATGATACCGAAACTGTCAATATTTATAACGCCAAAGCCAATACCATCAAAAGTAATTTTGAGAAAAAAAACTGGGATGCTTCAAGGAATTTCTTCTTCCATCGTTTTCAAAAAGATGAGTTAACAGCAAATAAAAAAGATACTATAAAAGCCAATACGCTTACGTACCAAGATGGCCCTTTTGCAGGGAATGAACATGGGAGAGAATTAATGGCCTATGTGCCTTGGTATTTTAATATGATTGATGATACCAAAGAATTTGGTACTGCATGGAAATTCTTGATGAATAAAGATTATTTTTATGCAAACTACGGTCCTACAACTGTAGAGCGTCATGATCCACAATTTATAATTGCAGAAAGATGCTGTGTTTGGAGTGGCGATTCCTGGCCTTTTGCAACGTCTCAAACCCTTAAAGCATTATCAAACGTAGTTAATAACTACAAGAATGTAGACGCTGTTTCTAAAAAAGACTTTTTAGAACTCTTAAACATATATACGCTAACACAAAGAAAAGATGGAAAGCCATACATTGCAGAATCTGTACACCCAGATACAGGTTCTTGGGATGGTAACGATATGAAAGGTCATAGCGATCATTATTATCATTCATCATATGTAGATCTTATTATTTCAGATTTAATAGGTATTAAACCACAAGCAAATGATTCAATAATCATAAAACCATTAGTACCTAAAGAATGGGATTATTTTAGCTTAGACAACGTATTTTATCACGGGCATAACATTTCTGTTGTTTGGGATAAAACAGGAGAAAAATATAACCAAGGAAAAGGATTTAGATTATTATCAGATGGAAAAACCATTACTTCTTCTGAAACTGTAGGTGAATTAAAAGCATACATCCCGTATAAAAAAACACCAGAATCAGTACAATTAATAAACTACGCTGTTAATAACAGTAATGACTATTACCCTAAAGCTGAAGCATCTTTTCCAGGAATAGGAAACCCTATTTATAAATTAAATGATGGGAATTTTTGGTATTTAACAAGAACCTCAAATCAGTGGAGTAATCAATATTCTGATGAAAAAGAAAGTTGGGCATCTATAGATTTTGGTATTGATAGAAAAATTGAAAAAATCATCCTTTATTTTGTAGAAGATGATGATCAAATAAAAGCACCAAAAAAGTACACGCTTCAATATTGGAATGGAGAGAGTTGGAAAGAAATTCCAAATCAAACACGCCAGTATAAAACTGCTGTTGGACGAAAAGGAAACGCAATTATATTTCCTGAATTAAACACTTCTAAAATTAGAGTTTTATTGGTAAACAAAGATAATTGTGCTACTGGTATCAGTGAGATTGAAGCTTGGGGGAAAGCAATTCTTCCTATCGCAAAGCCTACTCACACTCCTGAAAGTAATAAAATTAAAGTAAAAGCAGCAAGTGCTTCTTATACCTTTAAACACCACAATGTAAATACTATTGTTGATGGCAAAGCAAATAAAAATGAACAATGGACAGCTTTTCAATCGCCTAACAAATCTGATTGGGTACAACTAGATTTTAATCAAAAAGAAGAAATAAATACAGCATACATTTATTTTAGTGACGAAAAAGATGTTCGCTATTTAGAGAAAGATAATTACAATATTACCCTTCCACAAAAATTAGAGTTACAATATTGGAATGGTGATACTTGGGAAAGTGTAAAGCATCAGGTTATAACACCAAAAAAATTATTAGGAAATGCTTTAAATATTGTAAAATTCAAAAGTGTTAAAACTAGTAAAATGAGAATTGTGATGCTACATGAATCTGGTAAATTTACAGGTATTTATGAGCTTGAATTTTTAGAGAAATAAAATCAAACTTAAGTCCTAAAAAGAGTGTCTATCTTCACTATATAATACAGGTCTTTTCTTTTGCTTTAATGAATATTTAATTAAAATAAATTCTAAAAGGAATCTCTAACATATAGGTTCCTTTTTTATATAAAAACCAAAGTGAAACATATATTTATTAAAATACTAGAATATAGACATATCTACTTTTATTTTAAACATACGTGCAAGCTATTTAACTCTTGTACTGTTAACTTGCCAAAGCATTATTAATTAATTAATTAACTAAAACGGAAAATATATTCCGTTTATAAAACATTTAACTATTATGAAAAAAAATTACCCTCTATTTTTATTTTTCTGCTTAAGCTTAGCAGTAAACGCACAAGTGAACATTCCTGACGCAGATTTTAAAACCTACTTAGTAGGAATAGCCGACACAGATTCTGATTCTGAGATACAAACATCAGAAGCGGAAGCTATTACTGGAACTATAGCTCCTCCAAATACTGTTGCAGATCTAACAGGACTTGAAGCTTTTATTAATGCTACTGTTCTTGATATTGGGGGGAATGCAAACATTACAGGAAACGTTAATCTTACTGCCAATACAAAATTGGTAGATATTATAGCATGGAATACAAGTGGAATAACAGGTTACACAGGGCTTGACGGTATGGCAGATTTAAACTTTATTAACATGGCGGCTTCTGGTTTAACTGGTACATTAACTATTACTAACTCATCATTAAAACAATTGTGGATGGATAATTGTAAAGACAATACCGGTCTTGATCTTAGTGGTTGTCCTAATTTGGAAAGGCTTGACTGTCGTGGTAATGCAATTCCTAGTTTAGACTTTAGTTCTAATACCAATTTGAAAGATTATCTTAAATTTGGAAGTGGAGACCTTACTTCTGTAAACCTAGCCAATGGAAATAATGCAGGTATATTATATCTAGAGTTACAAGCATCTGCTAATCTTACTTCTATAAAAATTGATTGTGATTTTGATCCAGTAGTAGCAGGATGGCCAACTCTAACTGCTCCAGCAACATATGATGATACTGAATCTTGTTCTTTATCAATAGACAATTTAGATGCTGTTGTTGAAGGTGAATTATACCCTAATCCTGCAACAGGAGATGTTGTTAATATTTCAATTAAAAATGGAATTACTACTTCTGTAAATATTTATACAATTACTGGTAAACTTGTAAAAAAAGTTGCTAACTCTAACAAAATAAACGTAGCTGACTTATCAAAAGGTTTGTATCTTTTTACAATAGAAACTTCTATAGGTAACGTTACTAAAAAATTGATTAAATTATAATTTTATTAGAGGTAAATAAAACTATTTACTTAAGGTCAAATTCTAAAAGGAGTCTCAAATATAGAGGCTCCTTTTGTATATAAAAAACTTATTAAAAACAACTGTTTCAATAAAAACTAAAACTATTAATATAGTATCAATATGAGTTAATATATCATTAATACCTAAACAAGTATGTTAGCTAATTTTACATATTAATTTGCTCTACTAAACAAAAAAACACCTTAAGATAAAAGAACATTTTCAGAACACTTAATTATTATATAGGTGAATTTAAAACATATACAAGAGTTTTTTTTTGACATAATTATATAATAATGGAAAAAAACTAATAAACTATGAATAGACCAATTACTAAAATAACATTATTATCAATTCTATTAATATCAGTGTTTTTTACCTCTTTTTTTTATCTAAAATCAGAAAAAAGCGAGCTCAATATAAAAAAAGAACACCATGAAACAGGTGGAAAAGAAGCTCAAGAGTTTTTTGAGCTAATGGTTAGAAACCCTAAAACAGGAAAAATACCTATAGAAAACCTAGTAGAAATAAGTAATAAAATACAGGCTAAAAATCGCTTATATAGAAAAGAACATAATTCAAAAAACACAAATACCATTTGGGAGGAAAGAGGCGGTTCTAATATTCAAGGACGATTAAAATCTATTCTTATAGACAAACGAGATCCTTCAGGAAACACCCTAATAGTAGGAAGTGATACGGGAGGATTATGGAAAACAACCAATGCAATGAGTGATGCCCCTACATGGGCTCCTATTGATGATTTTATGAGCTTTCTACATACACATAGTGTAGTTCAAAATCCTGCTAATTTAAATGAAATGTATTGCTCTACAGGAAATATTGCATGGATTAGTCCTGAAACAGCTGGTGTAGGTTTATATAAATCGACTGACGGAGGAGATACATGGAGTAATTTATCAGCTACCAATAATAATAATTTTAGACATTCAGGAAATGTTGTTATAAATGCTGACGGCATTATTTTTGTAGCAACCCATGAAGGAGGTGTACAACGTTCAACAAATGAAGGGCTAACATGGACTAAAGTCTTAGGAAATGCCGTTGGTGGAGGAACTTCCAATGCAATACTTGATTTAGATTTAGCAACAAACGGAACATTATACGCTACTTCTAAAGATAAAAAAATATACAAATCTACTAATAGTGGCGATAGCTGGACTAACATATCTATTCCTGGCTTAACTTCTGATGATTATTTAACAAGGCTTGCTGTTGCGCCTTCAGATCCAAATAAAGTGTATGCGTTTGTAGAATGGTCAAAAAACTTTTTGACTACAGATGGAGGAACGACTTGGGCAAGAACAGGAGACATGAGTGTGAATTCTTATGGCAATAAAGATGGGTGTATTACAATGGAAGTTGACCCTAATAATGCTAACCGAATTTATGCAGGAGGTATTAACTATAACGCATCTAATGATTCAGGAGCTAGTTGGTCAAGAATTACTGGATACGAAGTACATGTTGATGCACACGCTATAGCATTTCTAAATTCAGATGTTGCATTTATTGGTAATGATGGAGGGCTTTACAGAACAGACAATGCATCAGCAGATAAACCAACGTTTAAATTTATTGCTAATGGCTTAAATACACTTCAGTACTACAATATTGATATTCATCCAGAGACATATAAGAATTATTTCTTAGGAGGCACACAAGATAATGGAACTCAAAGATCGGTTGGAGAAGGTATTACTTTGTCTGATAATGTTTTAGGAGGAGATGGTGGATTTGCTTTTATAGATACCGATGAACCTAATATTCAAATAGCAGCATATCAGGGAGAAGGAGGAGAATACACAACCGACGGTTGGAGTTCATTTAAAAGATATGTAGAATATGCTCCGCAAAATGAAGTGTATTTCATTACACCTAAAGATTATGATGATGCAAACAATAGATTGTATACATGTATGAGTAAAACAAATTCGTATTCTGTAGCAACTGGTTTTGGCACTGCAGACCCTGTTCCTGTATCAACAAAAACCATTACTGAAATGAATGGAGGTAGAACTACGTGTGCCATGGTGTCTCCCAATAATGAAATAAACCATACAGATATTGTTTATTTTGGTTGTGATAATGGCGTAATTGTAAAAGTGGTTAATCCAAGTTCTGCAACACCTACTGCTACAAGAATAATGGATGGAGTTAATGGATGGATGTCAAGTATTGCAGTTGAACCAGGTAATGAAAACCACATTATTGCAACCTATAGTAGTTTTGGTGTAAACCATATTGTTGAAACTAAAAATGGAGGAACAAGCTGGAATGATATTTCTAATAACTTCCCAGATATGCCTGTTTATAATGGCATTTTTGCGCCAAACGATACTAACAAGTTTATTCTTGCTACCCATCTGGGGGTCTGGGTAACAGAAAACCTAAATGGAACTGCTACAAACTGGGAATCTTTTAATGACGGGTTAGCAAATGTTATTGTTCGTATGGTAAAATCAAGAGCATCTGATGGTGTAGTAGTAGCAGGAACACATGGTAGAGGACTGTTTACAACTAATTATTTTTTAAAATCAAACTTACCTCCTTCTCCTGCTGGAACAATATCAGCAACTAATATTACTGACACAAGCCTTAGCTTAACTTGGGAGCTTCCTAAATATGGTGTTATTCCTGTAGGATACGATGTATATCAAGGAACGACATTAATAACATCTGTTACAACAAATTCAACTCAAATATCAGGTTTATCTCCTGATACTTCTTATTCTTTTTCAGTTAAAGCAAAAGATAGTGAAGGAAATATTTCTTCAGCAAACACGCCTCTTACTGTAATTACTAACTTAGCTAATTCTGATTATGCTAATATAGCATTAAAAGCATCTAATGTCACCACTTCACTTGTTTCTGCTTGGGAATCTTTAGCCGCTGTCAATGATGGCTTTGTACCAATAAATTCTGAAGATGAATCACACACAATTTATGGAAATTGGGCTTCTCCAAACACCTTAAATTGGGTACAATATGATTGGGTTGAAAATTATGAAATTACATCTGTAGAACTATATTGGTTTACAGATGGAGGTGGGCTTCTTATTCCTACAGAAGCTTATGTTGAGTATTATAACGGAACCGCTTGGGTAAAACTTGAAGATGTTACATTAAATGCTAATCAATATAATATAGCTACATTTGATGCAATAAATACAAACAATATTAGGGTGGCAATGAAAAACAGCCAACAATCAACAGGAATAATAGAGTTTCGAGTTATTGGAAAACTTTCAAATAGTTTGAGTATATCTAAAGAATTAATTCAGTCTATATCTGTTTACCCTAATCCTGCTAGTAATAAAATTACGGTAAAACTTGGTTCTTTAGCTGCATCTACCAAATTAAACTTAAGTATTTCAGATATAACAGGTAAATTAATTTGGTCTAAAAAAAATATAGATGGCAAAAACAAGATAACGCTTTACACACAAGAACTTAAGTTAAATAATGGCATGTATATACTTAGAGTTAGTAATAACGAAGTATCACAGACTACCAAAATTATAATTTCTAAATAACAACCATTCATAAATCAAAATTTATTATATAATAGAAACTATGAAATATTTTATATCCATATTATTATTATTTTTAATTTGTTGTTCAACAAACTCCAATACAGAAGAACCAGAAGTAATTAACGTTACCAGTATAAGCACTAGTAATGAAAAGGAAGGGAATGATTTAATTCATTTAGTTGTAATGAGCGGAAAGAGTGATAAACCTGAAAAATATTCATTTAAAATAACTAATGAAACAACTACTTCCAGTGATTATGCAATTCCTGATTTCAGTAACTCTGTAAGCTATGATTCAGAAAAAGAAGAAATAACAATTCCTGCTGGAATAGAAAATTTTTCTATTACAATAAATGCTTTGACTGATAATGATATTGAAGAAGATGATGAAACCTATAAAATAACAATTAAGGACGTGTCTGCAGAAGGTACAATTATTAATATACCTTGTACTTTAGACTATAAAGTTGGGGAAAATTGTTATCAATCTTATTTCGCAGGTATAAATGCAAATAATGATGAAAGAGCGCTTTACATTGAAACTGCAGATATATTTAAATCTTTAGTTTTAGACAATAATATAGAACAGAAAAACAGAAACCCTTTATGGAGTATTAAAAATTCTGGTGAATGGGTAATATATTATCATATTGAAGAATGGGAAGGCCCTGTTTATGCAATAGCTATTGAAAACTTAACTAAAGAGTATGAAAGAATAGCCAATCAATGGTTAGAAACTTTAGTTGATTTTGACGCTGAAGCTCCAAAAACGGTAAAGATTAAGGTTTTTGGATTTGTATTTAATGAAGGGGTCTCTGTTGATGATAGTTTCTATGATACTTATGGTGAGTATCCAATTGTTACTAATTGGAAAGATACAGGAGAGAAATCACCTTGGAGAGTAGAAAAACCTGACGGTAGCATTTCTGACCAAAATTGGTACAACATTAAAGACTTTACTACATTAAAGGTTACTGGTAATGAAACTGGCCTCGATTCTAGTATTAAATTTTCACCTGAAGACTGGAGTAATTATACACATCCAGAAGGTGTAACTATGTTTTTTACAAAATTTTGGCACAAAGCAACTTGGGATGCTGTTGCTACACGACAATATCTTAAAGTAGGTGGAGCAATTTCGGACTATGCTATTGGTGAAATAGGCTATACAGTATTTGCTCATGAAATGGGTCATACATTTTTTCATGATGATATCTATGCTCCTGGTAAATATCCAAATGCCAACAATTCTTTAAATTCTATAATGAATAAAGCTCAAACAATACAAGATTTTGATAAGATTATTCAACGTATGTGTTGGGAGACCCAGAAAGAATAGTATATTAATAATTTTAAAAAAAGGTTGTCTTTAAAAGACAACCTTTTTTTTGATTAAAAATTATCATTTTTTAAATGAGTTATGTTAATAATCGAAAATCATATTTTTAGCTCTATTTATTTGCAACCATTTATAAAAAAACAAATATTATGACCAATTTTTAAACCTCCAAAAACTATTACCTCACAAACACAACTCAAAGACAATAAGAAACTTACAAACACCAAACTTGTTAATATAATACTATTTTATGATAATAATCCTGATTTTAAAATAACTTAATGTTGTTAATTTAGTAACTAATTAATTAATCTAAACTTATAAAATCATGAAAAAATTTACTTTAACAATTTGTTTACTTTTATTAAGTATAACTAGTGTTTTTGCTCAAAACGACAATCCAATAGTTTTTGAAGCTGAATCAGGCACTTTTTCAGCTACAACTGATTATGAAACAATTACCGAAGGAGGAGTTACTTATGTACAACCTAAAACCGATAAATTAAGCGGAGACTATCCTGGTAGTGACGACAAAGTAATCACTTATAGTGCTACTTTTCCTGATGCAGGCACATATGATTTATTTGCAAAGGTTTACGTTGGTTCTGGTGCAGGTAGTAATGATAGCTTTTTTACTGCCGCAACTTTTGGTGCTCAAACTACTACAGATGCAGCTAGTTGGATTAAAATAAATGAAACTAACTTTCACGGGTATACAGAACCAACAGATGCTGTAGATGGAGCTTCAAATGCGGAAATTGATACTAAAAATGAAGTTTGGAAATGGATTAACATTTCAAAAATGACTAGAGCTGAATCTCAGACTACATATACTGTAGCAGCTAACAATTCAACTTTCGATTTTCAAGTAGGTGCTAGAGAGCTTGGATTAAGATTTGATAAATTTGCTTTTGGTAAATCTAGTTTAACATATACGGTAGCTGATCTTGATGCTGGAGTATTAAGCATAAAAAAGAATACCTTAAAATCTGTAAAAGTATACCCTAACCCATCTTCTAATGGTTTTAATATAGAAACTACTGAACAATCTGTTTCTTATAAAATATTTAATTTACTTGGTGCTAAAGTAGAAGAAGGTGTATTAAGTTTAGGCGTTAACAAATATGGTAATTCATTAAAATCTGGAACTTACATTTTAGACTTACAATCTAATAACAAAAGAAATGTTATGAAAATAGTTAAATATTAAATTTAACATTAAAAACCCGTTATTTTTTTTATACATTATAAATAATAATAACTATTTTATTTATAAGGAGGATACTATAAAAAGTATCCTCCTTTTTTATTACGCTTAAAACACAATAAATCAATCATTTTTTTAACATTAAAACTAACAATGTACTACTAATAGCAATTAACATAACATGCAACAAGAAAAAAACTCACAAATTAGCAGAGACATTCTAAAAAGACAGCCTTTTTTAGGGGAAATAAAAAACAAAGGTTTAGGTTAATTTATACAAAGTATAAGGTAATATTATAATATATAACAAATTAAAGTATTTGTAAATTTCAATGCATAATTTATATATAAAAATATCATGCTTTCTTGTTTAGTTTGTTAGCCAATACTTCTATAAAAGGTAGTGAGGTATCTTCTCCAAGAGCGACAAGTGAAATTTAGGCTTATAGTTAAGAAGATGTGTAGATTAAATTATGAGTAATAATAAATTCATTACAACTAATAAACTTAAATCGTAAACAATGAAAATTAGAATTTTAATAATTTCAATATTGTGTCTTTTCTTTACAGGTCTCAAAGTATCTGCTCAATATAATGCACCTGGTAATGGAAATCCGATTGTACCAGGATATTTTGCAGACCCTACTATTAAAAAATTTGGAGACACATGGTATCTATATGCAACAACTGATGCCATTGAATTAGCATCGGGAGACCCTCAGGTATGGGTAAGTAAAGATTTTAAAAACTGGAGTAATTACAAATTCGATCTTCCAAATTTAAAAACAGAAGATGTATGGGCTCCTGATATTGTTGAGGGAGATGATGGACGCTACTACTATTACTATAGTAGTTGTAGAAGTCAATACGGAGGATGTAATATATTTGGTTATGTTTCCGACACACCTATTGGTCCATGGGTATCAATGACGAATGATGGGTCACCTGTATTACCTGCTAATTTTAATGAACCAATCATTCCACTTGACCCACATGTTTTCAAAGATGATGACGGATCTTACTATATATATTACTGTACATGGGCTACATATAATGGTCATGGTGTAGGTTGGGCCAAACTAGATGTAAATATGATGCCTGACCCTAATCAAAAAGGGATTATACCTAATACTCAATTACCAGATGTATTTGAGGCTCCTTATATGCTTAAAAAGGATGGCGTTTACTATTTAAGCTATTCTGCCGGAAGTACTCATGATGACTCTTACAGAGTGCTATACGCAACAAGTAATAGTCCTACTGGAACATTTACTGCTGGAGCAAATAATCCAATTACAGAAGCTACTAACAATGGTATTAGTGCCCCTGGACACCATTCCTTTTTTAAAGATGGAGAAGATTACTATATTGCTTATCATAGACACACAAACCCCAATGGTTTAGGAGGGTTAGTAAGACAGGTATGTGTTGATCCTGTTACTTTTGGTGTAGGTAAAATTGAAAAAGTAAATCTTACACATACCGGAATCGGACTATTAGGAACGGATCAAATTCTATTAACAGATCTTGCATATCAAAAAACCGTTACAGCCTCTTCATATTATTCAGATGATATTAATAATTATGATTACCTACCTATGAATGCTGTAGACCAAAATAATGGCACTATCTGGAAAGCAGGTACTTCAAATATGGGAGAATGGTTGCAAATAGACTTAGGATCTACTCAAAATGTAAAAAGAATACTTACTGATTTTGAATTTCCTATTTATTATTACCAATACAAAATAGAATACAGTTCTGATGCTACAAACTGGATGATTTATGCTGACAAAACTCAGAATAAAAAAGTAGGAAGCCCAATGCTTGATGATGGAGATGTGATGGCTAGATACATCAAAGTAACCGTTACTGGAGTTCAAAAAGCGGGTTTATTTCCAGCAATTTGGAATATAAAGGTTTATAATAATACAACTGACTTTAGTGTTTTTGAAAATCCAGAGCAAACAGAAGGGCCAGTAATTGTTACACGAGGAAATAAATTACTTGATATTAATGCATCATCATTTAGTACGGGAGAAAAAATAACTGAATTACAAAACCTAGGTACTTTAGGAGGTACATTTACTACTATAGGTAATATTATTGTTGAAGATATAGATAATCGTAGAGGTTTTACTTTTGGAGGTTCAGATTATATGGAGCTTAGCAAGAGAAACCCAGATAGTCAAACTTGGAATGCTCCATATACAGTATCTACATGGGTAAACAATCCCAATGTAGGACCTTCAGAATGTATTCTTACATGGGCAAATCGTGGCGGCCCAATGGGTACTTATGCCGCACTGAATTATGGAACTAATAATAACTGGGGAGCTTCCGCTCACTGGGATCAACATGATATGGGCTATACAACAGTACCTGAAAAAGGTAAATGGCATAATATTACCTTAACTTTTGACGGTAATATTGAGCGCGTATATGTAGATGGTGTATTAAATGCACAAGAACAAAAGAATTTGTATGTAAACTCTAATGGTAGAATCTTAGTAGGTTTTTCAGGAGATGCTGCAGAATATTTAACAGGAACGATAGCTTCATTAAAAATGTATGATTATTCACTTTCTGAATCAGAAATAGCAGAATTATATACTGAAACAGGGTGTAGTTTCACGTCACTATTTCCTGAATTTCAGTTAGAACAAGGATCTTTACTTCCTACTCAAAAAGTTGGAGTTAATCTAGGTACAAGTGTAAAGTTACACCCTTCTTTTCATGATGATGAAACTGATACAGGAAAGTGGAGCTGGACAGGGCCTAATGGCTTTACTTCGCAATCAAGAGATATTATTCTTTCTTCTGTTGCAGATTCAGAATTCGGAGAATACAAAGTAAGTTATACAAACAGTTGTGACATAGAAAGTAGTCAAACTTTTATATTAGAAAAAGCAAAAACGACTTTAGCCAACATTTATAGTAGCTGTTCATTAGATAATGGATCTTGTAGTTATCCTCATTCTGGTAAGGTAAATATTGCCTATGGATCTCCAGGTAATTACTTTTACATATACAACGTAGACGGAAACTTTAACTGTAACAACACCTATTTTGGTGATCCTGCTCCAGAAGCTACTGATAAACAATGCTATGTTGAAGAGTTAGATCCTTTTGATGGTAATATTGCTGTATTTGCAGAAGTTACTACAGATTATGTTTCTAATTGGGAAGAACTTTTTGCTGTAAATAATGGCATAACACCAACATCTTCTACTGATAAAAATGGTGATGCTTACGGTAATTGGCCTAGTCCAGATACTTTTAGATACGTGCAATACAATTGGGAACAAGAATATTACATTACATTAACCGATATATATTGGTGGACTGATAATAACGGAATTTTGATTCCTACAGAAGCTTATGTTGAATATTGGGACGGTACTGCATGGGTTAAATGGAATGATATAGGTATAGAAGCTGATAGTTTTAATGAATTAACATCGGAGACTATACTTACTAATTCATTAAGAGTTACATTTAAAAACAATATAGAATCAACAGGTATTTTAGAATGGAGAGCATATGGTACAATTGAAAATCCATTAGCTGTAAATAATATTGAAACCAATGGAGACTTATTGCGTATACACCCAAACCCTACAGACTCAAATTTTGTAATTGAGTTAAACAATCAGAAACTTGTGAGAAATATGGACGTAACAATATATGATGTATTAGGGAAAGAAATATATCATTCATTACATAAAGGAAATAACAGACTTATATTAAACAAATCAACATTAGGAATGGTTAATTCTATGTATTTTGTTAAAGTTAAAATGGATGAAACTGTGATAACAAATAAACTTCTAATAAAATAATTGAATTTGAAATAAAATTTATAAACATTTTTTACTCCCAATAGTTCTTAATAAAAAAGAGGTAATAATTTTAAACTATTACCTCTTTTTATTTTTAATTTAGAAACATTAAAACACTAAAAAATCAACCTAAAATCACTAAATAAAAGTAATCCCCTCATTGTCATCTCAGAAAATAGAAATGATAATTTTTACAAATCATCAGATAATAAACAATTAGTATTCCTACATAAATAAATTTAATTTAACGCTTTTAAATAAAGCTTAATATCTCTAAAAGTAGCTGTCCAAAAATCATGAAACAACTTCTTCTACTTATTATTATTCTATTTATTAATACCAATACCCAAGTAAAACCACCTTATCATGGAACAATATTTATGAACCCCAATATTGTTAAAGATTCAGATCCTTCTTCTCTTATAAGCATAACTTACACAAGTGTGAAAATGGTTAAAATGTTTGACCGAAGAAAAAATGATTGGATTACCGTAAACGCCTATCTATTTGATGTTAAATGGAATGATGGTTTAACAAGTAGAGCACAGGTAAATTCAGAATTTGGTAATTTAAACACTGCTACAATTGAGGCTAAAAAATATGCTTTCCTTATTGGTCAACTACCTTATGTTTTAAGAATTGGTATAAACGAAATATGGATTCAAAAAGGGACTAAACCTTTTGGAGGTGGTAATCATTCAATACTTATACATACGGGACAAAGCGTAATTTATGAAAAAGATGGTATTATTGAAGAAACATTAATACACGAAGCTTGCCATACATCTCTTGATTCAATCCATGCTAAATCAATCAATTGGAAGAAATCACAAAAAGATGATCATCATTATATTTCAACCTATGCTAAAGAAAACCCTATTAGAGAAGATATTGCAGAAAGTTTTTTAACATGGTTTGCAATAAGATACCGAAAAAACAGAATGTCATCAATAGATTATAATAAAATCACTCAAACTATTCCTAACAGATTAAAATACTTTGATTCAATTAAATCTAATGAGTAAAAAATTAATAAACATTTAAACAAACTATAATTTATATTCAGTATATATCAAACAAAAATTACACAAAATTAAAACTAACAATGAGCACAATACCTTTTATTTCCGATGATTTCATTAATGAAAACTGTAATTTCAACACGTTAATAAATGCACTAAAAGAAGGATTTTCAAACTCAGATATTGAAGTCCCTATGCGACATCATCATGATTTTCAAAATCCACAAGAAAATAAAGATTCTACTTTGTTATTAATGCCTGCTTTTAATCCAGGTAAAAATTTAGGTGTAAAAATTGTAACCGTAAGTCCTAATAACGGTAAATATGATTTACCTGCTATACAAGGAATGTACTTATACTTAGATGCACATAAAGGCGATATCAAATCTATTTTAGAAGCAAAGTCATTAACCGTAAAAAGAACTGCAGGAGCCTCAGCATTGGCTAGTAGTTTTCTTTCAAGAGTAGACTCTTCTTCTATGTTAATGGTTGGAACTGGAGCATTGTCTATTAATTTAATCAAAGCCCATGCAAGTGTTAGACCTATTAAAACCGTTTATGTGTGGGGAAGAAATATTGAAAAAGCTCAAAAAGTTTGTGATACTCTTAAAAACGAATCATTTACATGTACAGCTATTGAAAATATAGAGGACAAAGTTTCTGATGTTGATATTATTTCTTGTGCAACCTTATCTCCTACTCCACTTGTTTTTGGAAAATGGCTGAAAGAAGGACAACATTTAGACTTGGTTGGTGCTTATAAAAAAGATACACGTGAAGCAGATGACGAAGCTATTAAAAAGTCAAGTGTTTTTATTGATACCTACCAAGGTGGGCTAAAAGAAAGCGGTGATATTTTAATTCCACTAACTAACGGAGTTATTACAAAAGAAGATATAAAAGCAGATTTATTTGAATTATGTAGTAATACAAAAACAGGAAGAAAATCAGAAACCGAAATCACCTATTTTAAATCTGTAGGTCATGCTTTGGAAGATTTGGTAGCTGCTTCTTATTTTTATGAATTATTCAATTCTAAATAATCTTGATGTAAATAAACGTTAATATTTTACAAAAAATTAATTATTAGTATAATATGGCACAAAAAAGAGCTTTAACACCACTTTTTATTATCTCCTTTTTCTTTTTATTCTTTACTGTACCTGCACAAGAAAAAACAAAGAAAGAACTTTACATCCCTTCAAAAGTATGGATGGTTCCTGAAGCAAATAATTACACCAATTCAAATAGTGACTATAATTTTAATCATATGGTCTCATCTGAAAATTTTGCGATTTTTTGGCATAAAGATTATGGTAAGAATCCTATAAATAACAAAAATGAATCCGAAAGATTCAATCCAAAAAAAATGCTAAGTGAATGCGAGCGTATCTATGATAAATATGTAAATGAATTAAAACTTGTTCAAACAGGTAATTCTCTTATCGATACCTATAAAATTTTAATCTATGTATTTAAAGGAGAAGGAAGAACCGCCTACGGAGGCGGACAAGAAAATAAAGTTGGGGTTTTCTGGACACCTGCTATTCGTGTAAACAAAGAACCTTATGGCGTTTTAGCACATGAATTAGGTCATAGTTTTCAGTATTTAAGTCATGCAGACACAGGCAAAGGACCTCAAGGACCTATTATGGAAATGTCTGCTCAATATATGCTATGGCAAGTGTACCCAGAATGGATGACTTTTGAAAACTATCATTTAGTAGATTATTTAAAAGGTACACACTATGGCTTTTTACATCCATACAACACCTATCACTCGCCTTATGTAATTGAATATTGGTCTCAAAAACATGGAAAAGATTTTTTTGGTAAACTAATGAGAAATACTGAAGAAGGAGAAGATGCTATTATGACATACAAACGTTTGAAGAACCTTTCACAAGAGGAGTTTAATGATGAAATGTTTGATGCTTCTAGAAGGTTTATTACTTGGGATTTAAAAAGAATTGATTCTATAGCTAAACCATATGCCAATATACACAAGACAAAAGTAAATAAATTAAAAAATGGTTGGTATGCAGTTGACTCTATTAACTGCCCTCAAAACTATGGATATAATGGTATAAAACTTAAAGTTCCTGAATCAAAATCTAAAATAAAGTTAGCTTTTAAAGGAATTGCTGGAACAGATGGTTTTGCTAAAGTAAAAATTGAAAATGCAGGATGGCATTATGGTTTTGTGGCTCAAATCAAAAATGGAGAACGCATATATAGCAAAGTTTTCAAAAAAACAAAAGACAAAGTATCTTTTAAAGTTCCCAAAAATACAGCACATTTATGGCTAGTGGTTACTGGTGCTCCTACCAAACATTGGTCTAGACCAAATAGATGGGGAGAAAACCCTGATAAAACACCTGATGAACAATGGCCTTACCAATTTAAATTAATTAACACAGATGTGGTTGAATTTTAAATTTATAAATATAAACTGGTTATACTATCACAATTATAAAACCCTTTTTATAAAAATAAATAGCTTATTCACTCTTATAAAATGTATGGAGATGAATTTTTAATAGGGTAAAAACACAATGAAACAATTAACTTTCACTACACTATATTAAACAAAACCTCATTAACAAGTACTAAATAAAGATAATATAGTATTACTTTAGGATTATTTATTTATTTTTATATAATATCTAATTTACTATTTTGGTAAAAATTCAAATTGCTTTAAAACACTATTAAAGATAATTTTTACTTTGATTATTCAGTCATAAATATTTGTGTTTTTATAATTTTATTATTTTTTTAAATGAAAAAAAAGTTCATAATTGAAAAAAATTATCCACATGTAATATTTATATTATTAGCTCTATTCTTTTTTAAAGTTTCAGTATCTCAAAACAATAAGAGTATTCAATTTACTCATTTCACAACAGAAGATGGTCTACCATCATCTTACGTAAAAAGTATTATTCAAGATCATGAAGGTTATATTTGGGCCGCTACACGTAATGCTGTTGTACGTTTTGATGGCATAACATTCCGAGAATTCCCCGCATATGATAGAAATAATAAGCTAGTAAATTTTTTTTCAAATAAATTATTGATTACGAATGATTCTATATTATTAGCAAGAGCTAATAATGAAAAGTATTTTTATTATGATAATAACAAAGAAGCTTTTTTCGAATACACATTATTAACAAATCTTGGACCTACAAACAACATATACAATGTCGAAGATGGTTTTTGGGTTCGGCAAAACGACCAGATATTTTTTTTAAATAAAAAAACTAATAAAAGAGAAAGTCTAAGACAAAAAACGAAGCTTTTTCAACTTAAAAAAGATACTAAATACACTAATTTATATATAAAAAATAACTGGTTAACATTTTCAAATAATAATGAAGCTATAATATATTGCTATAACATTATTGAAAAAAAACTTATTAAATATAACTTACCTCAAAAGCTAAATACTAATCAATTTGATTTCCGTTTTATTGATTCCCAAAATAATTTATGGGTAAGTTCTTATGATCATGGTATAGCATCATTAAATCTAGATAATAATACTTCATCTTTTTTCTCTAAAAAAAACAAAAAACTACCTCATGATTTTATTCATTGCATAACTGAGGATAAATATGGAAGAATTTGGATAGGAACCGAAAATGGCTTAGCAATTTATTCTTTAAAAGATGCTCTAATTGATATTCATAATTTTAAATTATCAAACCCTAATGGGTTAAATTCGAATCCTATTTATTCATCATTTTGCGATGTAAACGGTAATGTTTGGTTAGGTACTTATTTTGGAGGCATCAATTTATGGGATGGAGAACAAACATTTTTTAAATCTTGGAAATCTGGTTATGGTAAATGGCAAATAACTGGAAGTGTAGTAAGTAGTTTAACTGAAGATTTTGAAAAGAATTTATGGGTTGGAATGGAAGATAATGGTATAAATAAAATAAATACCCTAACAGGAGAAATTACAAGTTACAATTCTAAAGACAGTAAGGTTAAACTTAGTTATAACAATATTCATGATCTACTTTTTGTTAGCAAACATGAACTTTGGGTTGCTACATATACAGGAGGCATTAATATTATTAATACCAAAACCAATAAAATTAAATATTATAATAGAGAAAACACAAACAATCAATTATCTAACTCAATTTTTAAATTCTATTTATTAAAAAACACTATATATATTGCGACTAACTCAGGAATAGTTAGTTACAATTTAAAAGAAAAAAAGTTTAAAAAATTAAAGCCCGAAATAATTGGGTCTAAACAATTTCAAAGTATAACCTATAGTAATAATAAACTTTGGTTTGCAACAACAAGTCAGGCTTATAGCTACGACTTAGAAAACGACATTTTAAAACCCTTTGACTTAATTCCTGAAATTAAAAACATAACCTTTGTAAAATCAGACTCTAAGGACCAATTATGGATTGGAGATTGCTATAAAGGCTTAACTTGCTACAATACTAAAAACAAAACAATACAACAATTTAATACCGACAATAGATTTCCTGCTAATTGGATTTTTAGTATTGAAGAAGGTATTAATGACTGGTATTGGGCAAGTACCGATAAAGGACTTGTGAAATTTTCTGTCAAAAAAAACAAGTATATACTTTTTGATAATAATTCTGGAATTCCTTTTAATCAATTTAACTTTCGTGCATCATTTAAAGACAGTCATGACTTTACTTATTTTGGAGGAAACAATGGAATGATTTCTTTTAATGAAAAATTAAAGCCATTACCTATAAAAAACCACCCCATAGCGTTTACAAGTTTTCAATTATTTAATAAACAACAAAGCCCCTTAAATTCTGAAACTCTGAAAGAGTCTATCAATCAAATTGATACACTTGAATTAAAATATAATCAAAATATTTTTACCATAGAATTTTCTGCTTTTAATTATAATTCTAACGGACGATGTAAATACCTATACTACTTAGAAGGTTTAGAAACACCATGGAACAACAAAAGCAATAACAACTTTGCTACGTATACTAATTTAAGTCCCGGTACTTATACCTTTAAAGTAAAAGCATTTTTAAATACAAATCAAGAGGACGCTAAAGAAAGGCAACTTATCATAATAATCAGCCCTCCTTTTTGGCTAACTAATTGGGCGTATTTTATTTACTTTTTATTAGTTCTTATTGCTATTATTATTGTTTTTAAAATTGGTAAAAAAATAGAAAAATCTAAAACTTTAGTAGAACTAGAACGTAGAGAAAAAACACATGCTAATGAAATAAATAAAGTAAAACTTGAATTTTTTACTAATATATCTCATGAACTAAAAACACCATTAACTCTTATATTAGGACCTCTTAAAAAAATTATTGACGAAGAAAAACTTAGTCCAAAGTTAAAAAAACAACTTTTAGGTATTGACCGCAATGCGAATAGATTACTACAACTAATTAAAGAATTACTAGAATTCAGAAAAATAGATACTGGGAGTGAAAAATTAAAAGTTTCATCTTGTAACGTTTTAGAATACATGGAAGATATTTCAATATCATTTGACGCTCTAGCAAAAAACAAAAACATTAAATACAAACAAACGTTTACTAAACCAAATAAACAAGCTTACTTTGATATTAACAAAGTTGACAAAATAGTTTTAAACCTATTATCTAATGCCTTTAATCACACCCCAAGAGATGGTAAAGTTAGTTTTTCTGTATCATTAAAAAAACGAAATCAATTAAACTCAAAAACAGATTTAATTATAAAAGTTTCAAACTCAGGAAAAGGAATAAAACCTGAAATGCTAGATAAGGTCTTTGACCGTTTTTTTCAAGTAGAAAATAAAAACAATTATAATCACCTTAGTTCTGGAATTGGTTTAGCTTATGTAAAAAGTATTGTTGATTTACACAAAGGTTCTATTAATATTGAAAGTATTGAAAATAAAAAAACCACTTTTACCGTAATACTGCCTGCTTCTATTGATGACTATACTCAAGATGAAATAGTAGAAGATGCTAGTCAAAACAATAAAATGAATAGTGATAATTTAAATATTTTAAAACACACCATTTCTGAAGGAAACAAACTAGTAAATAATTTAGATTTATTTTCGTCAAAACCTCTAATTTTAATAGTAGAAGACAATATTGAATTAATTGTATTTATGAAAGAAATATTAAGTACAAACTACAAAATAGTTACGGCAGAAAATGGAAAGGTTGCTTTAGAAAAGTTAAAAAGCATCTCGCCAGAACTTATAATTAGCGACGTAATGATGCCTGAAATGGATGGTATTGAATTCTCAACTAAAATAAAGAAAAACATTGAATTTTCTCACATACCAATTGTATTATTAACTTCAAAAACTAGTCCAGAAAGTAAACTTGAAGGCTTTCAATCTGGAGCAGATTATTATGTTGAAAAACCATTTTATCCTAAAATCCTAAAACAAAATATAGAGAACATACTAAATACACGTAAGCATATTATTGAAAAATTTAGATCAGATGAATTTATCAATACAGAAGATATTGGACATAGTGAATCTGATAAAATTTTCATTAAAAACTTAACAACCCTAATAAAAGATAATATTAATAATAAAAATCTAGACGTTACTTTTATAACTAAAGAAATGAGTGTTAGTCGTTCATTACTTCACATAAAACTAAAAAAACTAACAGGGTGTTCTTCTACCGAATTTATAAAAGCAATCCGTTTAAAAGAAGCCGTTAAACTTATTTCAAAAGGAAAACATAATTATTCTCAGGCTGCTTATGAAACAGGTTTCTCAAGCCCTACATACTTTTCGCGCTCTTTTAGAGAATTTTATGGTAAATCTCCTAAAGAATATTTTAATAATTAATATAGAAACGCTTATATTTTCACTTTAGTTCAAGCGTTAATAATTAGTTCGTGCTCTTTGCTTCGTGATTATAAAATTTAACCAAACTGTGAAGTAATTCTATGTGATTTTCAAGAATTAATAAGAATATTGAATATCCATATTCTATTTAAAATAAATTTTAAGATGCAGTGCCGAATCAGTTCCTTATTATTAACATGATGTTTTTAATATTCTATAAACATTAGTTTACAGGGTTTTGTTTTTATTGAGAATAAACAGGTTAACAAAGCCCCATTTATCAATAATCTTCATAATAAGAAAAAAGAACATTTTAAAAACACAGCGTTTTCGAAAAAACTAATTTATAGCTTAAAAATTTGCTCCAAAGAAAGCCATTTCTCCCCCTCTTTAGCCCATGGTATCTTTTGCTGGTATTTCCACATTAAATTCTCCCATTCTTGTACTTTAGAATTAGAAGCATCCATTTTAGCCTTAGCTTCAAATGAAAATGTATCATTAGCTTGAATAACCATGAATAATCTATTACCATTATTATAGATTTCCATGTTTTCAATACCAGAATCTTTAATACTTTTTATTATTTCTGGCCAAACAGATTTATGATGATCTTTATATTCTGCAATTAATTTAGCATCATCTTTTAAATCACAAAAAAGAAAAAACCTTTTCATAATTATTTATTAATTAGTTTTTACTTCATGTTTCTTAAAAACATGCATACCATACCAAGCAATGTATATAAAACAAGCTAATGGCAATATAAAAGAAAAATTAACCTCAGATACTCCCATTATTTTAGTGTCGGCAACTCCACTCCCTCCAGCATCAATTATCATACCTTGTAACATAGGTAATAAAGCACCTCCTACAATTGCCATCACTAATCCTGCAGACCCTACTTTAGATTGCTCCTCTGTTAAATCGTTTAAAGCAATACCGTATATGGTTGGAAACATTAAAGACATACAAAAAGAAATGCCCACAACACTATACAAACCAAACATACCTTCAATAAAAATAGATCCTGCAACAAACCCTACTGCCAATAAAGCAAAAAACATTAACAGTTTACCTGGACTCATATAACGTAGCATAGCAGTACCAACAATACGTCCTACAGTAAATAGTATAAAAGCTAAAAACTGATATGCAAACACATCAATCTTTTCATATTCTTCTACGCCTAGATTAGCTAAATCAATAGCTTCTGCATATTGATAGATGTATGTCCATGTCATAATTTGTGCACCTACATATAGTATTTGTGCTAAAACACCCAAAACATATTTACTATTGCCTGCTAACTTTGAAAAAGTACTCCCTAAACTAGGCATCGTACCTTCTTCTTTAGATTGTGGCATTTTACTAACTAAAAATAGAACAAATACAGCTGTGATAACTAAACCTAAAACAACATAAGGGTCACGAATTACTGCTAAATCTGCGACTCTTATCATAGTTCTTTTTGCTTCATCTAAAGCTCCAAAATCTGCAATGTCATCAGATTGTAAATTGTCATAAACAAAGTATTTTGCCACTAACAAACCTGCTAGTAACCCTAGAGGATTTACAGATTGTGCTAAATTTAAACGTTGGGTAGCTGTTTCTTTTGTCCCCATTGCCAAAATATAAGGGTTAGCAGCCGTTTCTAAAAAAGCTAAACCAAATGTTAGTACATATAGCCCTAAACAGAAAAAAACAAAACTTTCACTTTGAGCTGCCGGATAAAACAATAAAGCGCCAGTTGCATATAATGCCAAACCTATTAATACACCTACTTTATAAGAATATTTACGCATAAACATAGCCGCTGGCAATGCCATACAAAAATAGCCACCATAAAATGCCATTTGAACCCATGAAGCTTGTGTATTTGATAACTCTAAAACCTTTTTAAATGCATTTACCATTGGATCTGTAACTGCATTAGCAAACCCCCACAAGGCAAATAAAGATGTTACAAGTATAAATGGTATAAGTATCTTTTTAGATACCACTATTGGCTTGTTTATTGTGTTATTCATTGTATTTATGAGTTAAATTATTTTATTGGCAAAAAATAACAATTAAAATATCAAATTCCTATTTTTTTAGACTAATGAAGATTTTGAGCACTAGTTAGTAAGTAATGATCGGTCTAAATGTACATAGCCTCCGTCAACAGTAATAAATTGACCTGTAGTATGTGATGCTTTATCAGAGATTGTAAACAAACATTGATCTGCAATTTCAGAAGGCATTGTCATTCTGTTTTCTAAAGGAATCTTTTTAACAATAGATTGAAGTTTCTCTTCTCCGTTTTCCAATGTTTTAATCCAATTATCGTAAGCTGGTGTCCAACTTTCGGCAATTACAATGGCATTAGAACGAATACCATACTTAATTAAATCGACAGCCCATTCTCGGGTTAACCCATATACACCACCTTTAGAAGCTGCATAACCAGAGGTTCCTCCTTGACCAGTTAGCGCTACTTTAGAACCTATATTCAAAATGTTTCCTTTAACTTTTTTAATCATAGGCAAACAATACTTAGTCATTGCAAAATAGCTTACCATATTTAATTTTACCGAATACATAAAATCGTCCATAGAAGCATCTAAGCCTGCTCCATCATTAACACCCACATTATTTATAAGCGCATCTACTCTACCGTATTTATTTTCTATAACTTTTGCAGCTTGCTCAATTTGTTTATAATCAGATAAATCTGTTTTTACAAATAAAGCATCAATACCTTGTTCTTGTAATGCTTTTTCATATCCAAATCCACGATCGTTGCGACACACAATTACAGGAATAGCACCTTCTGCGGCTAAATGCTGTACAATAGTTTCTCCTATACTACCTTTAATTCCTGCAGCTCCAGTTACAACTACCACTTTTCCTTTTAAACCTAAATCCATGATACTTATTTTAAATTATAAAATTGAATAGCATTTCCTCCCATAATAGCTTCTTGTTCAGTTTCTGAAAGGTTTACTATAAAATTTGTGACAATTGATTTTACTTGCGAATAATTTCCTGCTACCAAACACACAGGCCAGTCGGAACCAAACATAACGCGTTTTGTTCCAAAAGCATTTAAAACTAAATCCATATAAGGCTCTAGCTGTTTTGGTGTCCATGTATTATAATCTGCTTCAGTTATCATTCCAGAAAGTTTACAATACACATTTTCTTGCTTTGCAATTTCTTGCATTAATACTGCCCAACCATCAAAGAAATCATCTTTTATATAGGGTTTTGCAATATGATCTATAACAAATTTCTGATTTGGAAAACGTTTCACAAACTCTAAGGTTGCTCCTAATTGATGCGGAAAAATTAAAATATCATAAGTAAAATTATGTGCTTCTAACTTTGAAATGCCTTTTAAAAAATCAGAACGTAACAAAAAATTATGATCGGATTCTCCTTGAACAACGTGCCTAAAACCTTTTACTTTATCAAATGCTCTATATTTTTCTAAATCAGAATCAATAGTATATCCTCGTAAATCTACCCAACCAACTATGCCTTTAATAAAATCATTCTTAGCTGCTAGATCTAATAAAAAATCATTTTCAGCTAAAGTTTGATCTGCTTGAACTGCGACACAACCATCAACACCATTCTCATGATAAACTTTTTCTAAATCGGAAGGTAAAAAATCGCGACGAATTGTAGACATATCATCATCAATCCACTCGTGTTTAACAGGTTCATATTTCCAAAAATGTTGATGAGAATCTATTATCATTTTAATACTCTTTTAATTAAAACTCACGGTTGCTTTTATAACACCTGTTTCAGGATTTAACCAACTATCAAAATGTGCTATCATCTCTGTAAAAGGCACAGAATGCGTTATAAAAGAATCTGTTGGAAATTGATTTAGCACACTTATTACATGTTCAAAATCTTCGGTAGTTGCATTTCTACTACACATTAAAGTCATTTCTTTAGCATGTACTGCTGGATGATTATATGTTAACTCGCCTTTTGATAAACCTACTAAAACAAATCGGCCGCCATGCGACATATAACTAGGACAAGCTTCTAATGCGAATTTATTTCCTGAAGCATCAAATACTGCTGTACATAAATCGCCATTTGTAATTTCAGAAATGTCATTTACAGCATTGTCCCCCGCTTTCACTATATAATCAACGCCTATTTTTTCTTTAGCATATTGCAATCGTTGCTCATTCATATCGATGGCAATTACTTTTGCACCAGCAATTTGAGCTAATTTCATAATACCAATACCAATAGGTCCGCAACCAACAACGGCAACGGTTTCACCTGGTTTTATATCAGCTCTTCTTACCGCATGTGCGCCAATAGCCAAAGGTTCTACAATAGCCATTTCGTTATCCGACAAATTATTTGCAGGTAATAAAATATTAGCAGGTACAGAAATTTGTTCTTGCATACCGCCATCTGCATGCACACCAAGTACTCTTATATTTGTGCAGCAATTTGTTTTTCCATTTTTACATGCTATACATACTCCACAACTAACATAAGGCATCACTACAACTTTATCTCCGGCCTTAATACCTTTTTCATTGGCGTCAATTTCTATAACTTCTGAAGCTAATTCATGCCCCAAAATTCTTGGATACGTAAAAAACGCTTGATTGCCTCCATAGGCATGTAAATCTGTTCCACAGATACCTACTTTTTTTATTTTCAATAAAGCCTCTCCTGACTTTCTTATAGGTGCTTCCTTTTCTTTTAAGATAAACGCTCCTGGTTTTTCACAAACTATATACTTCATCCTCTTATTTAATTATATCTTTTTATCGATTAAACAGTAAACAAAATAAGCTTCATTTTTTTACATTAAAAAAGAATAAAGTATATTTGTTCAATCGATTGAACAAACTTATACTTTTTTTTGAAAAATAAAAAGAAAACAACCATAAAAGATATTGCTAATGCTTTAAACATTACACCTTCTGCTGTATCTAAAGCTTTAAACAATCACCCTAGAATTAGCGATAAAACGAAAGCTGCCGTTAAACAAGTTGCTGAAACATTAAATTATCAACCAAACCATATAGCCACAGCTTTACGAAAAGGAAAAAGCAATTTAGTTGGTGTTATGATACCTAGAGCCAATAGTCATTTTTTCTCATCGGTTGTTGAAAAAATTGAAAACGTTTTAAGTAAAGAAGGCTATAATATTATTATAACACAATCAAACGAATCATTTACAAGAGAATGTAAAAATATTGAATCGCTGCTTTTAACTCAAGTAGATGGCATCATTGCATCAATGGCTAATGAAACAAAAACATTAGAGCATTTCGAAAAAATAAAATCTAGTGACACACCCTTAATTATGTTTGACCGTGGTGAAGATGCCTTAGCTGTCGATTATATTGGTATTGACGATTACCAGAGCAGTTTCAAAATCATTGAACATCTTAAAAACCAAGGTTGCAAAAGGATTGCACATATTGGTGGTCATAGTCATACTAGAATTTACAAAAACAGAATCTCTGGTTATAAGGATGCGTTAACAAAATATAAATTACCAATTGTTGAAGAATTAATATCTGAAAGCACACTTTATATTGCTGATGGACGTAAAATCATGAAACAATTATTAGAACTTCCTGAAAGACCTGATGCTGTTTATGCTGCAAGTGATTTTGCTGCAATGGGAGCACTACAAGTCTTGGAAGAAAACAATATTAAAGTACCCGAAGATATCGCTCTAGTAGGTTTTAGTAATGAAACTTTTACCTCGTTTGTAAAACCTTCTATAACAACTATTAATCAGCGTAGTGAAACTATAGGGCAATTAGCTGCCGAAACATTCTTAAAAAGAGTAAATACCACTAATTGGACTCCAAAATTAAACAATACTATTATTGATTCTGAGCTCGTTATTAGAGATTCTTCTTTAAAAGCAATTAACAAATAATAATACTATTTTTGCTTTTATAAAATTATTATTGCTATTTTAGTAATATTAGAATCATAAAAAATTCAAATGAAATCGAATTTACTTTTCATTTTTTTAATATTAGGAGTATTAAGTTGTAAAGAAAAACCAACAAGAATACCCTCCTCAAAATTAACCTCAAAAAGCAATAAAAAAATAGAATTTAAGAAGATTGATTTTTCAAATAGTGAATTCGCTGATTTAAAGATGTACGCTAAAGACACTATAACATCAGATGGATTGAAAATCAATTACTTAGTAAAAAATGATAACACAAAAAGAACAGATTTATATATAAAATGGTCAAAAGGAGAATATTCTAACATATTTATGATGGAAAACGCTTTACTGATGCGTAAATATTTTATACCTATTTTAACCGAACATAATGATAAATACATATATATGACTCACGGATGTGCTACGAGTTGTTATGCTGTTTTAACATTATCGAAGGAAGCTAAGCCTAAAGCAAAAGATTTTCTTGAAGTAATTGCATATAACACGCATTTAAATCAAATTGTTTATACACCTGAAAGTAGTTATAGTCTTGAAACATTTGAAATAGCTATTTCTGATTTAAAAAAAGGAATCGATAAATCTGTAAAATTCAAGAACAAGTGCAATCTGTCACCCGAAAATGGATGCATTGATAAAATTGTTTTTAACGAAGAGTATATTGATATTTTTGCTACTTTATTTAATTCAGAAACTAGTAAAACAATTCAAGAACAAAATAGAATAAAAATAACAGAATAAATGAAACTTCATTTATTAGACAGAAGCAACCTAACAAACAGTTCTTTTACAACAAAAGTAAATGAATACCCATACTTTTTAAAAATATGGCATTATCACCCAGAATTAGAACTTGTTGTAGTACTTAAAAGTGAAGGCACCTGCTTTATTGGTGATAGTATTGAAAAATTTAGCGTGGGAGATATTGTTCTCATAGGAAAAAATTTGCCACACATGTGGTTAAACGATGAAGACTATTTTAAAAAAAGTCCGAAACAATCTGCCAAAGCCATTGCTATACATTTTAAACAAGATTATTTGGGCAGAACATTTTTTGAAACTCCCGAAATGATTCACCTTTTAGAACTTTTTGAGCGCGCGCGTTTTGGTTTAAAATTTCTTAATACAGACAAAAGCATCATTCGTGATATTCAAAATATGCTGGAATTAGATGGTTTTGATAAAACCATGTCTTTTTTACAAATACTCAATAAATTAGCAAAGCATAAAGAGGTAAAACGCTTATCGAGTCTCGGTTTTATAAATTCTTTTAATGCTACAAAAAGTGACACGCAAGATAAGGTACAAGCTTATATTTTTAAAAACTTTAATAAAAGTATCAGTCTTGAAGAGGCTGCTAAAATTGCTCATATGAATGCTTCTGCGTTTAGTCGTTTTTTTAAACGTATTAATCGTAAAACATTTTCGCGTTATGTTTCAGAAATACGTATTGGTTATGCTTGTAAATTACTACTCGAAAACAAATTTAATATCGCTGCTGTTTGCTACGAGTCTGGTTTCAATAATATTTCAAACTTTAACAGACAGTTTAAATTAATAATGCATTGTACGCCTTCTGTTTATGTGAAAAACCATAAAAATGAAGCTCTAAAACCAGATCGATAGATTGCATTTAACCTACGAAACAATCAAATAATGCAAAAATAGTATCATAATTCATCAAATTTTAGGAAGATTCACCTATATATTCCTTGTACTATTGTATCAATGTTTTTTCTGCTTATTAGATTCAACATTAATCATCAAAATAAATCATTATAAAAATGGCAAAATTCAGTTTAAAAAACAAAGTCGCTATTGTAACTGGTGGCGGAAGTGGCATAGGAAAAGCTATTTCTCTAACCTTTGCTAAACAAGGTGCTAAAGTTCATATTTTAGATTTCAATATAGAAGCTGCAGAAGAAACTATTTCTGAAATAAAAGCTATTGAAGCTCAAGCAGAAGCTCACAAATGCGATGTTGCTAACCAACAAAATGTGGTTGATATTATCAATAACATTACACAAAATGAAAAAATTGATATTCTAATAAATAATGCTGGTATTGCCCATGTTGGTAATATTGAAAGTGTTGAAGAAGGTGATTTAGATCGTTTATATAACGTAAACATTAAAGGTGTTTATAATTGTATAAAAGCCGCAATTCCGTCTTTAAAAAGTAACGGTGGCGGTGTTATTTTAAATTTAGCTTCTATTGCTTCAACTGTTGGTATCAATGATAGGTTTGCCTATTCAATGACAAAAGGCGCAGTTCTTACTATGACTTATTCTATTGCTAAAGATTATATTAAAGACGGTATTCGTTGTAATTGCATTGCACCAGGAAGAGTACATACGCCTTTTGTAGATGGTTTTATAAAAAACAACTACCCAGGAAAAGAAGACGAAATGTTTGATAAATTATCAAAAACTCAGCCTATTGGTCGTATGGGAAGCACACAAGAAATAGCCGATTTAACCTTGTTTTTATGCTCTGATGAAGCAGGTTTTATTACAGGCTCAAACTACGCCATTGATGGCGGTTTTGTAACATTAAACGGAAATTAAGAATTTAAATATATAGAAGATGAAATTAATACGATTTGGAGACGTCAATAATGAAAAACCAGGCGTTCAATTAGCAAACGGAACAAGACTAGATGTATCTGCATTTGGAACCGATTATGATGAAGCTTTTTTTGGAAATAATGGTATTGAAAAATTAAAAACTTGGTTAGAAACAAATCAATCTAATTGTCCTGAAGTTGATGATAACGTACGTTTAGGAGCGCCTTTAACAAGACCTTCTAAAATTGTATGTATTGGTTTAAACTATGCACAACATGCTGCTGAAGCTGGTATGGATGTTCCTAAAGAACCTGTATTATTTTTTAAAGCAACCTCTGCTATCGTTGGTCCTAATGATGATATCATGATTCCTAAAGGTAGTACTAAAACCGACTGGGAAGTTGAGTTATCTGTTGTTATTGGTAAAAAAGCATCGTATGTTGAAGAAGCTGATGTTTTCGATCATATTGCGGGTTACGTATTACATAATGATGTTAGCGAACGTGCTTTTCAATTAGAACGTTCTGGACAATGGGTAAAAGGGAAAAGTTGCGACACCTTCGCTCCTATTGGTCCTTTTATTGCTACTACCGATGAAATTAAAGATCCTAATAATTTAAACTTATGGTTAAAATTAAATGGTGAAGTGATGCAAAACAGTTCAACTTCCGACTTTATTTTTAACATTCAACAATCTATCAGTCATATTAGTCAATTTATGACCTTACTACCTGGTGATATTATCTCTACAGGAACACCTTTCGGTGTTGGTCTTGGTTTAACTCCACCATTATATTTAAAAGCTGGTGATGTTGTAGAACTTGGTATTGAAGGTTTAGGTACTTCAAAACAAAATGTGGTAGCATATAAAAAATAAAACAAAAAATCATGCGAGTAGGCTTATTCATACCCTGTTATATTAATCAATTATACCCTCAAGTAGGAAAGGCTACTTTAGAGCTTTTAGAAAAACTAAACGTCGATGTGGTATATCCTTCAGGGCAAACCTGTTGCGGACAACCCATGGCTAATTCAGGGTATGAATACGAGTCTGAAGGCGCATGCAATAATTTTGTAGATAACTTTAAAGATTTTGACTATATAGTAACACCTTCTGGAAGTTGCGCCTACCACGTTAAAAAACATTACAATATTATTCCACAAACTGATGAAGTCACTAAGATTCGTAATAATGTTTACGAATTATGTGATTTCATTTTAAATGTTTTAAAAGTAAAAAATGTTGGCGCCTCATTTCCTCATAAAGTAGGCGTTCATAAAAGTTGTCACGGACTAAGAGGATTAAGATTAGGCTCTTGTTCTGAAGTTGTTGGCGATTCTTTTTCATATATAGAAACTCTTTTACAAGAAGTTAAAGGCACCGAATTAATGCCTGTAAAAAGAAGCGATGAATGTTGCGGATTTGGTGGCACATTTGCTGTTACCGAAGAAGCTATCTCTGTAAAAATGGGGAAAGATAAAATTAAAGACCATTTAGAAAGTGGTGTTGAAGTTATTACGGCTACAGATACTTCGTGCTTAATGCATTTAGAAGGTTTAGTAAATCGTAATAATCAACCCCTTAAAATTTTACACATTGCTGAAATTTTAAACAGTAACTTCTAATAAAACCACTATGAGTCATTCACAACTAGCCAGTATATTTAATAAAGATGAAAAAAGAGTCGATTGGCACGACAAAGCCTTATGGTTTGTTAGGCATAAAAGAGATTTATCTGTTCACCAAGTTAAAGGTTGGGAGGAATTAAGAAACTTAGGTCATGGCATAAAAGCACATATGTTATCTAATCTAGATTCTTATTTAATTCAATTTGAAGAAAATGCCAAAAAAAATGGCATAGAAGTACATTGGGCTGCTAATGGTGAAGAACACAACCAAATAGTACATAAAATTCTTAAAGACAACAATGCCAAAAAAGTTGTTAAAAGTAAATCGATGCTTACGGAAGAATGTCATTTAAATCCATTTTTAGAAGCTGATGATATTGAAGTTATTGATACTGATTTAGGTGAACGCATTGTGCAATTAGCAAAAGAACCGCCAAGTCATATTGTACTACCCGCTATTCATAAAAACAAGCATGAAGTAGATGAATTGTTTCAAGAACATTTAGGCACTAAACCTTGTGATGGTGATCCACAATATTTAACAGGTGAAGCTAGAAAGCATTTACGCGAAAAATTTATTGAAGCAGACGCCGCTATTACTGGTGTTAACTTTGCTATTGCAGATACTGGTGGTTTTGTAGTTTGTACCAACGAAGGAAATGCCGATATGGGAGCACATTTAGCACCTGTTCACATTGCTTGTATGGGTGTTGAAAAAATAATTCCGAAACAAGAACATTTATCTGTGTTTTTACGCTTATTAGCAAGGTCTGCAACAGGACAACCTATAACAACCTATTCGTCGCATTTTAAAAAACCTAGAAAAGGTGCTAAAATGCATGTTGTAATTGTTGACAACGGACGCTCAGAACAACTAAGCAGACCCGACTTTAGAGCGTCATTACACTGTATTCGCTGTGGAGCCTGTATGAATACCTGTCCAATTTACAGAAGAAGTGGCGGTCATAGTTACGATGCTACTATTCCAGGACCTATTGGTTCTATTTTATCGCCAGGAAAAGATTTAACAAAACACAGTTCTTTACCATTTGCCTCTACCTTATGCGGTTCTTGTTCTGATGTGTGTCCTGTAAAAATTGACATTCATGCGCAATTATATAAGTGGCGACAAATAATTACAAAAGAAACACCACAGCCTTTCATTAAGAAGAAATCTATGGAAATGATGGGTAAAGTATTCTCAAAACCTACACAATTTGAAAAAGTTGGAAAAATAGCACGTTGGTCTTTAAGAAGTTTACCAAAATCTATGATAAACTCAAAACCGAATGCTTGGGGGAAAGCTAGAGATTTACCAACAGGACCGAAACAAAGTTTTGATCAGTGGTATAATGAAAGAGAAAATAACAAGAAAAAAGATTAAATCATGGCAAGCAGAGATACAATATTAGCTAGAATAAAGGCAAACAAACCAGAAGCTATTAGCTTACCTCAAATAGATGAAACTTTATTTGATGACGGATACGATTTAATCAAAGAATTTACTAAAAAAGTAGAAGTTGTAGGTGGCAATGTTTTAGAGGCCAAATCTAATCAAGATGTTATTAAACAAATAACAGAAATGATTCCTAATACTTCTGTTAATTTTTCGACATTACCAGACTCACAAGATTTCAATACAATTAATTTTGAAACCATAAAAAAGCCACAAGAGCTAGAAGATTTAGATATTCTAATTCTTGAAAGCGATTTAGGAGTTGCCGAAAATGGAGCCGTATGGGTTACCGACAAAAACCTTCCTATGAGAGCTTTACCTTTTATTACTAAGCATCTTGTTTTTGTACTTTCAAAAGAAAACATTAAACCATATATGCATCAAGCTTATCATAAACTTTCAGAATCTTCAACAGACTTTGGTGTTTTTATTTCAGGCCCTTCAAAAACTGCAGATATTGAACAATCTCTAGTAATTGGAGCACATGGAGCGTTGAGCCTAACTATCTTTTTAAAGGCTTAAATAATTCAGCCAAACGTCTAAAAAACTAAAAGCTATTCAATTATAAATAGAAAAACAACTAGCCTGATAAAAAAATCATTTTTTTCTAGAATTACAGTACAGTACAGGATAGAGATATTTTAATGTTGATATATTTTAGCATCAAATATTTAACCGCAGGCATGAATACAAACACAAAAAAATTTAATTACGTAGATTATTTATGGGATGAAGAAAAAGCAGCGTCTTTAAAAGACGATCAAGTTGCTTTATTTTTATACCGTTCAAACATATTAGGAGCAGATTTAAGAATCACCAATTACGGAGGTGGAAACACGAGCTGTAAAACCATAGAAAAAGACCCTTTAACAAACGAAGACGTTGAAGTTATGTGGGTAAAAGGTTCTGGTGGTGATATTGGAACTTTAACACGTGCAGGAATTGCTGGTTTATATACTGGTAGATTGCGCGATTTAAAAAATGTATATGGAGGCTTAGATGATGAAGACCGTATGGTTGGACTTTTTAATCACTGTATTTATGATTTAGATAGTAAAGCACCATCTATTGATACACCGCTTCACGGATTATTACCTTTTGCACATATTGATCATTTACATCCAGATGCACTTATTGCTGTAGCAGCAGCAGAAGATAGCGAAAAAGTAACCAAAGAAATTTGGGGAGATACTATGGGATGGGTGCCTTGGCAACGTCCTGGTTTCGATTTAGGACTTCAGTTAGAAAAATGTTTAGCTGATAACCCTGGAATTAGAGGTATTGTTTTAGGAAGTCATGGTTTATTCACATGGGGTGATACTTCATACGAATGTTATATGAATAGTTTAGAAGTTATTGAAACAGCTTCTGAATATATTGAGAAAAAAATAAAAGAAAAAGGTTCTGTTTTTGGTGGACAAAAAGTTCAAAGTCTTCCTCAAGAAGAACGTTTAGAAAAAGCAGCACAATTAATGCCTTTATTAAGAGGTTTATGCTCTTCAGAAAAAAGCATGATTGGTCATTTTTCAGATAATGATGTTGTTTTAGAATATATTAATAGTCATGATTTAGAACGATTAGCTCCTATGGGAACGTCTTGTCCAGATCATTTCTTACGTACAAAAATTCAACCATTAGTATTAACACTTGATACTAATGAAGATCTTTCTGATGCCGATGCTATTCTTAAAAAATTAGAACCAGCATTTGAACAGTACAGACAAGAATATGCAGATTATTACAACACTTGTAAAAAAGATAATAGTCCTGCAATGCGTGACCCTAACCCAGTAATTATTATTTACCCAGGTGTTGGTATGTTCAGTTTTGCAAAAAACAAACAAACAACGCGTGTTGCTAGTGAATTTTACATTAACGCTATTAATGTAATGCGTGGTGCAGAAGCGATTACAGCATACACATCATTACCAAGACAAGAAGCTTTTGATATTGAATACTGGTTATTAGAAGAAGCTAAATTACAACGTATGCCAAAAGAACAACCATTATCTCGTAAAGTAGCTTTTGTTACTGGTGCAGGAGGTGGAATTGGTAAAGCCATTGCAGATAAATTAGCTGCCGAAGGAGCGAATGTTGTATTAACGGATATAAATGAAGATAGCTTAAAAGAAGCACATGCGACTTATAAAAGAGATGTATCTACATATGCTATTTGCGATGTAACCAATACAGAATCTATTGCATCGGCTTACAATAAGGCTTGTATAGAGTTTGGAGGTGTAGATATTATAGTTCATAGTGCTGGATTAGCAATTTCTAAAGCCTTAGAAGATACTACCGATAAAGATTGGAACATCTTACAAAGTATTTTGGTAAAAGGTCAATTTGACTTAGCAAAACAATCTGCAGCCATTATGCGTAAACAAGGGCTTGGTGGTAATTATATTGCTATTGCTAGTAAAAACGGATTAGTTGCTGGCCCTAACAATGTTGCTTACGGAACAGCCAAAGCTGCACAACAGCACATGGTTCGTTTATTAGCAGCAGAATTAGCAAAAGATAAAATTAGAGTAAATACAGTAAACCCTGATGGTGTTATTGTAGGAAGTAAAATCTGGGAAGGTGCTTGGGCTGAAGGAAGAGCTAAAGCCAATGGTATTACCGTTGAAGAATTACCAGCATTTTATGCAAAAAGAAATTTATTAAACGAAATCATCACTCCTGATGATATCGCAAACGGCGTATTTTCTTTAGTAGGAATATTAGATAAATCTACAGGAAACATAATTAATGTTGATGGTGGAATGGCTAATGCATTTGTACGCTAATAAAATTTGAGTTAGTTTTAGTTTGTCAAAAACTTCCATAGCATATGGATACATATATATGGAAGTTTTTTTAATAATCTATACTCATAACCAAACGTCCATTGTATCATATTAAACCAAAAGGGAATGACAAAATGGATGCTAAACGTGACCAATAATAAGACAATAGATATAAACTTATGAAAATAGAACAAAGTCATATTCAAGACAGTAATAGCAAGGATCTTAAATCTCACCAAGATCATTTTGATTTCTTATCAGATAAACTAACAAAAAAAGGTGCTAATGTTAATAGCATTATAAAAAAACTACAAGATTTTCAAGTAGCTATACCAAGTTGGGCATTGGGTGCTGGAGGCACACGTTTTGGTCGTTTTTCTTTTTACGGAGAACCTTCAAACCTAGAACAAAAAATTCAAGATGTTGGAATTCTTCATTCATTAACACAAACGGCTGGTGCGGTTTCGCTTCATATTCCATGGGATATTCCAGAAGATTATAATGCTATAAAAGAATTAGCTGGTTCTTTAGATATTAAATTTGATGCTGTAAACTCTAATACATTTCAAGATCAAATAAATGCTAAAGAAAGTTATAAATATGGCTCTTTAAGTAATACGAGTGAAGCTGTAAGACAACAAGCTATTCAACATAATTTAGATGTTTTAAATATTGGAGATAAATTAGGGTCTAAAAGCTTAACCGTTTGGTTAGCAGATGGATCATGCTTTCCTGGTCAGAACAACTTTCAAACAGCACTTCAAAATACAGAAAACAGCTTAAAAGATATTTATAAAGGTTTGCCTAACGATTGGAGCATGTTAATTGAATATAAACCTTACGAGCCAAACTTTTACAGTACTGTAATTCAAGATTGGGGAACATCGTTTATGTTAGCAAACGCTTGTGGAGACAAAGCGTACTCGCTTGTAGATTTAGGACATCATTTACCAAATAGTAATATTGAACAGATTGTTTCTATTTTAATGTCTAAAGGAAAACTAGGTGGTTTCCACTTTAACGATAGCAAATATGGGGATGATGATTTAACTGTTGGAAGCATTAAACCTTATGCCCTATTCTTAATTTTTAACGAACTGGTTTACGGTATGCAAAATAATCCACAAAATCCTGATTTAGCGTGGATGATTGATGCTAGTCATAATGTAAAAGATCCTTTAGAAGATTTAATTCAATCTCTTGAAGCCATTCAAGAAGCTTATGCCAAAGCGCTTTTAATAGATCAAGATCAATTAAAATCGGCACAATTAAATAATGACGTTGTTAAATGTCAAGAAATTTTACAAGACGCATATAGAACAGATGTAAGACCGTTATTAGAAAAAGCTAGATTAGAAAGAGGTGGTGCTTTAAGCCCTATAAAAGCTTATCGTTCATTAGATGTTAGAAATGAATTAATAAAAGAAAGAGGAAAAAACACTGTAGCAACAGGACTATAATATATTTATTATGATAGATGTAACAGCGGTTTTTGATATTGGAAAAACCAATAAAAAGTTCTTTCTTTTTGATAAAGATTATAAAGAAGTATACAAAGAATACACGCATTTTGAAGAAATTGAAGATGAAGATGGTTATCCAACGGAGAACTTACCTGCGCTTCAAGCATGGTTAAAAAAGGTATTTGAAAGCATTCTTGAAGCTTCAGAATTTAATGTACAAGCCATAAATTTTTCAACTTACGGTGCTAGCTTTGTACATCTGGATGAAAACGGAGATGTTCTTACACCGCTTTACAACTATACAAAACCAATAGATCAAACTGTTATTGATTCTTTTATTGAAAAATACGGTCCAAGAGAATCTTTCTTAACTACGTCTGGCTGTTTTGATTTAAGTCTTTTAAATTCTGGTTTACAACTATATTGGTTAAAACATACAAAACCAGAAGTTTATAAAAAGATAAAGTATTCATTACACTTGCCTCAATATTTAAGTTACATTTTTACGGGGATTCCTTTAAGTGAATACACAAGTATTGGATGCCATACAGCGCTTTGGGATTATACTAAAAAAGACTATCACGAGTGGGTTTATAAAGAAGGAATCAATAGCATATTACCAACAATAGTTTCAACTGAAACTAGTATCAACATGAACTATAATGGAAAGCGCATCAAAATTGGTGTTGGTATTCACGATAGTTCTGCGGCGCTTCTACCTTATGTACGTAGTGTAAAGAAAAAATTTATTTTAGTTTCTACGGGTACTTGGAGCATTACTTTAAACCCTTTTACAGATCATCCTATTGTTGCAGATCATGATAAAGATTCCATTAACTACATGCGTATTAATGGTAAACCTGTAAAAGCAACACGCTTATTTTTAGGTAATGAATACAAAATTCAAGTTGACAAATTACAAAAACAATTTGGTGTTTCTGAAGATTTTCATCGTCATGTAAAATTTAATTATGATACATATTTTGAAATTGTAAAAGATTTTAATCATATGTTTAAATGGGAAGGTATTACTGATATTGATATGCCTTCTGAAACTAAAATAACACACAATAATTTTGAAGATGCTTACCATCAGCTTATGACAGAACTCGTGCTTTTACAAATAAAAAGCATAAAAGACGTTGTTGGTGATGATGATATAAAACGATTATATGTAGATGGCGGATTTAGCGATAATGACCTTTTCGTTAAATTACTATCACATCATTTTAGAAATATGAAATTAAGAACTACAGATTCTTCATTAGGATCTGCTTTAGGTGCGGCTATTTCAATTTCTGATAAAAAATTAAACTCCAAATTTCTAAAAAAGAATTACTCATTAAAGAAACACGTCCCATTCATAATTAGTTAATTAACCTTTCATAACTATTAGTAATAGTATTTTAATCTTAATAACTGTTTTTTTGGAACCCGTTTCCTTATTAAATAAAAACAAAAAATGTCAAAAAATGTTAAATTAGAACACCCAAGAGATCAAATTACTAAAATTATTAGTAGAATTTACAAAAGAGGAATGACCACTACTTCTGGTGGTAATATTTCTATAATAGATGATGAAGGAGATATTTGGGTAACACCATCTGCTGTAGATAAAGGCTCTTTAAGAGCTTCAGATATTATTTGTGTAAAAAAAGATGGAACCATAATTGGTAAACACAAACCATCATCAGAATTCCCTTTTCATAAAGCTATTTATGAATCTAGACCTGATATAAAATCTGTAATACACGCACACCCACCTGCCCTAGTTTCTTTTAGTATTGTGCGCCAAATACCTAATACCAATATTATTTCTCAAGCAAAACATATTTGTGGGCCAATAGGTTATGCAAAATATGAACTACCTGGTAGTGAAGAATTAGGAAATGTTATTGGAGAAGAATTTAAGAAAGGCTATAAAGCCATTATTATGGAAAATCACGGAACCGTTTTAGGTGGGAGTGATTTAACAGATGCTTTTGAACGCTTTGAGACTTTAGAATTCTGTGCTAGTACCATATTGTATGGTTCTCAAATAGGGAAACCAAATTACTTAACTGATAAACAAATTGATGCCTTTGAAGCCCAAACTCATACAAAGATACCAGAAATGGATACAACTTTGCATCCTTCTGATGAGGTAGAAAAGCGTTTAGAAATATGTAAAATTGTACAACGCTCTTGCCAACAAGGTCTAATGATTAGTTCTTACGGAACCGTATCAATGAGGTGGAAAGATAACGACTTTTTAATTACTCCAACAGATGCTAGTAGATGGGAAATGGGAATGGAAGATATTGTACAAATAAAAGACGGCAAAAGAGAAAAAGGTAAAAAACCGAGTAGAGCCACTTGGATCCATCAAGAAATTTACAAAAGAAATCCAAATGTTAATTCTATAATTATGACACAATCGCCTTATTTAATGGCTTTTGGAGTTACTAAATCATACTTAAACGTACGTACCATTCCTGAGAGCTGGATCTTTTTACAAGATATTCCATCTATAAGTTATGGCAATCATTTTAAAACAAATGCAGATAGTAAAATTACAGAAAACTGTACAACAGCTTTAATTATTGAAAATGATTCTGTGATTATAACAGGCGATAAATTATTACAAACTTTTGATTATCTAGAAGTTGCAGAATTTAGTGCAAAATCAATTGTATTAGGTACCTCATTAGGAGAAATGGTTCCTATAAACGATGATCAAGTTGAAGAATTAAGGAAAAAATTTCTAACTTAATAACAACAAAAAAACAAACCGACTAACCAACAAAACTAAATAAGACAACTATGACACAATACCACAAAGAAGAAGAAATAATGGACGAGATTGCTGGCGGTGAGTTTGAAAGAACTCCTGTTCCTCAATCAAAATTAAAAGGCTGGAAAAGTTTTCTTGGTATGTATGCTGGTGAGCATGCTGCTGGAACAGAATTCATGATTGGCCCTTTATTTTTAACAGCAGGTGTTAGTGCCTTCGATTTAATAATTGGCCTTTTACTAGGTAACTTATTAGCTGTTTTATCTTGGCGTTTTTTAACTGCTGAAATTGCTGTTAAAAATAGACTAACATTATATTTTCAACTAGAAAAAATATGTGGTAAAAACCTTGTTACAGGTTATAATTTAGCAAACGGAATTCTCTTTTGCTTCTTAGCTGGCTCTATGATAACGGTATCTGCTACCGCAGTTGGCATTCCTTTCGATATGCCAATGCCTAAATTATCTGATACGATGCCAAACGGATTAACATGGATTGTTATAGTTATTCTTATAGGTGCTGTTATTTCTATAATTGCTGCTCGTGGATATGATACAGTATCTAAAGCAGCCAACTGGATGTCTCCTGTTATAGTAATTGCATTCATTGCTTGTGGCATTGTTGCTTTAAATCAATTAGGTGTTACTAGTTTTTCTGATTTTTGGAATATTTGGGGAGAAGGTTCTGACCCATTTCCTGGGCAAATAAAATTTACTTTTTGGCATGTTTTAATATGGTCTTGGTTTGCTAATGGCGCTATGCATATTGGTATGTCTGATTTATCTGTTTTTAGGTTTGCTAAAAAAGCAAGTTCTGGATGGACAACTTCTGCTGGTATGTATGTAGGTCATTATATGGCTTGGATAGCTGCAGCATTATTATACGCTGTTTACTTAAAATCTCCTGAAGCACAAGCCTTTTTATCAAACGGAGAAGCACCGCCTGTAGCTCCTGGTCCATTAGCACATAATGCTATTGGTATATTTGGAATTATAGCTGTAGTATTAGCAGGTTGGACAACTGCTAACCCTACAATATACAGAGCAGGTTTAGCTTTTCAAGCAATACTTCCAAAACTATCAACAGCAAAGGTTACTATTTTAGCTGGTACTATAGCTACAATAGCTGGTTTGTTTCCTGCATTTGCTATGAAACTATTAGGTTTCGTTGCTTTATACGGATTTATTTTAGCACCTTTTGGAGCTGTTATAGTATTTGAACATTTCTTCCATAAAAAATATGGTATCATTAAAAATTATGCAGAACATGCCAATATAAAATTTAACAAATCGGTATTATTTGCTTGGGCTATTAGTTTTGGAATATTTTATTTTATATCTATACAATTTGATGTTTTCTTATCATTTGTAACCCTTCCAGCTTGGTTACTTTGCGGTTTACTATTTCTTGTATTTAGTAAATATTCACAAAAAAACATTTAAGTATAAAATTAGAGTTTTAAACAAAAAAAAATCATGATTATCAATTGATAATCATGATTTTTTTTTAACTTTTTTTTTATTAAACTAATTGAGACAATCTTTTTGAAGACTTTCTAACAATTAATTCTGGTGCCAAAACAACATGTTTTTCAGTTTTATCTACTTTACTATTAACCTCTTCAAGAAATACCTGAGCTGCAATTCTTCCCATCTGTATAGGAGATTGATCTACAGATGTTATTGATAGTTCCATAAATTTTGTAAAAGGTTCATTACTAAAACCTACAACACTAATGTCTTCAGGAATTTTAAGTCCATTTGCTTTAATTTCTTGAATAGCACCAAGCGCCGTAAAATCACTTGAAGAAAAGATAGCATCAGGTCGCCTATCCATATCTAAAAATAATTTAGTTGTTTTTCTTCCTTCAGCTACTTTACTCATCGTTTCAATAACCAAACTTTCATCAAACTCAAGCCCATTATCTATAATAGCTTGTTTATAACCTAAATATCTATTCTTAAAGATTTGTAATGAACGATCATTAGATAAATGCGCTATACGTTTATAACCTTGATCAATTAAATGCTTAGTGGCATCATAAGCACCTTTATAATCGTCAATAGTTACAGAACTCACACCTTCAATATCCTTCTTTCTATCAAAAAATATTAATGGTACATTTTTTCTAATTAACTTATTAAAACTATTATTATTATTTTCTGTTTTAGCATTAGATATTGACATTAAAACACCATCTACTTGAGCATTTAATAATGAATTAATATTTTCAATTTCTAAACTTTGTTGATCATGAGTTTGACAAATAATAACATGATAGCCTTTAGGATAAAGTTCTTCTTCAATCCCCCTAATTACAGAAGCAAAAAAATTACTATCAATTCTAGGAACAATAACACCAACATTATAACTCTTACCACTTTTTAATGCTAGAGCCAGTTTATTTTGCTCATAATTCATTTCTTTAGCAGTCTCTAGTACTAGCTTCCGGGTAGTTACACTTATTTTAGAATTATCATTCAAAGCTCTAGAAACTGTTGCTGCAGTAATATTAAGCTTTTTAGCTATATCATATATAGTTGTCTTTTTTTTCATCTTTAATATTTGGATAGAATTTTCAAAAGTACATTAATAAAATTAATAACATATAAAATAGATTAATAATGACACTTACTTTGATAAGAAAACATTATATAAATTTTTAACACTGTTTATACTTTTATTAACTAAATTTTATGATTTTTTATCAAAACGAGTTGCAATATATATATTTTTATTTATTTTAGCCAATCGATTGCATAATTAAATACAATCGATTGCAATAATTAATTACGCTTTTTTTGTACAAAAAAATGAGTAATTATTAAATATTTAAAAACAAAAAATCAATTATTTAATATTAAAAAATAGTGCCTATGTGAAAAAACACCTGTAAACAAGATTTAAACAAACAAAAAAAACAACTAAACAAAAAAGAATGAAAACAAACAAAAACATTAAGTATTATTTCTTATTTCTAGGAATGCTACTATGCTTACCAATTTATGCACAAGATGCGAATATAAATGGTACAGTTACTGATGAAACAGGTATGCCGCTGCCGGGTGTCTCAGTAATTATTAAAAATACAACGACAGGTACTGCTACCGATTTTGATGGTAATTATACACTTAAAGCAAGTTCTGATGCTATATTAGTTTTTAGCTATTTAGGTTATACAACACAAGAAGTATCAGTAAACAGTAAATCTACTTTAAATATAAGTTTAGTGGAAGAAGCTGGTTTATTAGATGAAGTTGTTGTTGTAGGTTATGGTTCTGTAAAAAAATCAGATCTTACAGGTTCTGTAGGTAGTATTGATACAGAAACAATAACTGAAAGAAACCTTAATAATCCAATTGAAGCCATTCAAGGTTCTATCCCTGGTGTAGTTATATCAAACAAATCAGGACGTCTTGGTGATGGATTTGATGTTTCTATTAGAGGTCAAAACTCATTTCAAGGAGCAACTCCATTATATGTAGTTGATGGTGTCCCTACGAGTACTATTGACTTTTTAAACCCTCAAGATATTGAAAGAATAGATATTTTAAAAGATGCATCTTCTGCAGCAATATATGGATCTAGAGGAGCAAATGGAGTTGTAATAGTTACTACAAAAGGAGGTACTGAGGCTAAAGCAGGTTTCAATGTATCGGTAGAAAGTTCTTTTGGTATGACCCAGATAGCTAGAATGCCTGAATTTATGACTGGTGAAGAATGGTGGGCATATCATCAAGTAGCTTATTTAAACCAGAATGACCCATTAGGAGATACTCCTGAAAATAATTTAAGATTAGCAGGTAATAATAGTCCTGAACTATTAAAAAGAGCAGCAGCAGGATATTCATTTGATTGGGCAGATGTTGTCTTTAAAACAGGTGTTTCGCAAAATAATTATATATCGGCTTCTGGTCGTGCAGCTAACGGATTGTCATATAACCTAAGTTTAGGTATGCAAAATGATAAAGGTTTACTTGATAAAGAATCTATTGATAAGTATACGTTTAAAGCAGGAGTAAATCATAAAATTAATGATAAATTCTCTGCGGGCGTAAACCTTACATTATCACATCAAATAGATCAATTAGGTAGTGATAGAGCCATGCAGGAAGCTATGAGGTTAAATCCTTTAACTTCTCCTTGGGCTATAGACGCCGATGGTAATCAATTAGTGGGAGAACTATGGTTTCAACCTGGAAAATTAAAATATCCTAATGGAGATTGGGCCTTTAACAAAACAAGTACAAGAAACCCTTTGCTAGAAATAGCTAATTCTTCTCAAGAAAAAAGAAAATGGAGAACACTTACTAATATGTTTTTAGAATACAAACCTTTAAGCTGGTTAACACTTAAAACAACTTTATCTGCTGGTCTATCTACAAATAGAACTGGTATCGCTTATGGAGAGCTATCTAACGCAGGTGGTGGTAATGGAAATAATTCACAAATTTCTAATAGTGAAAACTTTAATTACACTTGGGATAATCAATTTAATATAAATTATACATTAAATGAGGATCATGTATTTAACTTTTTAGGACTTCAAAGTTTATATTCAAATAGAACAGAAAGATCATTTGCTAAATCTGCAAATCAACCATTTGAGACAGATTGGTATAATTTAGGGTCTGGAGCACAATCTACTTATAATCTAACTTCAGGTTTTACAAAGAATACATTGAGTTCGTATGCTGTTCGTTTAAATTATACTTATTTAGACAAATACTTACTAACGGCATCTAATAGATGGGATGGTTCTTCAGTATTAGCAGCAGGAAATCAATGGGACACCTTCCCTTCTTTAGCTTTAGGTTGGAAAATTTCTAACGAAGATTTTTTAAATGACAACAACATTATTTCTAACTTAAAACTTAGAGCTAGTATTGGATACACTGGAAGTGATAATGTAGATCCTTATTCTACATTGAACGGTATTCCTTCACAAACTTATTACGATTTTGACGGATCTACTGTTAATGGGTTTATTTCAAATCAAATAGCTAACAAAAATTTAGGATGGGAAAAAACTAGAGAATTAAACTTTGGTCTTGATTTTGGATTTTTTAAGGGAAGAATTTCTGGTAGTATAGATGTATACGACAGACTATCTGAGGCTCTAATTGTTGAACAAGATTTACCTATTGAGTCTGGAATCCCAGTTATCAATAATAATGTTGGAGAGGTAAGTAACAAAGGTTTTGAAATTGGTTTAGTTACAAGAAATATTCAAACAGATAATGTATCATGGACCACTACATTTACATTTACTAAAAACACAAATGCTTTAGAATCTGTATATGGACAAAGTGAAGTTGATGATCCTGGAAACCGTTTCTTTATTGGTGAACCTCTTTTTGCAAATTACAACTATGTGTTTGATGGTATTTGGCAAGCTGATGAAGTAGCTGAAGCAGCATCATACGGAATGAAAGAAGGACAAGCTAGACCAAAAGATTTAAATAATGATGGAAAGATTAGCGCTGATGACGATAGAGCTATTTTAGGAACTGAAGCTCCTGATTGGAGTGGTAGTATTGTTTCAAATTTAAAAGTAGGGAATTTTGATTTTTCAATTACAGCTATAACAAATCAAGGTGTACATGTATTAAGTAGGTTCCATGATAATTTTGCTGATACGAATGATAGAGGACGTCAAAAAGTAGCTTTTGATAGCTATTATGTTCCTGCTAATGGTGCTGGATTACCTGTACAAGCATCTAATACAAATCCTAGACCTAGAGGTCAAGGTTCTTTCTGGGGAACTAATTTTGGGTTCTACAGAGACGCTTCATTTACAAAAATTAAGAATATTAATTTAGGTTATACACTTAATGATGATGTACTTAAAAAATTAAAAATTAGTAAATGTAGAATTTATGCTAATATTTTAAACCCTTTTGTAATTACTGATTATGATGGATGGGATCCGGAATGGGCTTCCGCAGGTTTAGGAACAGGTCGACCAAGTTCAACTACGTATCAATTAGGTGTTAGTTTAAAATTTTAAAAAAAAGAAAATGAAAAAAATATTAATTTTTGGAATACTTATAGCTACATTTTTTTCTTGTAGTGATTTTATTGAGGAAGAAAATCTTTCTAGTGTTTCTGCTGAAAGCTTTTATGTAACACCAGATGGTTTTAATTCTCTGGTTAACGCAAACTATGCACAACTAAGAAAAATTTATGGAGATTCACCATGGCTATATATTGGAGGTACAGATTTATACTCAAAAGGACGTGGACGTGGAAATCTAGGTTTAGCAGAGTATACCGAGTTAAACTCTACTAATAGTGCTATAGATGATTTATACAAATCAGCCTATACCGCTATACAACTTGCTAACAGAGCTGTTTATTATTCTGAGATTACAGAACAAACAGATGATTTAGGTCAATTAGTTGGAGAAGTTAAATTTTTAAGAGCGCTTTCTTACTTCTTACTAGTTCAAACATATGGAGGTGTTGCTATAACTGATTATATTGATACTGCTGTGTTAGAGTTTGATAGAAATTCGGCAGAAGAAGTATATGCTCAAATTATTACAGATTTAAATGAATCTATTGCTGCAGTAGGCAATGGTGCTTATGATGGTCGTGTAAATAAAAGAGCTGCTAAAAATTTATTAGCAAAAGTACACTTAACAAGAGCATACGAGTCTTTTGGTTCTGCTAGTGATTTTACAACAGCTGCAACTTTAGCAGATGAAGTGATTGCTGGACAAACATTAAACTTAACTCATGAAGAAGTCTTTACTCCAGGAAATGATATGAACGAAGAAGTTATTTTTTCAGTTCAGTTTGATGCTGGTTCAATTAGTTCAGATAATGATGGTTTAGGAAGTAGACAATATGCATATTTCGGTTCTTATCTTGGAGGTGCTGAAGTTGAAGGGTATGCTCCAGCAAGAGATTACTCAACAAGTCCAACAAATTTTGCTTTAAGTTTATTTACTCAAGACGACACACGTTGGGAATCTACATTTATGACTGAGATTTTTTATGTTAATAATGACGATTATGCTGGACCTGCATACTTTCAATATTATAGAAGTCCTAAAGCAGATCATGCAACCCTACCTATTAATGAATTTTATGAGCCACAATGGTTTACTCTAGCAGATAGAGCAAATTATTTAGCAACTAAAAATCTTGCCCCTGGATTCGAATATCATGAATGGGGAGAGTTCTCATCAGAATGGACAGATCAAGTAACATTAGATTACGAAGTAATCTGTGTAAAGAAATTTGATGATCCAAGTCCAACTACTGCTTTTGGAGGTAGATCAAGTACTAGGGATATTATTCTTGGTAGATTAGGTGAAACATACTTAGTAGCTGCTGAAGCTTATTTACAAAGTAACCCTACAACTGGTTTGGCCAGATTAAATGAGGTAAGAAGAAGAGCTGGTGTTACACCTGCTACTCTAGGCGAGTTTGATATTGATTATTTATTAGATGAGCGTGCGAGAGAATTATTTGGTGAATATCACAGATGGTTTGATTTAAAACGTACTGGTAAGTTAGTTGAAAGAGCTTCAATGTATAATAACCAAATTGAAGAAAGTAATTTTGCAGGAGCTGGTGGAAATCTTAAAATTTTAAGACCGATACCACAAGCTGCATTAGATTTAAATCAAAATAGAGATTTTCCTCAAAACCCAGCTTATAACTAATATTTAGTTTTAATCTAAAAGTAATAGTTAATAAAATTAACTTTTTTATAAACCCGCTTCTTAACTGAAGTGGGTTTTTTTAAACAAATATTTTGCGCATTAATAAATATAGAAAGTAGGTATAAATTATCATACAATAAAAAACATTCTACATATTATATTTTTTCTCTATTTTATATTTATTTTGCTTATTTATAATAAAGAGTAATAATTGTTTTTTGATTATAGAAAAGCTAATACTTACAGTATATTCAGTTATTTGAATATCTTTAAAATATTAATTCAATAATATTTACACCTATTCATTGTTTTTATCCTAAAATATTTGCAAAATATCTTTTTTTTAATACATTTGTGTAATCGATTACAAACAAAAAAGTATTTACCAAAAAAATGCATCTTCTACTATTCGTGAATTTTGGTAACTATTATATAATAGCAATCGATGGAATGATTTAATAACTTAATAACAAATCGCGTATGAAAAAAAAAACAATCAAACTAACAAACAAAATTAAAAACCACAACTAAACAAAAAAGAATGAAAACAAACAAAAACATTAAGTATTACTTCTTTTTATTAGGATTAATACTATGCCTACCTATTTATGGGCAAAACGAAAATACTGTTAAAGGTACAGTTTCAGATGAATCTGGAATTCCTTTACCAGGTGTATCGGTAATTATTAAAAACACCACTACAGGAACAGCCACCGATTTTGATGGTAACTATACCCTTAAAGCTAATTCTAGTGACGTTTTAGTATTTAGTTACCTTGGTTATACTTCAAAAGAAATTACTGTAGGCAGTAAATCTACCATAGATGTTAATATGGCAGAAGAAGCTGGTCAATTAGACGAAGTTGTTGTAATTGGTTATGGTAGTACTACAAGACGTGATGTTACTGGTGCTATTGCATCTGTATCTGGAGAAGACATTGTAAAAGTACCTGTAGCAAATGCTGCACAAGCTATACAAGGTAAACTACCAGGTGTAAGAGTTACAACTCAAGATGGACGTCCAGGTGCAAATATTGCAATACGTGTTCGTGGTGGTGGTTCTCTTACTCAAAGTAACCAACCACTTTTTGTTGTTGATGGTTTCCCTGTAGGTTCTATAGATAATATACCTGGTGACCAAATTTTAAGTATTGATGTATTAAAAGATGCATCTTCAACAGCTATTTATGGTGCTCGTGGTGCGAATGGTGTAATTATAGTTACTACCAAAGGAGGTAAATCTGGTAAACCAAAAGTAACATACGATGGTTTTACGCAGTTTAGTACAATTCCAGAATACTTACCAGTAATGAATGGATATGATTATATAGCTTATAACTGGTCTTATGCAGATGCTATTGGTAGTCAATACAGTGATGCTTGGGAAAGATTATGGTTAATTGGTAGTCAAAATGGTAGCAATTCTGCAGGCATTGATTATTACAAAAATGTTACTAGTCGTGATTATACTAAAGAACTATATAATAGTGCTTTTTCACATAGTCATAATGTTAATGTTTCTGGTGGAAACGAAAATGCTAAATACCTTTTAGCATTAAATCATTTTGACCAAGAAGGAAATAAAGTTGGATCATTTTTTGAAAGAACAAACCTTCAATTAAGATTAGACCAAAACTTAGGAAGCAAACTTAAATTTTCACTTAACACACGTTATTCACAAACAAGTGAAGGTGACAATGGAGGTAATTCTACAGCATACTACTTCCGCCCTATTAATTCTGCTGATATTCTTGGTGATTCTGATATAACAAGTAATACACAATTAGGTGATTATCTTGGTGTTTTAGATGATGACTTTAGCCCAATTGCTGCTTTAAATAATAATCAAAATGATGGTGTATCACGCTCATTAGTTACCAATACATCTTTGAGCTATGAAGTTATTCCAGGTCTTACTGCAAAAACAGATTTTAGCTTAGTAAGCTTATGGAGTAATAGTAAATCTTGGTCTGGTGGTCCTCAAAATGAAGTTACTGAAGACGGCATAAACCTAGTTGGTGCCGCTAGAACTCAACAAAAACAAGGGTGGAACTACAGATGGATAAACACATTAAACTATGATGTTCAAGGATTAGGTGAAAACCACAAATTAGGATTATTAGCTGGTTATGAGGTTGCCGACTCTGGTAGTGAAACGGTTACTATAAATGCATCAAAATTCCCAGAAGCTTATGATGCTGAACGTGCATGGAACAATATGCAAGAATATTATCGTGATCCTGAAGATGGTTCTGCGAATCACTCATACACTACAGCTGGAGGCACTCCAGTAACACAACAGTCCTTATTTACTAGACTAACTTACGGGTTTAAAGGTAAATATTTATTTACAGGTACTTTTCGTGCAGATGGATCTTCAAAGTTTGCACCAACAAAAAACTGGGGATATTTCCCTGCTGCTGCCTTTGCATGGCGTGTATCTGAAGAAAATTTCTTAAATGATGTAAGCTGGTTAGACGACCTTAAAGTTCGTATATCATATGGAGCTGTTGGGGCAGATGGTATTAATTCAGAATTATGGAAACAAAACTGGAAAGCTGCTCAAACTAGATTCTCTTTAGGCGAAACAAGACTATCATCAAACATCCCTGCAACTGGTGAGCTCGCTAACTCTAATTTAGTATGGGAAACAACTATTACTAGAAACTTAGGTTTCGATTTTACATTATTTAATGGTAATGTTACTGGTGCTATAGACCTTTATAAAAACACCGTTGAAGACCTATTAGTAAGAACTCCTAGAAGTGCTCTTACAGGTTTCAGCACTGGATATAACAACATTGGTGCAACAAGTAATAAGGGTATTGAATTCTCTTTAGGAGGAACTCTTATAAGCTCTGAAGACTTTAATCTATATGGTAGTTTTAACATCAATATTAATAAAGGTAATATTGACGAACTTGATGATAGTGTTAATGGAGAATACAGTTCTGGTTTTGGTGGTGTACGTCTTAACCCTCGTAACGACTACTTCTTACGTGTAGGAGACCCTGTAGGTTTACTACGAGGTTATACGCATGATGGTATGTATACTACTGCAGATTTTGACTATGATCCAGGGACTCAAATATATACACTAAAAGCTGGAGTTCCAGATATTGCAAGTGGTATATTACCTAATATTTATGGTACTTTTAGTAATAAACCTGGTGCTCAAACGGCATATCCTGGTGTTCAAAAACTAAGAGACATTAATAATGATGGAGTTATTGATGATAATGATATTGGTGTTATTGGTGATACAAACCCTGCTCATACAGGTGGTTTTAATTTAAGTGGTAACTATAAAAACTTCGATTTTAATGCAGATTTTACTTGGAGTGTAGGAAACGATATTTATAATGCAAACCGAGTACAAGCATATTTAGGTAATAAAGAGTCTGGATTATTTAGAAATAGATTTCAAGAATTAGCTGGACATTATAAAATTTACGATATAGTAAATGGTCAATTAACTAAAGTAGTTGAACCTGCTGCACTAGATGCACTTAATGCAAATGCTACTACTTATTTACCTTATCCTGAAAGTGCTGTAAGTTCTACGTTTGGTGTTGAAGATGGGTCTTATTTAAGACTTAATACATTTACTCTTGGATATTCACTTCCTCAAAATGTTATTGATAAATTAGGTATTAATAGATTGCGTTTTTACACGTCTATATTTAATGCTTTTACTCTAACTGGTTATAAAGGGTTCGATCCAGAAGTTAATGTAGATGATAATGATGGTGGTGGTAATTTCCCTACACCAGGTTTAGATTTAAATGCCTACCCAAGACCTCGAACATATACATTTGGTGTGAATATTGAGTTTTAATAAAAAAAAAAATTAAATTATGAAAAAATTATTTTATTTAATACTATCTGTATTTATACTTTTAAATACAGCCTGTAAGGAAGATTTCTTGGAGGTGCAAGCACCTTCCAGTGTTGATGAAGATTTTGTTTTTGGTTCACCTAGTGAGGCTTTTAAAGTTCTTGCGGGATTATATGAAATTTGGTATGATTTAGATAGATTGATGTTTTATGAAACAGAAGTTGTAGGATCAGATTCTGAATGTCACCCTGAAAATTATGCGTCTCAAGGACGTCATATCCCAGAAGGACTTTTTGCTTCTGAATTCAATATTAACGATGGAAATTCTTCAAAAGAGTGGAATGAATGTTATATCATTATTAATAGAGTTAACATCATGTTAGAGGCTCTAGAAGCTAATGAAGATTATCAAGCTGCTGTAGCTGCTGGTCAACCTAGTGCATGGACACAATTATACGGTGAAGCTGTTGCATTTCGTGCTACAGCTTATAAATTGTTAGTACGTTATTTTGGTGATGTACCTTATTATGATTATGCTATTAGAAGTACAGCTCAAACCGATACTTTAGGAATGACTTCTCGTGATGTAATTTACGAGAAAGAAATTGCTGCTCTTAAAAAAGCAATTCCTTTAATGTATAGATTAGGTGGTGGCGGACTAACTGCTGAGCGTTTTTCTGGAACCTATGCTGATTATGTAGCTGGTAGACTAGCATTTGATGCTGCAGGTTATCAATTACGTCGTACAGATTTTGATTACGGAAGTGTTTCTTTTGATCAAATAGGAATCGAAAACTCAACTTGGCAAGCAAAATATGTTAGACGTAGCGATTGGCAGACTTATATGAATATTGCTAAAGATCATTACAGAAAAGTTGTTGATAATCCAGGTTCTGCCCGTTTAATAACTAATGATGAGCGTGGTGCTGGTTTTAATAACCCTTTCCAACGTAACTTCCAATATTTAATGGATTTAGAAATAAGCCCGGAATCTTTATATGAATCTGGCTATACACGTGGTCAAAATTCAGATTTCCCTTATTCTTTTGGTCGTCCATCAGGTGGTGGAAGTAGAAATGCTTATCCATGTAAAAATTATGGACAAAGCCGTATTTATGCAAGTTTCTACTATGGCGATTACATAGCAGGAGATTTACGTCGTGATGTTACAGCTTGTGTGACTGCAAATTCTGGAGCAGCTTCTGAAAGATTAATCAATTTTAATCCTGGAAGTCGTGAAAAAGGTGGCTTAGCTCACAATAAACTTGATGAATCTCGTTTTGCTGAACCATACACAACTAAGCAACGTCAATCTGGTTGTAACTGGCAACAAGTAAGAATGGGAGATGTTATTTTAGACCTTGCTTATGCATATGCTGCACTTGGTGAGGATGCTAATGCAAAAACAGAATTAACAAAAGTACGTAGTCGTGCTTTTAGTGCTGCAGATCAAGCTACAAAGGTTACCGCTTATATTAATGGCCTTTCTGGACAAAGTTTAATCGACGCTATTGCTCAAGAACGTAAGTTAGAATTAGCAGCTGAAGGTAAAACACGTTGGGATATGACGCTTTATGGTACAATGCCTGAAAGAATAAAAGCACTTCGTGACAGACAAATAGCTATGGTAGAAGGTTTAAAAGCTGATGGATATTATACATTCCCAGAAACTGGAATGACAATTTCTAATTATGTTTGGACTAAATATGTAAATATTAAAACTGACATAGATCCTTCTTTAAATCTTTTAACAACTCAAACTCCTGACGGTATTACTACTGCAGATCCTAAATACCCTGTATTAGTTCCGGGTTGGAGAGGTACTAGTGATTTATGGACAGACTATATTGCTACGCTTTCTAGCGATAAAGTTAACTTAGCAATTCGTGGTTTATACGAATACATTGATCCAGATGGACCTATAGCAGCTGCTTTAGAAGCAGATGGTTATGAAAAATCTGATTGGGGTTCTAACATTATTGCTAATGAAAGTCAATACACTTCAGATATATTTAAAGGGTATCCAGATTCTTATTATTCAGCAGGTGAACCACCTCGCTATATGAGAGCTGTTCCTTTTACAACGTTATCAACTTCAAACGGTTTAATTACTCAAGGATACGGTCACGCATCAGAATAATTAATATTTGTTTTAATACTAATAACCCGCTTCATAACTGTTGCGGGTTATTTTTTATCAAGAATTAAAATAATAAAACAATGAAAATTAACAAACATACCTCTATTCTTGTTCTTATATTTTTTTGTGTAGCTATATTTAATAGTTGTAAACAAGAAAAAAAAGAAAGTCCTAAAGTAGAGAAAACTAAACAACTAACGATTTCTGATACATTAAAATGGTCTGAACGTATGGCACTTTCAATAATAAAACGCAATCCTCAAGCTTGGGATATCGATCATATTCCTGAACCAAAATGGGAATACAAAATAGGTTTAGTTTTAAAGGCTTACGAAAGACTTTACGAGAAAACTAAAAATGAAAAATATTATAATTATATCAAGGATTTTGTTGATATGATGATTGATAGCACAGGTACGATTAAAGGTTATAAACTTGAAAGTTATAATATAGATTTAATAAATTCTGGAAAACTACTCTTTAATCTATATGATAAAACCAAAGACGAAAAGTATTTAATCGCCTTAAAACTTTTAAGAAGTCAGCTTGATGGACACCCAAGAACAAAATCTAATGGATTTTGGCACAAGAAAATATATCCTAACCAAATGTGGTTAGATGGTTTATATATGGGTGAACCTTTTTACGCTAGATATACTTCGGTATTTGAAAACGGAAAAAACTTTGACGATATAGCTCACCAATTTAAACTTTTACATGATAAAACTTTTGACAAAAATACAGGTTTGTATTTTCATGCTTGGGATGAAAGCAAACAAATGGATTGGGCAAACAAAGAAACAGGATGTGCTCCTAATATATGGTTAAGAGCATTAGGATGGTATTCTATGGCCTTAGTTGATGTGTTAGATTATATGCCAAAAGAGCACCCAAAACACCAACTGTTAATTGATTATTTAAATGAATTAGCAGAAGCTGTAAGTAATTTTCAAGACGAATCTGGATTATGGTATCAAGTACCTAATATGCAAGATAGAGAAGGAAATTATTTAGAAGCCTCTGGATCTTCAATGTTTATATATGCCTTTGCAAAAGGTGCTCATAAAGGATACTTACCAGCTAAATTTGAAACTATTGCCAATAAAGGTTTTGATGGTTTAATTAATAAATTAGTTACAGTTGATGCAGATGGAGAAATACATTTAAATCAAATTTGTAAAAGTGCAGGTTTAGGAGGTAATCCCTATAGAGATGGTTCTTATGAATACTATTTAAGTGAACCTATCTTAACGAACAACTCTCATGGTTTAGGTCCATTTATAATGGCTGCATTAGAATTAAACAGATAAGATAAGTTTTAGAACTAAACAAAAAAGCTATTTCTTTAAAAAGAAATAGCTTTTTTTAAATTAAAATCTATAATAAAAAGTAAAAAAGATTAATGTTTTATTACTTTTAATATTACAGGTTCTTCTAATAACACTTTAAGAAAAAATATTTCAGATGGCTTATCAGTAATGTTTAACTCAATCTTATCTTGATTAACATTATGTTTTTGTGATGAAATTAAAGCTCCACTTATACTATACAATTCTGAATTAACTGTATTAAGGATTTATTACTTAAACTAACATTAAAAACACCATTTGTTGGATTTGGAAAAACCTTTATAGTCTTAGCCAATTCATTTGTTTTCTATATATAAGTAAGGGTGTATATTTAAATATACACCCTTACTAAAATTATAAAAGATACTATTAATTAAATTTTATGTATTTTATTTAGTAATAAATTTTACAGATTTTTGACCTTCAATTGTTTTAACAGTCGCAATCCAAAGTCCTGATTTAAATGCAAAGTTAGTATCTTCATTAGTTTTTAAAGATTTTACTAATGCTCCAGTAATACTATAGATATTTACTTCTGTTGCAGATTTTACATTTGAAACATAAACTCTATTACCATAAGATTTTACATTAGTTGAAACATTAGATTTAGTAATATCATCAATTCCTAATGCTATATAATCAGGGTTTACATATAATGTATTTGGAGATATCATACCAGTTAAGTGATATGCAGCATTTCTCCAGATAGTTAAAGCTTCAGATGAAATATTTTCACCATCTCCTAATGCAATTGCTCCATAATTCATTGAGAAAGCAATTACAGGTACTTGAAGTACATCTAAAGCATCTTCTCCTAATTGAACACCAGCACGTAATTCATTGAATACAATGGCTGCACTTGGAGTTGTAACGTCTGCTGTTTCAGCATGCATTGAACCTGTACTACCACCAATGTTGTTATTAGCAATATCTATATCATTAAGAACTTGAAGTCCTTTAGCTCCTCCACCTGCAGTTCCAATATCATCAGTACTTAAATCAGCAAATAACTGAATATCATTTCCTTCTGAAAAATCTATACCACTAAATAATGGGTCAGCTCTTCTAGGACTATGATTAACAGATACTGATAAAGACGTAGATTCTACAATACTTGCATCAGCTTCTGTAATACCAGGCTTACCACTTTTCCAAGCATATGTTTTATTAATAATCATTGGCACACTAATATTTCTAATACTAGCAGAACCAGTAAATATAGCATCACCTGAACCAAACGTTTCTTGTACAATAACTAAATCATAACCTGAAAGATCAATATTTGCATCTGGATCTTGTACAACTGTTACATTGAAATTAGCATCAGCTTGTAACATTCTAATAATAGCATCATTATCTACAGTAGAAGCTCCAGCAGCCATAGTTTTAGCCTTTGTAAGGTATACTACTTCTTTTGGTCCTGCTGCATCAACAGTTGTAAATGTTGTGTTTGTAAAATCGAAACTAGAAACGATGTCTTTACCAGGAGCTGCTTTTATTTTACCATCAGCAATCAATCCTTCTAATTCTCCTCTTTGGTCTCCAACAACAATTAAACTACCACCATCAATAGTAATGTGGCCAGCACCAGCACGATCAGCACGTCCATCAATAGCTAAGCCTTTTAATTTCATACTACCTCCATTTAAGTTTACTGCTCCATAACCATTATATCCTCCTAAGATAATTCCTTGACCTGTTGATGTTACTTCACCTCCATTAACGTTAAACTCACAGTCGCCGTTATCACCAACAATTAAATAATTCTTAGAATTTAATATCCCACCATTTATATTAACTAAAGATGGGTCATTTGAACCACCAAAACGTGCTTGATTTCTGATGTTAACATCAGCTCCGTCTTCTAGTGTCAAATCTCCACCCATATAATTTCCACTTCCACCATAAATAGCTAAAGGTGCTGCAATAGTAAGAGCTGTTCCTGATCTACCATAAAGATGACTTATTACACCTTGTAAAAAGTTATTATCAGAATCAATACTTCTCAATGAAGAACCTAATACTGGTGCATTAGCTGATGTTTCTATCTGCACATCATCAAACTCATTTGGAATAACACCTAAATCCCAGTTATTTGGATTTAAGAAATCTGTATCTTCAGCTCCAGTCCAAGTTATTAAATCAATATTATCGCCAGTTGATTTAGGCTCATAAGCAATAACAGAAGTTGTATCGTTTGCTACTATTACTCCCAACATTTGACTTGGTCTTGGTCTTATTTTATTAGCAGCGATTAATCCATCTACAAGAGTTTTTTGATCTCCAGGCAATTTTAAAGTACCTCTATCTGTGTCACTCTTATAATAAATAACCATGTAACCATCACCAGCACCAGCTTCATTAATTTTTACTCCTCCGTTAAGGATTAATTCTCCATTAAAAAGGTTAATAACACCATTACCCGCATAACCTCCTAAAATCAATCCATTTCCAGTAGAAGTTACTTTAGCATCGGCACCATTTATATTAAAAGTACAGTCTCCACCATCACCAACTATTAATTGATTTTTAGTATTTAAAAGACCTCCATAAACATTAATTACAGATGGGTTTCCAGCTTGACCAAAACGACCTTGATTTCTGATATTTACATCTGCACCTGCATTAAGTGTTAAATTACCTCCAAAGTAATTACCACTACCGCCACCAATTAAAATTGGTCCAGAAATATTTAATACACCTCCAGAACCAGTTAAATGTGAAATATAATTATCCGAATTACCTGCATCTTGTACAGATGTTATATAAAAAGGTTTAATTGTAGTTGAATCAATAACTACATCAGAAGCATTATCTGGTATTCCAGCAGGACTCCAGTTTGCAGGGTTAACAAATACAGAATCTACAGCTCCTGTCCATGTAATTGTATTTTGTGCACTTAAAGTCCCCACAGTGAAGACTAAAGCACAAAACGATAATACGTTTTTTAGTAAAGTTTTTTTCATAATTTTAGTAAAGTTGTTTTAATTAGTTAATAAATATATTTTAATGTAAATGTGATGTACAAAGTGGTTTAAATATTAGTTAATGTAATCCATTACATTTTATAAATATATTATGATATATCAGTACCACTATCCTGCACCTACCTGAGAGCTTCTAAATTTTAGACGAAATGCACAACTAATCGGATATAAGACCTATTATTTATTTTTTTATTTAATAAAATTAATTATTCAAATAAAAATCTTACAAGTGTTTTTATTTAAATAATATATAATTTAAAATAGATTTACATTTAAAGAAGTAAATGCAATAAACACATTATTCTATTAATTAATAATAGTAAAATGAAAGTGTAATCTATTAATACTTCAAAAGGGGATTCATAGTTATTATTTCATTTTAAAGCTTCTTAAAACATAACATACCCACTTAAAAATCTTAATCTTTTAATTTTTGAAATTCGCTTGAAGAAATTTTAAAAACACTACCGTGTCTTGTGCCTTTAGGAAATTGAATTTTATCTGAAATATCTTCCCAAGTTTTTAAATCTGTAGATTTAATAGCCCCATATTTATGGTCTTTATATTTATCAAAATAAACAATCCAATTACCATCTATATTTATAACTGTTGGCCCTTCTGCCCAGTAGTTTCCTGTAATAGGATCACTTGCTTTTGTGTAAGGTCCTGTTAGTTTATCACTAAATGCTATTTTGAGGTTTTTCTGAACAGGATTTTTTGTCTCATCCTTTAAAAACATGATGTATTTATTGTTTTGCTTTTTAATGGTAGCATCAATAACATTAAATCCTGGTTCGTATAACAATTTGGTGTCGCTAAAAGTTTTAAAATCTTTAGTAGTTGTATAATACATTCTGTGATTATAACCATCATCTTCTTCTATTTGAGTTTCTGGAAAATGTCCTCTGATTGTAGACGCCCAATAAATCATATACTCTTTACGCTCTTCGTCATAAGTAATTTCAGGAGCCCATGTGTTACGAGTCCCTTCTTCGTATTGCATTACTGGAATAAATTGTTGTTCAGACCAATTAATTAAATCTTTAGAATGTGCATATCCAATACCTTTATCTGTCCAACTCACTGTCCATACCATATGATATAAACCATCACCACCTTTAATAATACAAGGGTCGCGCATTAATTTATCTTTTCCTACTTCTGGTGTTAAAAAAGAAGTGTCGTTTTTTAACGATTCCCATGTATAACCATCTTCACTATATGCTAAATGCAAACCGTCTTCTCCATTTCCTTTAAAATAAGAAAACATATAAACCTCTTTTTCAGGAATAAACTTATTTGCTATTAACCAATCTTCACATGCTTTTGGCCAGTTTAAATGTGTTCCAAATCTTCCTAATCCAAAGCCATGTCCGCCGTTTTCATAAATATGCATTTCTGCGGGCACTTTATTTTGCTTTAATGCTAAATAATAATTGATGCTGTTTTCAACAGGAACAGATCCATCATCTGAAGCATGGATTAAAATAGTAGGAGGTGTGTTTTCATTTACCTGTTTTTCATTGGAATATTTTTCAATTAATACTTCAGAAGGGATATCTCCTAAAAGATTAACTTTTGAACCATTGTGAGTAATGCCATCTTCCATAGAAATTACAGGATAAATTAACATAGAAAAATCTGGTCTAGCACTGGTTTCATCTGAAGTATAAACGTTGTCATTATAATGTGTTGAAATTGTTGAAGCTAAATGACCGCCTGCTGAAAAGCCTATAACGCCTATTTTATTAGGATTGATATTCCATTCTTTAGCGTTTCCCCTTACCATTCTCATAGCTTCTTGAGCATCTTGAAGTGGACCAATAGTTTTATCATTCATAATGATATCACTTGGCAATCTGTACTTTAAAACAAATGCTGAAACACCAATAGAATTAAGCCATTCTGCTATTTTATCACCTTCTTTATCGTGTGACAAAACAGCATACCCGCCACCAGGATAAATTATTACAGCCGTATTATTAGTTTTTTTATTATCTACTAAAAACAGTTTAAGTCTTGGATTTACAACCTTTCTAATAGCGTTTGGTTTACCTTCTGAATCTAATCTGAAAACTTCTTGATAATCTTTGCTTTCTTTAGAATTAGGTACCTCATCCCAAAGTTTGATTTCTTTATTTTGTGAATGCATATTAATGATAATTCCAAAAATTAAACTTAAAAATAATACTTTATTAATCCCATTCATGGTTAGTTGTTTTAAATTCTTGAATCATTAATTTATGTGTATTCCAAAAAGACCCCCTAAATATACTATTTCCCTTTTTATCTATTCTTTTCTTTTAGATAATTTAATATGGTTTCTGGCATTAATTTATAAGGAACGCTTTTTTGATTTCGTGTATCTAGAACAAAATAATCTAGCAACACCCCAGGGTCAACCATATAAACTTTTAATTCTTGTTTACCTTGTTTATTAATAGGTACTTTAATTTGTTTAATGGCCGTATTACTCAATACATTTTGTTTCCACGTATTGCTTCTTCCTTCTGTTTTAAAACTAATTATTTGAATGGGGTGTTCATTCCATTGTACTGCCACTCTAAGTTCGGTATCGGTTGATATAGGATGTGTTGGTATAGCTACTAGATTTAGTATAGCATTTTCAGTGATTGTTTCAGTAAATAATTCATAACTTAAAACAGGTGCTTCCTCATGATTTAAAACTGGCAATGCTTCTAATGGTAAAGACTGCATCACTACTTTTGAATGCCCTAAACCTTTAATTTCTTCCCATTTTAATGATTCTACATTGTTTATTGAAGACAAGTGATTTGCATAAATAACTGCCATTCCATTTTTTTCAACAACACTATTCTTATGTGTTTTTTTATAGCTATCTGAAATTTTTAAATGAATGACTTTCTCTATTGAATTTAACTGAACATTTAATACTTCAGATTTAGGTGCTCCTACTTCAATCCACGCATTCCAATCAATTGAAACAAAAACACGATCTTCATTAATACTTGAAGCTTCTAAACTACCGATGTTTTTACTCAGTTTTATCCATTTAGGAAACTCATTAAAAGACCAAGTTCCATTTTCATCATTCTTTAAATAGATGTCTATGAAATATGATATTGAATCGTTTATATAAAACGTTGGTAATTGTAATTCTCCATTATGCGTTTTTAATGTATCTTCAACTGAAATACCAATACTTTCTTTTGTATTTACTTTAGCTAAAATTATTTCAGGATCATCAAAAACAGGAAGTCTTCTAGGTTTCATGTCCATCATACCATTCCATTTACTTTCTGATAATTGATTGTATGCCTCTGTTAAAGACTTTATTTCATTATAAGATTGATGAGATAATCTTGCATAATTTAAAGCGCTTTTTCTTCCTTGTTTAGCATAAGTCATCGCTTTATCTCTAAACAAGAATTTTTTATTCATATGAGATGATGCCTTTACAGGATAACCAACTAATTGTGTAAACGCACTTTTTAAATGCTCAGGTAACTTTTTTTCAATAACATCAACTTCTGTTTCAATATAGTCATAAGCATCAATACGCTCTTGAATTTCATCACCATAACTTAGTGTGTTATATGCTGTATTATAAATAGGTGTAGTTCTTTCTGTTTGACTCCATCCCATAAATTCTGGCTTACGTTCGAATGCTAACTGAAAATAATCTGCTCTAATATCGGAAATACTTTTCCCTAATTCTGAACCAAAAATATTTCCATAAAATTCTTGTTGATGCGTTGTTATATATTCTGAATTTTGGAACTTTTCGGCATCATAAGCCATATCTAAAAATAACTGAGTATTGTATTCAGCAGGTTTAATATCTCCAACATTTAAAATCCAAATATTTTTATTATTCAAATTATAAGCCTTCATCATTTCCTCTCGTATCAATGCCGGATTTGTTGTGCTTAACCACAAATAATCATGAGGCCTTCCCCAATACGACGCATGATAATAAACGCCTGCGCCTCCAATACGTTTACGCTCTTCTGTATTACTTAGGTTTCTAATATATCCATAATTATCATCTGTCCAAACCAATGTAATATCTTCTGGAACAATAAGACCGTTTTTATATAAATCTAAAACTTCTTTGTAAATAGTAAATGCTTGAGGAACTTGAGTTACATCATCATTTATATAATTTTTAAGCAGGTTTCTTTGATCCATGATGATGCCATCTAAAATTGAAACGGCTTCATCTTTACTTTTTACGCCTTCCATACCACTGTCATGTACACCACGCATACCCATAGTGTAAATAGCATCAATTTCTTTAGCTTCTTTAACACGAGTTTCCCAATAATTAAGAACAGTAGATTTATTTGTTTTATAATTAAAACTGCCAAATGCCTCTTTATTCCATTCGTCCACATTGTTTCTTAACATAGGTTCTGCATGAGACGTACCAATAACAATGTTGTATAAATTTGCCATTTTAGCATTACCTGGATAATAAAAAAATGCTTTGGTACTTGGATGCATTGCGGGCCAAATAGAATTCGCATTTAAGCGTAATAATAACTCGAATATTTTGGCATAGGTTTTTGGACCAATATCGCCTATTTCAGGTTCGAATGTTTTTGCTGCCCATGGTTGTAAGCCCCAATCTTCATCGTTTAAAAAAATACCACGATAATTTACAGAAGGTGCTTTACTATAAAAATTAGATTCGTTTAGAATTAATTCTTTTTGTTTTTTAACCGAAACATCAGCCCACCAATACCAAGGAGAAACGCCTATTATTTTTGAAATATTAAAAACACCATAAGCAGTACCTCTTGGATTTGTTCCCGCTATAACAAATGCTTTTTTTATTCTTTTATTCGGATTTAAAACCGTTTGATACGAATAGCTTTCCCATTGATTTTCGAAGTCTGATTTTATATTCGTTTTACATAAAAACTTCTTTAAAAGTTTTGATTTGATTGTTCCTATAACAATAACATGCCCTTTTGCTTTCTTAAAATTAGTAAGAACTTCGGGTTTGTAGTTTGTTACTTTAAAGATATCATCTGCTAATAAATAAGCTGAAATAGAATCTAAAGAACTACCATTTTTATCGTATAAGATAACAGATTGATGTTCTGAAGTAAAAATTTCAAAAGCTTTCTGATTTATATTTTTATCAATGGAAAAAGTAGTTGCTAATAAAATTTGACTTCCAATAATCAAACATAAAACCGATAAAAAGTATTTCATAAATTACTTCAATCTATAAATTTCTGCACCAGCTAATAAGAAACATCCTAATCCATAATCTTCAAAATCTGGAACTTTATCGTAAGATAATGGTTGTCCATCTTTTGGTTCTTTTCCTGTAGATTGTAAATACCCTAAAAAGCCATTATCATGTAAACTTTCTTCAATCATAGCATCCCAGGCTTTTTCTATTACAGGCATATATTTATCTTTATCTAAAATACCGTTGTTTATTCCGTAAGCTATTCCATAAACAAAAAGAGCTGTTCCAGACGTTTCTTTACCTCCATAATGCTTAGGATCGTGTAAACTTACATTCCAAAAACCATCTTTTCTTTGAATAGGTACAAGAGCTTGAGCCATCGATTTTAAATCCATAATATACTGCTCTCTATGAGGTGCATCTTCTGGAATAATAGTTAAAACTTTTGCTAAGGCTGCAATAACCCAACCATTACCTCTACTCCAATAACTATCTTCACCATTTGGTTCTGTATAAGGTGGATCGAAATCGGCATCACGCCACCAAAGTCCGTCCTTTGGATTGAATAAACCATTATCTCCATGTTTATCTCTGGTGTACATATACATATCGTACATTTTTTCGAAATAACGATTATCATTTTCTAAAACACCTAATTTAGCAAACACAGGCATCCCCATTTGTATGGCATCAATCCACGACCAATCATCTAACTGCGGTGTGTTCAACAACATATTAATAGTTGCCTTTGTGTTTTTTAGTTTTTTAGGATCTGGTTCTAAATTGTATAAATCTATATAAGTTTGGGCTGCACAATAGTCATCTGCATTACGGTTTGCACTTCCGTTTCTAAAACCCCATTTGTGAAACTCAGACCAATCATAAGCATAATCGTAATATGCTTCTTTCGGATAAATTTCATATAAAGCCATTAATCCTTCGTAATATACGCCACGTGTCCAAATATTACTTGGACGTTCTTTATTGGTTACTATGGTTTTTCCAACATCTTGCCATTTATTCATGAAATAATCGTTAGCAAGTTGCATGCTTTCTAAAACTTTCTTCTTATCTGAAATTTGGCCAAAAGCAGTTTGTAAACTTAAAACTGAAAGGCAAACTATTAATATGTGTTTGTTCATTTTATAATATTATGTAAATTAATTTTTCTTTAAAGCTGTTATAGTTACAGGTCCTAAAACACCTGAAGGCATTGGATTCCATTTAGTGGCATCAAATTTTTGATAATCTTTGTTAACCATATTTATTTCATAAAAATTCTTCCACTCTTCGCCTCTAAATTCTTTTGCTCTAATTCTATTTGCTGAAAGATTTGTAACTTCTAAAGTTAGTGTATTCTCACCTTCAAGAAGTGTTCCAACATTAATTTCAAAAGGGTTAGACCAAAGTGTTCCTATGAACTTATTATTCACCCAAACTTTAGCACTTTCTCTAACATCACCTAGTTTTAAAAGCCAGTTTTTAGCGCTTTTATCTGGATTTTGAAATGTGATTTCGTATTTAGCTGTTCCAGAAAAATCTTCTGCTTCCTTGCTTAATGTTGTCCAAGAGTTTAATTCTGAAACCTTACTGCTCTCAGGTAAAGTTGGTCCGCCTCTTAAAAATGAAATATCCCAATCGCCTTCTAAATTATAAACAGCATCAGTCGCTGTAAAATAATTCCAAGCTTCAACATCATTCTTATTGCTTGTTTTCAAAAACAAACTCTCACCAGACTTTATTTGAACTTTAACTAAAGTAATATCGCCTTCAGTTTTTGTTTCAGCCTTACCGTAAACCGATGTATTAGGATTGAAAATAATAACATTTTCAGATTTCACATTTACAGGAATAAATTGATCTATCATTTTAGACGTATGATTTACTAAATAGTAAATTTTATCACCATTAATAGCTCTTCTTATAAATTTTAAACCCGTTTCTACTAACTTTTCAGGTTGCACTTGAGCTTCCTGCAAATCAGCAAAAATATCTTCTGAAGGAAAAACAATTGACTTATTATCTAAAATCAGTTTTTGCATGGCATCATTCTGCTCAACATAATTTTTAAATCCTGGAACTGATTTTGGAAGATTTTGAAAAATAATTTTAGCTCCTTGCTTCTTTAATTCGATTAACTTATTTAAAGTAGCCAAAGGCATATTCGTTGACGTAGGAACAATCAAGGTTTTGTAACTACCTCCAGGTAATTTTATTTTGCCATTTTCGAAAGTAGCCGTTTCAATAAAATTATCTGAAATAAAATCTAGTCCATAGCCTTTTTCCATAAGACTTTTAGTGGTTTCATAAAAAGGCTGATTGTGTAACCACTCGTCTAAAGAATGTATTTTAAACTGAAAAAACAAGTTGTTGTTTAAATACGAATTCCAAACATCATAAATAGGCCAATACAATAGGTTTTCGTTATCAGGATTCCCCGATTGTAATAACGATTGACAATTAGCAATGTATGAAAACAATTGATTTTCATCTTCACCAAGTGCTAAATTAGGATTAAAATTGACAGATGCATAAAATTTCCACCCTGGCCATTCGGCACGTTTTGGGGAATAGGTTGTGCCATGTAAAAACACATGATTAACCCCATTTAATAATAAATCTTCAACCTCTGGTTTACATTGAGATAAGGCTACTTTAAAATGGTCGCGTAACCAAGTAAAGGTTTCTGATGATGTTAACGGTTTACCCGAAATATGAGCTGCAGATGACGAAAATTTCAACATCACAGGATCTGCATCGCCTTCTCTAATATCTTCCATTTCTCTTCTTAACCCTAAAACATCATAGGGCATAGAACCAAACGTTTCACATTCTGGAATATCTGCCGATGCATATAAATCGATTAAATTCCCTGGCGATCCATGAGCTTGTAATCTAGATTTAAAATCATGCTTATTAGCCCAATTTGTCCAAGGTTCGTCAAACTTATAAAGCAACAAATTAGATAACGTTTCTCTATAATCACTTTTCACACGATTGCCTTCTTCACTATCTTCTTCACTTAATAATAACTGTAAATGTGGTTTTAAATCGTAACCTCTAAATTTCTCAAAAGCTTCAAAAAAGTTCGGTGTGAAATTCGTGCCGTAAACTTCATAACTATCGTTAAAAATAGATCTTATTTTTCCATCAAAACCAACCAATGCGTTATCAAAAGGTTTTACATAAACATTAAGAGCTTCTTCAGAATAATGATCTAACGTAAATCCACTCGCTCCAGGTGCTGCTCGTTTTACTTTTTGACCTGTTTTACCTGTAAAAACAGCATAAATTTTATAATTATCATCTTCTGCTTTCCAACTAATACTATTATTTTTAACCTGTTTCGTTAAATCTAAATAAGTACCATTCTCGCCAAAAGCTAAAAGACAATTTAGTTTTGCTGGTCGCTTTTCTTTTGGGTTTTCAACTTTAATTTCTTTAGAAAAAGTATGTCCTTTTTTTACTTCATAGTTTTGAGTAATCAGTTTTGTAGCAGCAAATTCAGGCGTTACTTGTGGTCCGCCATATGGCCAACCAGTACCTAAAGTTAAATCGACTTGCATATCCAAACTATCGGCAACCGCAATAGTATAATTAAGCATGTTCATCCATTTAGGCGACAAATAATCAATGAAGTTATCTTCTTCACCTTTAACTCCGTAAATAGGTGCTATTTCAACACCTCCAATACCTACTTTTTGTAAATCGATTAAATTTTGTTTAATATTAACTGAATCAACTGCACTACCCATCCACCACCAACGTGTCCATGGTTTTTGCTGATTGGTTATTTCAGGTAATACACTAGTATCTGAAACATTTGTGTTTTGTGATTCTACACACGAAAGCACTAAAACACTTAGTGCTATTATTATAAATAAATTCGTTTTTTGCATTATATAAATTTAGTGGTGTTTTTGTATATCGACTGCATATATTTGAGATTTCCCTTCAAAATTAGCTCTAAAAATGATTTGTTTCCCGTCTGGCGAAAAATGCACATTGGGTTCTAAATGATAATTATGGTTTTTCATATTTACCAATTTAGTAGAAACGAGACTATCACCTTTTGGTACAAAATGATATATCCATTGACCATCTTTTGCATGAGCCACTTGCCCTTCATCGCCTCCATCTCCAGCAAATGTTTTTAAATCTGGTGACACATTATAATGAATAGACCATTCATTTCTTTTAAGTGCATATCGTGTTTCATCACCTGTATCTAAATGCTTTCCTGCTAAATAAAACGTTTCTCCTCTAGGAATTTGAAGATCGAACCAAATAGTTTTACCATCTGGACTAAAAAATTCATGCCCTGCTATTTCTCTATGAACTGTTCTTTTATGAATAAGATTTCGCTCCTTTGTAGTTATATATATATTCCAAATTCTATCAACTTTATGCCAAGGTCCTTCATGACAATACATAAATAAATTTGGATCTGTAGGTGAAAATTGTTCATGATTTAACCAAGCATGTTCATCAAACAATTGTGTTAATTTACCATTAGAAACATTAATAGTAACAAGTGTTCGTTTTAGCTTAGCTTCATAGATTTTATCGAAAAAATTTCTCTTTTCAGGATTCTTCCTAAATATTTCTTGTTCTTCTTTTGATGACAATACACCTCCTAATAATGTTTCATCTGCATTTAAGGTAGCAATAGATCCCACCATATCTTCTGGAAATTTATAAATAAACTCGGTTTTATGTGTATCAATATGTGTGGCAAAAATACTGTCACGCATCCTGTAATACACTTTACGTGTTTTGTCGCCAACAATTTCTCCTTTTTTGTTTCCTTTTTTATGGGTAATTTGAGTAATTTCTTTTGTTTCTAAATTAAAAGAGAATAATTGCTTACCATTTTTTGTGCTTCCATAAAAAATCATGAGCCAACCTTTGTTGTCTTCTGTTAGCAAAAAGGGATTATTATGAAAATAAAAACTTTTATTATCTCCAACTCTATCAACTAATTTTTCTACTTTATGTCCAGTCTCAGAATCTATCCAAACTTTTGCTAGGGAACTTGCTTCACCCGTTTGCATTACAGGAATTTGTTCTTGATTTAATTGAGTGATAGTATCTTGTGTTGCTTTATTTTCTTTACATGAAAAACCAAGTAAAATAAATAAGAAAAAATATATTATAGGAGCCTTCATGTGTTTATAATTATTCTTTTTTGGTCACATGTAACATTCATTTAATTCTTTCCTTGGGTATTGAAAATTTAATTATGAATGTTTCATAAAAAAACGCTTTAAAATCTTTTGTAAATATAAAATGTACCAAATTAAATGCTATCCTGTAGCATCCTGTTTATACCAATTCCGCATTAAAATTACCGTAATAAAACGCGCCTTTTTCCTTTCTACTTCAATATAAAAAGAAACCGTAACTACAGCTATGCTTTATCTTTCTATCTTGTATAAAGAAAAAAAAATATCATTTTATTTTACAGTAATTTCAATACAGAATTGGTATTAGGTTTTATAATTACTTAAAATGAGGTAATTAATTTTATAAATTTTTATCTTCTAAAAAAGAATAATTAGAAAATTTGCTGCTTTTATAATTATTTAATCTCCTGCATCTCATTATTAAAGTCATAAAGCAAAAAAAGAATAGCTTCAACTTTAGGACTTAAATTATCAGCAAGAACTTTAAAAGCTCTTGTCATATGTCCTTCAATAGTCTTAATTGATATATTTAGATGCTCAGATATTTCGGTATGTGTTAGACCATCCTTTTTATTAAGTATAAAAATTTGTCTGCATTTTGGTGGTAAATTTTTTATTTCTTCGTTTACCAATTTTATTAATTCATTTAAATTCTCATATTCATTTTCAACCACCAAATCGAGTGCTTCTAAATATTTCTTCTCTAAATAAATTACAGGTTTGTTTTTTCTAAATTGATCAACGAATTCATTATAAACAGATTTATAAACGTAATTCTTAATATCAAAATGAGTATTAATATTCTTTCTATTTACCCAAATTTTCACAAATACATTTTGAACAACATCTTCTGCTTTAGCTTTATTATTAGTTAATGTAAAAGCATATATGCATAAATTCTTGTAATAAGTAGTCATTAAAAAATCATAAGCCTTAGTATTACCTAATTTCAATTGTTGGGCAAGCGTAAGATTTTCAGAAAAATTCAATTTTTTATCTAGTTTTTTTTGTAAATATATAATCTAATAAATGGAATGCTATCCTGTAGCGTCCTGTTACGTTTTTTATTTACACATAAAAATAAAATTATTTTTTTTATTAAAAATTAGTCCTAAATTTTAAAAAACAAGCCTTAATCCTTCATGATTCCAAGTATTTAGCACTTTTTTGACACTGATAAAAACTCATTTTTTTGCAGGTTTTTGTATCAAATACTCAAAAAAATTAAAAAAAATTAAGAAATAATAGAGGGGTAGCCCAAATTATTACGTAATTAGTAATATAACATGTGAAATGAACAAGTCAGAAATTCATAAAATAATAGTTAAATTCCTTAATAAGGAAGCATCTTCGAATGAACTGGAATTACTGAATAATTGGCTAGAAACAAAAAAGAACCATACTGTATTTAACCGTTTAGTTAAGGTAGAATATTTAACAACAGCTTGTATGAGTGATTACGATTTGCATAAAGCAAAAAAAAACATAAACAAAAAGCTCAAGAAAGCTGAAAAAGTACGCAGAATAGCCATCTACAAAAAAATAGCCATAGCTGCTTCTTTTGCTCTATTATTAACTTTAGGTTTCATACATAATAATAAAAAGGAAATAGAAGTTGTAAATACAACACCTATAGATATTGGCTCTAGTAAAGCCATCCTCACTTTAGAAAATGGCAACCAAGTTCATCTTGAAAAAGGAAAAGCATATAAATCGGAAAAAGTTAGTAGTAATGGAGAAGAACTTGTGTATTCTGAAACATTACTAAATAAAAACACAAAAAAATCTCCTTCTTATAATTATTTAGCAATTCCTCGCGGAGGCGAATTCTTTATCAAATTAGTTGATGGTACAAAAGTATGGTTGAATTCAGAATCAAAAATAAAATATCCAACAGAATTTATAAAAGGTGAAACTCGTATAGTAGAACTGTTATATGGTGAAGCTTACTTTGAAGTATCTCCAAGTACAAATCATAATGGTGATGCATTTAAAGTTATTACTAAGCAACAAGAAATTAATGTTTTAGGAACAGAGTTTAACATTAAAGCTTATAATAACGAGGATGAAATTGCTACAACATTAGTAAATGGTAGTGTTCAAGTTAACAGTGGCAATACAAAGAAAACCATAAAACCGAACCAACAATCTATTATAAACAATAAAAACCCTAATTCAATAAAAGTATCAGAAATTGATGCGATGCAAGAAATTGCCTGGGTAAAAGGAAACTTTTCTTTTAACGAAGAAACTCTAGGAGACATGATGCAAGTATTGTCTCGCTGGTATAATGTTGAAGTTGTTTTTGAAACAGCAGAACGAAAAAATTATGTTTTTACAGGAATTTTAGAACGTACTAAATCGATAGAGAACATTTTAGAACTTATTCAGGCAACTGGAGAGGAAGACATAAAATTTAATATTAGCAAAAAAACAATTATTGTGAAATAAAAAAAGGAAAAGGCTAAACGTTCGAAGGTAATAGCCTTTTTCCTAGTTGATTAATTAATTAAAACCACGTTTAACTAAAACCAAGACTAAATTATGAAAATTAATTTTATTAGGGAAGTATTCTGTAAAAAGGATAAACTTCTAAAATGTATTATGAAAACATTTATCTTCTTATGTTGTACAATTTCCTTTGCTTTTGGGTCTAAAGATGCCTTTTCACAGGATACCGACATCATAATTGATTCAGATAGGACTGTAAATGTCAAACAGTTATTTAAGCTTATAAATAAGCAAACCGATTATAAGTTTGTTTATAGGCATGATTTAATTAAGAAAGCACCAGAATTACAATTAAAAAAAGGCGTTATTAAAGCAGGTGTACTATTAGATAAGTTTTTAGCACCTATAAATTTCACCTTCGAGTTTAGCAAAAACCAAACCGTTATAGTAAAGAAAAAGCCAGCTGTTTTAAAAGACGAAAGCGATTTGCCCTCTATTACAAACACGGCTATTCAAAATCAGATTAGTGGTACAGTAACAGACGAAAATAATATTCCATTACCTGGTGTAAATGTTATTATTAAAGATACTCAGAAAGGAACAAGTACAGATTTTGATGGTAACTATACTATTAAAGCAAATCCTGGAGAAATTTTAGTGTTTTCTTATATTGGATATAATAATGTAGAAAAAACAATTGGCTCTGAAACGACTTATAATATTTCAATGGAATCTAATAATTCGGAATTAGATGAAGTTGTAGTTGTTGGTTATGGAACTTTAAAAAGAAAAGACGTAACTGGAGCTGTTGCTTCTATTAAATCTGAAAGTTTTATTGATGCGTTACCTGTTACTCCTGAGCAACTTTTACAAGGTAAAATAGCAGGTGTAAATATTGTACAAAGTAGTGGTCAGCCAGGTGCTTCTTCTACAGTTCGAATTAGAGGAACAAGTTCAATATCTGCTGGAAATGATCCGCTTTATGTTATTGATGGTGTTCCATTACAATTTGGAAGTGCAAATAATCAAGTTAGGACGGTTTCTTCTGGTTCTTCACCTTTATCTGAAGAATCGATAAACCCTTTAAGTTTAATAAATCCTGCTGATATAGAAAGTATTGATGTTTTAAAAGATGCTTCAGCAACTGCTATTTATGGATCTAGAGGAGCAAATGGTGTTATTGTTATTACAACAAAAAACAAAGGAAAATATGGCGATTTTTTAACTTACGACTCGTATCTTGGAGTTTCAAGTGTTCCCGAATATCTTCCATTTTTATCTGCAGATGAGTATAGAGACTACGCAAATAGCAACAGTTTACCGTATTCTGATCAAGGAGTAAATACTAATTGGCAAAAAGAAGTTTTTAGAACAGCTATAACACAAAATCACAACCTATCCTTTGCAGGAGGTTCTGAAACAACGAATGTTACAGGTTCTTTAGGCTATAATAATCAAGAAGGAACTTTATTAAATTCTCAACTTGAAAAATATACAGGAAGATTAAATGCTAATCATTCTGCTATTGATAATAGATTAAAAATAGGTATAAATTTAACCTATGCTAATATTGATGACCAAAGAGCTGCTGTAAACTCTAATATTGGAGATGAAGGTGGTAATATCTTGAAAGATGCACTTCGTTGGGCTCCAACATTACCTGTTAGAAATCCAGATGGTAGTTATTACCAAATTGGAGCATTAAGAGTAAACCCTGTTTCTTGGAGAGATGTTACAGATGAAAGTGATACTTCTTTATTATTAGGTAATTTAAATACATCTTTTGAAATAATAGATGGTTTAAAGTTATCATCTAACATAGGGCACTCTAGTGAAAACGTAAGTAGATTCACTAATATTCCATCAACTCACCCAGCAGGAGAAGGACAAGGAGGAACAGCTTCTATTAGCAAGTATAAAAACTCTAATATATTAGCTGAAACCAACCTAACTTATGATAAGCAAATTGATGATGATAACCACATTACAGTTTTAGCAGGTTATTCTTACCAAAGATTTTTAACAGAAAACACCTTTACATCTGCAAATAACTTTGTGTCAGATGCTACGCAATGGAATTTAATCCAATCAGGTTCTATTCAATCTAATACCTCTTTTAAAGATGCGAATCGTTTGTCTTCTTATTATGGTCGTATAAACTACAAATTGAAAGATAGATATTTAGTTACATTTACATTAAGACGAGATGGTTCTAGCCGATTTGGAGGTAACAATAAATGGGGAACATTCCCATCTGGTGCTTTAGCTTGGAATGTTGCTGATGAAGATTTCATGTCTGATTCAAAAATTAGTAACTTAAAATTAAGAATTGGTTACGGTATTACTGGTAACCAAGAAATCCCTAATAACTTATACAGAGAACAACTTTCTATTGCAGGTTCTGCTGTTTATGTTTTTGGAGGACAAGCGATTCCAAGTGTATTACCTACCAATTTCCCTAACCCAGATTTAAAATGGGAAGAAACAAGTCAGCTAAATTTTGGTGTAGATTTTGGATTATTCAATCAACGTATTTCAGGTTCTGTTGACTATTATTTAAAAAAGACAACAGATCTATTATTACAATTTTCAACTGCTGCACCATCAGTAGTACCTACTCAATGGGCTAATGTTGGAGAAGTTGAAAATAAAGGTATTGAGATAAATTTAAATGCTGATATTATAGATAAAGAAGATTTAAAATGGTCTACTAACTTAAACTTTTCAACAAATAAGAATGAAGTAATTAGTCTTTCTAATGAAAACTTTCAAAGAGATGAAATTAGAACATCAAGTGGTTCTGGTGTAGTTGGTAATAATGCCAATACCCAAATAATTAAACCAGGATTACCTTTAAATACATTCTACGGATGGGAATTTACAGGGTATGATGCTAATGGTTTAGAAACGTATCTTGATGTAGATGGTACTGATGGGCCCGATGAACTTGCAATTGGTAACGCAAACCCAGATTGGACATTTGGTTTTAATAACACTATTAATTACAAGAATTTAGAACTGTCTATGAATTTTAGAGGTGTTATTGGTAATGACATTTACAACAACACTGCTGCTGAGTTTTCGTATGTTAGTCAAGCACCTGGAGTAAATGTTCTTAATTCTGCATTAAATATTGGAGCAAGTAGAACGCAAACAGCTCAATTTTCTTCACAATGGCTAGAAGATGGTAGTTATTTAAGATTAGACAATTTAACTATTGGTTATAACTTTGATGTAGATAAGGTGAGTTTCCTAAAAAAAGCTAGAGTTTATGTAAGTGGAAGCAATTTATTTGTTATTACAGGCTATTCAGGATTCGATCCAGAAGTTAAAACAAGATCTGTAGGTATAGATTATCTTGTTTATCCAAGACCAAGAACTTTCCAAATAGGAACTAGTATAACTTTTTAATTAGAAACCTATGAAAAATATAAAGAAACATAGTATGAAAAATATACAAATAATAACAAAAAGAGCTAAGTTACTTAGCATTAGCTGTCTATTAGTCATTTTATCAGGATGTACTCTAGAAGAAGAGGTATATTCAATATACACGCCTGAGACTTTTTATTCTAACGAAGCACAAGTTTTATCATCCCTGTCAGGAATATATAGAAACTTTGCTCGTACAACGGGTATGGGTGTAGAATATAGATGTTTAGAACTTCCTGGAGATCAAGTAGTCGTTCATGAGAAAATCCAAGGTTGGTGGGGAGGCGCTAACTTTGCAGAATTAATGGAACATACTTGGACTCCAAGTCATAGTTATATTAATGGAACTTGGAATTCTTATTTCAAAACGGTTGGACAAACTAATGCACTTATTGCTTCTTTAGAAGGTTCTGCCTTATCAGAAGATGAAGTTGCTGGTCCACTTGCAGAGTTACACTCTTTACGTGCTTATGCTTATTTCTTTTTAATGGATTTATTTGGAAATGTTCCTGTTTTCACACTTCCTAAAGTAGATGCATTAAATTTACCAGAACAAAATACAAGAGCTGAAGTTTTTGATTTTGTTACTTCAGAACTAATTGCTGCAACAGCAGATTTACCTACTAAAGCAGAAGCTGGCGGTAGCTATTATGGTCGGTTTACTAAAGAAGCTGCTCAAGCTTTATTAGCAACTATATATTTAAATGCAGAAGTATATACTGGTACAGAACAAAATGCTAAAGCCATAGAATATGCTGATTTAGTAATAAACTCTGGAGCTTATAGCTTATTGCCTGATTATTTTGACAATTTTGTTGCCAATAACGAAGGTAACAACGAGTTTATTTTTGGAGCTGTTTACTCACCTGATGTATCTGGTGGTGTTGGACATCCATTAGTACAAAAAGTACTTCCTGGAATTCAAGGTGGTTTATTTGGCTTACCATATACCCCTCAAAATGGTTTTGGAACTAGACCATCTGTTCTTGCTTTATATGAAGACGGAGATGACAGAAAAAATCTTATTATACCTTATGGCGATTTAAAAGATCCTAGAAACGGCGAAACAATTATGGTAGAACGTATCGTTCCAGATCATAACTCTAGCTTATATGATCCTGAAACTTCTACAGAAGGACCAGTTCCTTACACTATTATTCCTGCTACAGGTATTCGTTTGCAACCAATGAACGCTGGTTTAAAATGGATAAAATGGGGCTTAGACCCTAAAACAAATGGAGGTAGTGCAGGTAACGACATTGCTTTCATAAGGTATGCAGATGTATTATTAATAAAAGCCGAAGCTTTAGCTAGACAAGGTAAATTTGATTTAGCTTTACCTATAGTTAACGATGTTAGAGACAGAAGTAATGCTGCTCCATTAGCTTCATTAACCTTAGACGATATATTAGATGAAAGAGGTAGAGAATTAGCCTTTGAGATGCAAAGAAGAAGAGATTTAATCCGTTTTGGTGAATTTGGAAATACTTGGGAGTTTAAACAAGCTTCTGAAGCTTATAGAACTATTTTCCCTATACCTAAAGCTGCAATTGAAGCAAATCCTAAATTAAATCAAAACCCTGGATATCCACAATAATTGTTTAGTTTAGTTAATTAAAAAAGCGTTATAATAAATTTCTATTATAACGCTTTTTGTTTTTTAAATAAAATTCCAGTATAGCACAGGATGCCAATAAAACAGTAAACAAATATCTTTGAATTTAAACACCATAATTTATTCTTATGAAATATAATTTTTTGATTTTTTATTGCTTTTTCATGTTCTTAACATCATTAAACACTAATGCTCAAAAGCATATAGGTAATTATGAAAAAGTTATTTCAGAAAAAGAAAATATAATCAAATTACAAACAGAAAACGGAACTGTAATTATTGAACTTTGTACACCATCAATTATTAGATATAGAACCAGTTGGAATAATAATTTTGAGGCTAACGAACCTTGGATGGTTTCTAATTACAATTGGTATGCTGTAAACTACAAATTAGAAGAAACGGAGTCTATTATTAACATCACTACTGCCCTACTTCAATTAAAAATTCAAAAACAACCTTTTGGAATTCAATTTTTTGATACTAAAGGAAATTTATTATCATCAGAAACAAATAACAACTTAGGTTCATTTCAAGAAAACAAAACCGTTAGTGCTATAAAAAAACTACAACCAGATGAGCATTTCTTTGGTTTTGGTGAGCGTATGGACTTTTTAGACAGACGTGGTAAAAAAGTAAGATTAGATGTTGGTAGAGGTATTGGAAGACCTCATATTACTGGAGCATACAATGTGCTTAAAGCTAATTATAGTCCAGTGCCATTTTTTATGAGCACAAAAGGATATGGTATCTTTTTTCATAACGCACATCCAACTACTTGGGATATGGGCTCAACTAACTCAAATAGCTATAGCTTTAGTGCTGAAGGCGGTGAATTAGATTATTATTTTATTTACGGACCAACATTTACTAATATTTTAGATGGCTATACCTCTATTACAGGAAAATCACCTTTATTACCAAAATTTGCTTTAGGATTACAAGTTGGAACCTATAGCGGAGGAACATGGGGACATGAAGAAGATACATCAACAGATTACGTGGTGGCTTTAGCTCAAAAGTTTAGAGATTTACAAATTCCGTTAGATGTTTTACATCTAGATTCTACATGGCGCATTTTTGGTGAAAACGGAGGAAAAGGAGCAACAAGCTTTGAGTGGCGTGAAACTTTTGATAATCCAGAAAAAATGTTTTCAGATTTATACGATTTAAAATTGAATATGGTTGGTGTTCATTTAAGACCACGATTTGATAATGGTAAAAAATTACGACTGCTTGATGAAGCTAGAGAAAAAGGATTTGTATATCCTGAAGAAAATAACCCTGGTGAATTTGTTAATTTTTTCGATCAAAAATCTGTCGATTGGTGGTTTGAAAATGGTGTAAAACGTGTTGCCGACCAAGGTGCTATGTTTTTAAAAACCGATGAAGGAAGTGCCTTTGGTAGAAAAGCAAACGAAAGCAATAAAACAGGTCCGCAAGGCGAATCAATTAAAGCTTTACATAATGTATTTCCTTTAGCTTATGCGAAAGCTGCCTATGAGAAATTTCAAGATTATAACAATATTAGAGGTATGAATAATACCCGCGAAGGCTTTGCAGGTATTCAACGTTATCCGTTTATTTTTGCTGGCGATTGGCCTAGTGAATGGCAATATTTTGAGCCAGTAATAAAAGCTGGATTAAACATTGGTCTTTCTGGTGTTGGTAATTGGGCACACTGCATGGGTGGTTTCGAGCATGTAGCTGACCCAGAATTATACATTCGTTGGTGTCAGTTCGGGTTATTAAGTCCTATTGCCCATTTATTCGGAATGGAACACCCTAATTATAAAGAACCTTGGAATTATGGTGATGATGCCTTACGTGTTTTTACGAAGTATGATAATTTGCGCTATAGTTTAATGCCATATTTATATAGCTATTCATATATAAATCATACTAAAGGCACACCACTTATGAGAGCTTTAGTATTAGCTAATCAAGAAGATGAAAACGTTTATAATATAACCAATCAATACATGCTGGGTGAAAGTTTAATGATTTGTCCGGTAACAGAAAAAGGAGCGCAAACACGAGTTGTTTATTTACCAAAAGGTACTTGGACAGACTATTGGACAGGTAAAACCTTTGAAGGCAAAAAGCATTACAATGTTTTATCTCCTTTAGATAAATTACCCATTTTTGTAAAAGAAGGCGCTATTATTCCAACTCAAGAACCAATACAATATGTTGGTGAAAAAGAAATTTCAAAATTAACTTTAGATGTGTATCCTAATGCATCAAATACTTTTACAATTTATAATGATGATGGTAAAAGTTTAGACTATCAAAAAGGTGAATTTAATACAACCCTAATTCAATCAGAAGTTTCAGAAAACAACATTGTACTAAATATTAATGCTACACAAGGTGAATTTAATGGAAATGAAATAACATATATCGTAAAATTTCATTTAGATAAAAAACCAAATTCAGTTAAAGTAAATAACAAAACCTATTTAGCACAAAACGAAATGTTTCAAGATGGCATATTAACAATCGCTCCAAAAGCAACGAATAAAAATAAAATCACAATTCATATTAATAAATAAGGCCTTTTTAACTAAAAAGAAATAAACCATTATGAGTTTTGTTATGATTAATATTCAAAATAAATGGACCCTATTTTTATTTTTTTTATGCTTAAGTTTTATATCAAATGCACAAGTAATTGAAAGAATAGATTATGAAAAAGGAGCACTTTTATTTGAAGACTCCTTTGATAAAAATCTTACTGAATGGAAAATAGAAACAGATACTTTACGTAATACCAAAATTGGCATTATCAATAAAAAATTAATTATTGATGTAGATTGTGGCGCTACTGTTTGGTTAAACAAAAAGCTTTCAGGAAATCTTTTAATAGAATATAAACGCAAAGTTATAATGGAAGATGGATTAAATGATAGACTATCTGATTTAAACCAATTTTGGATGGCTAATGATCCTGAAAACCTGAATTTGTTTACTAGGAAAGGAACCTTTTCTCAATATCATAATTTAAAACTTTATTATTTTGGCATTGGCGGTAATACAAATACAACAACACGCTTTAGAAAGTATTTAGGTACTGGTGAAAGATATCTTATAAAAGATTTAAGAGATCAAAAATTCTTATTAAAAGCGAATAAAACATATAGTATAAAAACAATTATTTACAATGGTGTAGTTAAAGTGTTTGTTGATAATAAGGAATATTTCTCATATTTTGATAAAGATCCATTTAAGGAAGGATATTTTGGATTTAGAACGACCCAATCTAGACAAGAAATAGATGATATAAAAATATATAGATTAAAATAGTAATGAATAAAACACTAATAACAACAGGGGTTCTTTGTTTTCTTATATGGATAAAAGCCGTTTCACAAGAAACTAGATCCTTTCAAGTTTTTCAATTTCCAACAAATATGATTCCTAGAATTGATGGAGATACTAAAGACTGGGATATAGTACCAGAAAGTTACTCTGTAGGTATGGATCAATTATGGGAAGATAGCGGAAAACATTCTAAAGCAGATTTAAAAAACCTAGATGTAACAGTAAAAGTTGGTTGGGTAAAAGGATTAAATCGTTTGTATTTCTTATATGAAGCCTATGATGATTATTGGAATTTTTCGTTATCAGGATTACAAAATGATACCTTCGAATTAATTGTAGATGCCGATTTATCTGGAGGTCCATTTATTGATAGGTTTCACCCAAACAAAAGCTTAAGTATGATGGATGCTTACTTTTCTTTTCATGGTGTTCACGCTCAAAATTACCATATTTTCACTCCTGCAAAAGATAAAGATTGGACCATGGTTTGGGGTAGTCAGCCTTGGATTAAAGACTTACCCTATGCAAACAAAGCTTATAATTATAATTTTAAACCAGGTGAAGCAGGTAAGCTCATTCTTGAGTTTTGGGTAACACCTTTTGATTATGCAGGTAATAATCCAGAAAGAGCTATTAAATCTATTTTACAAGAAAATAATAATATTGGTTTATGCTGGGCAGTAATTGATTACGACGATGTAAACACAAAAGAAAATAATGGTTTCTGGAATTTATCTAAAGAGCATACTATGTACGGAAATGCAAGCTACAGCTTACCTTTTAAACTGATGCCTCTAGAAAATTCGTTTAAAAAAGATATAGAAGCAAAATGGCGTTTTAAAACTATAGACATAAAAAATCGTATCATTTCATTTTTAGATGAATCAAATGGCGATATAGAATCTTGGAAATGGGATTTTGGTGACGGGCAAACGTCATCTGAACAAAACCCAATACATCAATACAAAGAAGCTGGGAAATATGTTGTAGTACTTGAAATTAAAGGCCCTAAAGGAACATCTAAACTATCAAAGGTTTGGGATGTTGCCGTAAAATAAATAAAACTTAATAAGACGAAACAATGAAAAGAAACACCATCTCATTAATAGTCATAGCGCTATCGCTGTTTTCTTGTAAAAAGGAAGTTCTACAAGAAATTATACTAACCAATAATTCTGATTTTGAATTAACAGACAAACCTATTTCTATAAAAAGAAACCTTGTATCTTCAGACAGTATTAATCATTATCCATTATTAATTAATGCTTTAGACACCATCCCTTCTCAACTTAATGATTTAGATGAAGATGGTAACTGGGACGAACTCTTTTTTGTTGCCAATTTTTCTGCACAAGAGAAAAAAACAATAACTCTTAAATGGACTAATAAAAAGCCAAATTATAAAATTAGAACTAGTGCTCGATTTGGCAAAAGAGAATCTTCAACGACACCTGTTGTACCAAAAACCGCTGAAATAATGTTGGCAAACCAATTACCAAAAAGTATCGGGTATCAACAATACCAAACCGATGGTCCTTCTTGGGAAAATGATAAAGTTGGCTTTAGGCATTATTTAGATGGAAGAAACGCAAAAGACCTTTTTGGAAAAAAAGTATCAACCATGTCTCCAGAACAAGTAGGTATAAACTCTAAAGGCGCTGTAGAAGATAATTACCATGTTATGGAAGATTGGGGCAGAGATATTTTAGCAGTAGGAAATTCAATAGGTATTGGAGGATATGCACTTGCCACAAGAAACGAATTAATGAGACTAGGTGTAACAGTAAACGATTCTATAAATAATGTTGAAAAAACAACCTTCAAAATTCTTGTAGAAGGATCACAAAAATCTATTTTAAACTATAACTATCAAAACTGGCAACCTAATGAAGGTAACAGAAACTATTCAGTAAAAGAAACCACAACAATTTATCCTGGTTTATATGGATATAAAAACACCGTGTCTATTTCTGGTATTCATGGTGATGAAAGTTTAGTTGTTGGTATTGTAAACATTAATAATGATAAGGAACTATCTATAATTAATGAGAATGAAAATTACGTTGCACTATACACACATGATAAACAAACCTACGATAAAAAGTGGTGGTTAGGAATGGCACTAATTGTTCCTAAAGAATTATACCTTGGTTATACAGAAGCTCCAAAAACAGGTGCACTTTCTAATACTTTTTTAGCAAAACTTAAAATTGAAAACAATAAACCTATTGGTTACTATGCCATTGCTGGTTGGGAACTTAGCGATTCTGGTTTTGTTGATGAAGCTTTTTTTGTTAACTATTTAAATAAAGTAACCAATCAACTTTCTACAGAGATAGATATTAAAATAACCAACTAAAATGACACCAAAGAAATGAATATTAAGACATTTACAAATACCATCAGTATCAAAAAAAATTTAATATTTTTATCAGTAATTTGTTTTGTTTCCTGTACAAATTCAGTAAAAAAAGAAGTGGTAGAAGAACCGCAAAATGACACCAATGCGCCTTTACATGCTTTACAACCGGACTACCCTATTCCATATGGAGTTAGGTCTGTTGAAGATATTACAAAAACCTTAGACAAAGTATATTCATTTTTAGAAACAAATACTGCTTCTAAGCTTTTAGATAATAAAACAAAAGAGGAAATAACTAATTTAGAAGACCTTAGCGAAAATACTATTTTTGAAGAAGGAGCCTTTAGACTTACAAGTTATGAATGGGGTGTTACCTATGCAGGAATGTTAGCCGTAACAGATGCTACAGGTGATAAAAAATATGCCGATTACACGAATAAAAGGTTACAAATTTTTGCAGATATAGCTCCATATTACTCAAAACAACTAGCAAACAACAAAGATTTTGCATCTCCAATAAAAAAATCATTAAAACCACATGCTCTAGATGATGCCGGTGCTATTTGTGCTGCTATGATTAAGGCCAAAAGATCAGGGTCAAATGCTAATCTTCAACCTTTAATTGATAATTTTATTAATTATATAAGCAACAAACAATTTCGTTTACCAGATGGTACTTTAGCTAGAAATAGGCCACAACCTAACACATTATGGTTAGATGATTTATTTATGAGTGTTCCCGCTTTAGCACAAATGGGAAAACTAACAGGAGATGATAAATATTTTGATGATGCCGTAAAACAAGTTCGTCAATTTTCAGAACGTATGTTCAACACAGAAAATAATTTATATATGCATGGTTGGGTGCAGGCTATGGATGAACACCCAGAATTTCATTGGGCACGTGCTAATGGTTGGGCAGTCATGACACTTGTAGAACTATTAGAAGTACTGCCAAAGAATCATGAAGGTTATAATGATGTTTTAAAACAATTGCAAGCACATATTAAAGGGCTTGTGAAATATCAAGATGGCACAGGTTTTTGGCATCAACTTATTGATAGAAATGACACTTATTTAGAAACATCTGCAACTGCTATTTATGCCTACGCAATTACAAAAGCTATAAATAGAGGTTATATTGAAAAAATGGTGTATTCTCCAATAGCATTATTAGCTTGGAATGCCATATCAACAAAAGTAAACACAAAAGGCCATGTTGAAGGAACTTGTGTAGGTACAGGTATGGGCTTTGATCCTGCATTTTACTATTACAGGCCTATAAATATTTATGCGGCTCATGGCTATGGCCCTGTATTATTAGCTGGTGCTGAAATAATAACACTATTGAAAAACAACGAATTTGAAATAAATGATAGCTCCCTTCAATTAAAAATCAAGTAATATTTATGTTTAAATCAATAAATCTCCTCTTCCTTTTTCTATGCTTTTTGATATTAAGTTGTAACAAAAAAACAGAGCAAAAAGTAAAAAAACAAAATCCTAACATTCTAGTTATTATAGCAGATGATGCTGGTTGGAATGATGTTGGCTATCATGGTTCTGAAATTAAAACACCTAATATCGACTGGCTCGCTAATAATGGTGTGCAGTTAGATAGGTTTTATGCAAACCCAACCTGTTCTCCATCGCGAGTATCTTTGTTAACAGGTATGCCTGCCAGTAGAATTGGTATAGTGGCTCCTATTAGTGGAAAAAGTAAAAAAACACTTCCAGATTCTATTACAACTTTACCCCAAGTGCTAAAAAAGCATCATTACGAAAATGCATTGTTTGGAAAATGGCATTTAGGATTAGATATAAAAAATGGCCCAAATGCCTTTGGATTTGACTATTCGTATGGGTTTCTTCACGGACAAATAGATCAATATACACATCGTTATAAAAATGGAGATGCGAGTTGGTACAGGAATGATAAAATGATTGAAGAAGAAGGCCATACTACCGATTTATTAACAAAAGAAGTCATAGAATGGCTAACTACAAAACGAGATACTACTAAAAGCTTCTACTTACAATTGGCACATAGCGCTCCTCATTTTCCTTTACAAGAAGAAAACAAATGGAAAGAACCTTATTTAGAGACTATTGCAGACGATTCTAGAAGAGATTACGCAGCAGCAATGGCTCATATGGATCACAGTATTGGAAAGGTTTTAAAAACCTTAAAGGAGCTAAATATAGAAGATAATACATTAGTTATTTTTATGAGCGATAATGGCGCTATGGAAAAATGGTACCCAACTTATCAATATAACGGCGAACATGGTCCAAATCCTGTATTAGGAAATAATGAACCACTACGCGACTGGAAAGCTTCTAACTACGAAGGAGCTATACGTGTACCCGCCATTTTATATTGGAAAAACCACTTAAATTCTGAAAACAATTTGAATTTCATGTCGGTTTCAGATGTTATGCCAACAATACTTTCATTAATTAATGTAGACATTCCTAAAGGTGTTGAAGGTGTTAATACTTGGCCTTCAATTTTAAATTCTCAAGAAGAAACAACACATGACATTTATGTTCGTGGACACAAACAAGAAAGCCTAATACATAAGCCTTGGAAAATTATTAGAAACCGTTATAAAGATAATTCACCAGCAACTTATCAGCTATATAATATTGAATTAGATCCTGAAGAAAAAGAAAATTTAATTAATGAAAATGCTTCTGTATTAGCTGAAATGAAAACATTACTTCAAAATCAATTTATTAAAGATGATAAAACCGTAAATGTTGAATTAAAATAATCTTGATAATTAAATGAAGTTAAAACTCATATATTTAATATTGCTACTATTTTGCGTGTCTTGCAAGACAAATAATACTGTTAAAAAAAATAATATAGCAGATAAACCTCTTTTTAAAGACCCTGTTTTTAATGGCGCTGCCGACCCATCAATTATTTGGAACGCAAAGGAAAAAAAATGGTTTATGTTCTATACAAATAGACGTGCGAGTGATAGTTCTGCAAAAGGTGTTGCTTGGGTACATGGTACTAAAATAGGTGTAGCCGAATCTAAAGACGGTGCCCATTGGAAGTATAAAGAAACTTGTAATATAAATTATGATATAAAAGATGTTACATATTGGGCTCCCGATGTATTAGAACATGACGGTATATATCATATGTATTTAACTATTGTTCCTGGTATTTTTGAAGATTGGTACCACCCGAGGCAAATAATTCATTTAACAAGTAAAAATTTAATTGATTGGAAATTCGAATCCAAATTAAAACTAGCTTCAGAACGTTGTATAGATGCCGATGTTTTCCAATTACCAAATGGCACATGGCGTATGTATTACAATAATGAAAATGATGGGAAATCAATTTATTATGCAGATAGTGAAGATTTATACCATTGGGTAGATAGCAGAAAAAGAGCAATAAAAGATCGAGGAGAAGGACCAAATGTTTTTTATTGGAAAGGTAAAAATTGGATGGTTAATGATGCCTGGAAAGGACTAGGTGTTTATTCTTCTCAAGACTTTATAAATTGGAAACGCCAAAAAAAGAATATTTTACAAATCCCAGGAACTGGGAAAGACGACATGGTAAAAGGCGGACATCCTGATATTATTGTTCAAGGAGAGAAAGCCTATGTGTTTTATTTTACACATCCTGAAAGAACACCAGATAATAATAAAATAGATTCTTATGCTACAAGAAGAAGCTCTATTCAAGTAGCCGAATTAGAATACGAAAATGGAGAAATTATCTGTAATAGAAACAAACCTGTTTACATTAACCTAAAACCATCAAAATAAATGAATGACACCATAAAAAACGCCTTTAAAATGAAATTAAAACCTGGTTTTGAGACAGAATATAAAAAGCGACACGACGAAATATGGCCAGAACTTTCTGCGTTACTTTCTGAAACCGGCATACAAGATTATAGTATTTATTTAGATGAAGAAACCTTGATACTTTTTGCTGTACAAAAAATAAGTAAAAACTTTGACAAAGATTATTTACCAAACCATCCTATAGTAAAAAAATGGTGGGCATATATGGGAGATATTATGGAAACAAATCCAGATAATTCGCCCATTGAAAAACCTTTAAAAGAGGTTTTTCATATGGACTAAAAATCTGAAAACAAACAACTATATTTAAACTATTGAATAGTAATTATTTTACTACTTCTTTGGGTGTCTTTTCCTTTTAATACTAGTAAATAATTACCAGATGCTAATTTGTTTCTACCTAAAACAATAGCATTTCTTCCTTGAGAATAGCTCTTTTCAGGAACATCAAACACCTTAACACCCATCAAATTATATATAGATATTTTAACCTTTGAAGCTTGATTTAAATTAAAAACAACATTGGTTTCACTAGAAAAAGGATTTGGATAATTAGAAACACCTTCAAACTTATTAATCGCATTAACACCTAGTGTTGACGTTTCAAAAGGACCTAAATCTGGTGCTGTACCATTAAAAGCTAAACCAACATCAATACCAGCGTCAATAAGATCGCTTCCTGCATTCACCTTCATAAAATCAATATCTGGTAAACTTCCGTCTGCTTTTCTAGCTGATGTTAATAAGGCTATATCTAAGCTTACATAATCGCTAGCATTTACTACAATACCATTCTGCCAACTATTATTTGTTAAGTCTAATGTAGTTGCTCTGTAACTATCGCTGCTATTTCCAGAAAGACTAACGGTATTTTTAATTTCAAGTAAATTTGCTATGTTAGAGCTACTAAAATTTATATTTCTGCCGTTACTATAAGATGCACAATTATAAATAACAACATCTCCTCTATTACTATTATGGTCAAATCCATCATATACATTACCAGCAGCAATACAGTTTGCATAACTAGCATTATGCTTTAATAACTTAACGCCACTAGATGATTTATCGCTACCTCCTGTTTTAAAACCATTTCCATCTCCTGAACCAACGGTTCCATCTTTTAAATAACCGTTTTTAATGGCCCAACAATTTTCGTGAGTAGTAGTAATATTATCAGCTCCTCTTAAGTAGCCATCCCAACCATCATCAAGGTTTTGCCATGCACGGCAACCTATAAATTTATTACCAGTTCCTGCATCTAGCTTACATGCAAAACCATCGGCATTTTCTTTACTTGAATCTGCATTATAAAAGGAATCACAATTTAAAACAGTATTATTATTTCCTCCACTTGCTATTTGAAGTCCCGTGTCTTTACACTCACTAAATGTGCAAAATTCTATTAAATTATAAGCTCCATTTATAAATAAGCCATTATCTCCTGCACCAAAAACATCAATACCTTTTATATGCCAATAACTACCAGATAATGATATAGCACGATTAGATGAACTTTCAGACATAGAAGAAAAATCAAAAAGAGGTCTAGAATTATTATCTGGATGCGATAAAAAAGAAATCATGTTCCCATTTGTACCACTTCTAGAAATTGAAAATTTTGAATTAAAAGTATACGTACCTTCTAAAACATAAATAACATCTCCTGCTGACGCAGTTGATAATGCAGATAAAACTTGTTGTGAAGTACTTACAGTAGTTTCTGTAGCAATAGCTGTTAAATAATTAAAAAGTAGTAGGACAATTAATAATTTATGTTTCATAATAATTTATTTAGTTGATAATATTCTATAATAATTAATCATAGACTAAACAAATTACAAGACAGATTATAATAACCCTTGTTTTTTTTTATTTTTTAACTTATTAAGAAAAAGTAAGTTTCGCTATAAATATAAAAGCGAAAATATTTTTCATAAAAAAACCAAGTACAAAGGCTTGGTTTTAAATATCTCGTTTTAATTTAATTAGTATACACTAATAAGTTTACTATTCGTTTGACCATCAGAACTTTTTATAACTAATAAATAGTTCCCTGATGCTAAATCATTTCTATTCAAATTGAATGCATTTTTACCTCCAGAAAATGTTCTTTCTGGTAATTCAAATACTTTTACCCCCATTAAGTTATAAACATATGTTTTTACTTTTGAAGCTTGCTTTAAATTAAAAACTATTCTGGTTTCATTTGAAAAAGGGTTTGGATAATTTGAAAAGTTATTTAGCAATTCATTCTTTTTTAAACTTAAAGTTGCAAATTCTGAATACCCTAAATCTGGAGCAAGTCCATTAAAAGAAAAACCTACATCTAACCCCGCATCAATAAGGTCGCTACCTGCAGCCAGTTTTAAAAAATCAGTATCGGGAAGGCTACCATCTGGTTTTCTAGGTGCCTTTAATAACTCTATATCATAAGCAATAAAATCTTCAGGTGTAATAGATACACTTAAATCAAAATAATTATTATTAAGAGTACATTGAGCTTTATCAATTTTTGTTACTTCGTCTGAAGGCGAAGATGCACCAGCTCCTAAATTGTTAGCCATTACATGCCCCCAACCATCAACATCTGTACCATAATCTGTAGCATTTAATGCTTTACAATTTAGCATATTATAGTTTTCAGGGTTTTGAAATGCAGAATTATTATACCAATAATTTCCATTTAAATGATGATTTGCATAAAACCCTCTTAATCTGTTTTTTGCAGCTATACAAAATTGAACTGTATTCATTGGTATAGGCGAATATCTATCTCGAACTTGGGTAAAAGTTTGTGCTGCCTTACCATAACCTCCTGCTTTAAAACCTGTACCATCACCTCTTGCAACTAAATCATTCCCTGTTCCTGTAACAGATGAATATCCGTTATAAAAAGCCCAACAATTCTCTATTAATACTGGTTCTGCTGAATTAATCAAATCAAAACCATCATCACTGTTTAACCAAGCACGACAACCTCTAAAAACATTTCCTGTGTCACCATTTCTAACATGACAACCAAACCCATCAACGTTTCCTCCTCTACCTCCATCAGAAACTGAATCCCAATTTTCGTAAGCATCACAATTTAAGATTAAGTTATTAGAGCCATCAAGTATATAAACACCAATAGCCATATTGTTATGCATGCTAATATTTTCTAGTGTATTGTTACTTCCTTTTATTTCAAAACATTCAGATTGTGTATGACCTGTAATAGTTACCTGAACACCTATTATTTCAATACCTTTAATATGAATATTACTTCCTGTTAGGTAAAAAGCAAAAATGCGTTTATCAGCAGGTTTTATATTCGAATAATCAAAAACAGGTTTTTCATCTTGGTAAGCAAAATAGTTTATTCCGTTTTTATCTAATTCTGTAACATAAGCCCATATATCTTTATATCTATCTATTTGATCTTCTCGCATAATATAGTTGCCTCCTCTAATATAAACAGTATCACCAAATGAAGCTAATTCTTGTGCTCTTTTAATAGACTCAACAGGACTTGATATGGTTCCGTAATTTGTAGTATCATTACCATTAGGAGCAACGTAATAATCAGCTGCAAACATCATGGAGTTTGTAAAAACAATTGTTAAAATTGTAACTATTTTTTTTAACATAATATTACTTTTTTAAGTATAAATTTAGGGGATATTTTATAGGTTAATTATAAGAAAATAGATTTTCGTAAATGTATAGTTACAAAAATCTATTTTATTAATTTTATAGGAAGCTAAATCCTTAGTTATTCGTCTTCTTTCCATGTAAATGGCAAATACCAATTATCAGTATTCAATAATCTAGAATGAACAGCTTCAGCATTTGCATTACCTTCTTTTATAAGTTTATCTCGAATTTTATCAGCAAGAAATGCAGGATCATTACGGCGTAAAGCAACTCGAACTAAATCTCCCCAACGGTTACCTTCAAAAGCTAATTCTAAAGCGCTTTCTTTAATAAGATTGTCTTCAATAGAAATTAAACTATCTCCAACTACTTCAGCTCTTTGTACATAAGCTCTACCTCTTATACCTCCATTTCGATGCCAATCACTTCTGAAATAAGGGAAATCACCTTGTCTTGCATCAAAATTATATGGATATGGCAAATGTGTTTGTTCTATATTTGTTACATCAGTTTCTCCTGAAACAGTATATTCACGCTGCAAGCCAAAATTTAAAAGTGCATCAGCTACTCTGTGTTGACCATCACGATTTGCAGCTTCTGCAAAACGCAAATGAAGTTTTGCTGCACGGTAAAGCATCCAACGTCCTGTTTTATTTGAAGAAATAGTATTGGTATAAAAATTAGTCACTGGATCTATATAATTATATAAATACTTTTTTACAACAGGATTTTCCCCATCCATAAAATAGCTGAATTTCTGACCTCTAGCATCATAAGGAATTCCGTTGTTTTGTTTCTCATTATCCCATAACGAAATAGCTTCTTGAGATGGTTTAATAAGATAATCATTAGCAAAAAGATCGACAAAAGGGTATTTAGGAGAAAAAACAAAAGAATATGGTATAGACCAAACCCATTCTGTATTCCACAAAACATCAGCTTCACGAGCAAAAATACTACCCCAACCTTTAGTATTGCTAATAACTAAACCAGTAGCATCTTGTTCTCTATATCTTAAATATCCTACTGCTAAGTCTTCATTTGAAGCAATCTCAGCATATTTAACACGATATGTATCAAAAACTTCAGAATCATTTCCACTGCCTGTACCTGTTTCCATGACATTTTTATAATGACTTGCAGCTTCTAAATAATTACCTTTCCATAATTGAATATCTCCAAGAAGACATCCTTTATTTATAAAAAATTTCTCTGTACTAAATCCATCTACATTAATAAGTAAAGAACTACCAGTAGCATACAAATCCTTATAAGGTAAATCCTCAGTAAATGCTATTAGCTCATCAAGTAATTCATCAAAAGAAATTCTAGGATAAGTAGTTAAATCTTTAACATCATTAATATTAGCAATTGGTTCAGTAATATAAGGAACACTTCCATAATGAATTCCTAACTGTAAATATAACCAACTTCTTAAAGCACCAACATCAGAATACCGTTGATTAAAATCGGTCGCATCCATTCTATTATCTGCCCTCATTAATAGAAAATTTTTCAGAATATCATTACAGTTGTTAATTAATTCATAAAAATCTTTAGGGTTTGCGTATGGATTTTTTTGACTAACTGAATGTTCATTTAATTCTTGAAGCGTTAAATCAGCATTAATTGTTGGACTAAGCAAATCTGCTCTTAATTCATTAAGTACAACATATTTCTCTGCAAGGCCTATAAATTTGCCATAAAGCCCAACTATGGCTGCATCTGCATCAAAAACATCACGGTAAACTTGATCTATGTTTAATTTATCTTGAGGCTCAACTTCTATATAATCCTGACAAGAAGATAAACCCAAAAAAACGACTAAGGTTCCTAGAGTGATTTTTTTACTAATATTGTTAATCATTGTTCTCATTTTTCTCATTTTAAAAATCATTATAGTCCTAAGCGTAATCCTAATTGTATTGTCATAAACTGAGGCATCAAACCAATATCTGCACCTTGACCAAAAATAGATGATGATGCACTAAACTCAGGATCATAACCTAAATAATCAGTTAATGTAAATAGGTTATTTCCACTAGCATAAACCTTCATATATTTTATAGATTTAGAATCTACATCAATATCGTAAGATATAACAAGTGTTTTAAGCCTTATGTATGATCCATTTTCTATCCATCTACTAGAAAATGAAGCATTTCCTAATGGATCTCCCCAAGTAGCTCTTGGTATTGAAGTTTGTTGTCCTTCAGCTATCCAACGATTGTTTATTGCCGTACTTTGATTTTCGAAACCACTCATTTTCTCTAAACTTTGACGTACACCATTGTATAAATCATTTCCTTCTGAAAAACTGAATAAAGCAGAAACACTTAATTTCTTATAAGTAAAGTTGGTACTTAAGCTTCCTGTGAAATCTGGATTTGGATTACCAATTACTTGTCGGTCATCATTATCAATAACTTTATCTCCATTAATATCTTCAAAAATAACATCTCCTCCTCTAAAAGGCATTAAACTTCCGTTTTCTAAACGTTTAGATAGTCCTATTGAAGTTGCTTGAGCTGTTGTTTCATACACCCCATTTGCTTTAAATCCATAAAACAAATTAGCATCTTGACCTTCATCAGTTATGTATGTTGCACCTCCAAATTGAGTAATAATTCTATCATTAGGTATATCTAAAACTTCATTTTTATATCTAGCTACATTTAAGCCTAAATCGAATTTCACATCCGGTGTGTTAATTAATCGGCTATTAAGTCCAACTTCAAAACCACGGGTATTCATAGTGCCACTATTAGAAACAATATAATCAAAACCACTCGGAGTTGTTAATGTTTCATAAGTAATCATGTCTGTAGTTTTATTTTCAAAAACATCTAAAGATGCATTAAGACGCTCATTAAACAGCGATAAATCTGTTCCCAAATTTATTTTACGCACCGTTTCCCATTTTAATTCAGGGTTTCCAATATTTCCTCTAACCAAACCTTGAATACCTAATAAATTTTGAGACACATATAATTGTTGTGCTGTATAGTTTCCAATATCGTCATTACCACTTATTCCTATACTTGCGCGAAGTTTAAATAAATTGATACCTGAATTTTTCATAAACTTTTCAGATGAAACTAACCATGCTGCTGATAAAGAACCTAGACCTGTAGCAGATATATCTTCTCCAAATCGGCTTGAACCATCATATGAAGCATTAAGTGTTAAAAAATATTTATTTAGGTGACTATACTGTCCGCTAAAGTAGGCGTTATACCAATTCCATTCTCCTAAAGCTCCTCCTACTTGTCTTAAAAGATTACTCCCTGCTCCAACTGTTGTAAAGTCATCTGTAGCTGAATTAAAACCTAATCCTAAATCACTTTCAGACTCATTTGATTGTGTTCTCAAACCTAAACGAACATCAATATTACTTTTATAATTAAAGTCCTTAGTGAAACTTAAAAAACCATCTGTATAAAGAGAATAGTAACGTTGTACTTCACTACCACTACGATTAGTCGCTGTAATTAACTCTATTGGAGATTGAATGTTTGCTACACCAAAATCTGGAATAAAAAAGTTTTCACGCTCTTTGTTATAAGTTAATCCAACTAAAAGATTTGCTTTTAATGCTTTAGTAAAATCATATTGAAATTTTAGATTACCAAAGAATCTGTAATTCTTATTTATAGCAATACCATTTTCAATAATTGCATTTGGGTTACCTACATCAAAAATATCAACATCTGCTAGATTTGGAGAAACTTCTCCTGTTTCGTTTATAACGTTTACTGCTGTAAATGGTGATTTAGTAAGACCCAAATAAATTGGACTTGTTTTATATGCAAGCCCTTGATTGTTTTGGTTCTCATTATTATAAACAAAAGACAAATTAGCATTGACTAAAAGCTTTTCTGAAAGACGTAAAGAAGAGTTCAATCTTACATTATATCTTTGTAAATCAGAGTTCCCTGCAATACCTTCACTATTTAAATAGCCTACAGATATACCATATTTTGCAATTTCATCTCCACCTCTAATTTTTAAGAAATAACTTTGATTTGCACTGCTTTTAAAAACTTGATCTTGCCAATTTGTTTGATTGTGGTATTGGTAATAAGATCCACTATCACGATTATCTAACATCCATGGCTGAGCAGCAATTTGTTCTTGACTAGCTCCACCGGTAGCAAATAATTGAGACAAATAAGTTCTATATTCACCAGAGTTCATTACAGGTAATTCATGAGAGTCTTCATTAATACCTCCATACATGGTGAAATCGATTTTTGTACTTAAATCAACTGGTCGAGTTGTAGTAATTATTATTACTCCATTTGCTCCCTTTGTTCCATATAATGAAGAACCATCTTTTAAAACAGTTATATCTTCAATATCCTTTACATCTAACATTGAAAGCGGTGATGAAATATTATACTGAATAATTCCTGAACCATAATCTTCATCATCATAAATCATTCCATCTAAAACTATTAAGGGCTTATTTGTTGCATAAAGTGAATTAAAACCTCTTAATGTTAAATAAGAACCAACTCCAGGTACACCAGAGTTACCAACACTGTTAAGACCTGCCACACGACCTTGCAGGAAGCTTGTTACTGATTGATTAACAGGATTTCCCCATTGGTCTTTTTCAAAATCGACCACTTGTGCTGCTTTTGGACTAGTATATTGCAATTGTTCTGTACTAGATAAATTTGCTGTTTGATAAAATTGAGAATAACTATCTTCAAAAAGATTAATTTCAATTTCTTTATTTCTATTATTTAAAGGAAAAACTTTAGTTTGATAATTTTGCCCGCTTACTAAAAGTAGGCTATTAAGATGTGGTACGTTAATAGAAAAGCTTCCATCTTCGTCTGAAATTGCAGCAGAAAAGCCTTCAACAGCAATATTAATTCCAGAAATGCCCTCTCCTGTTTTAGCATTTTTTATAAGTCCAATAACTTGGATTCCTTTATTTTTTTTAGAATCTACAGATGTAGAATCTTGAGCATAAAGGTTACTGTCAATTCCACCTAATAAAAGTATGCAGAGTAGACTAGTTAGTTTCAATATTTTAAGCATAATAGTTGGTTTAAAAGACATTTATTTAATTACTGGAACTAGTTTTAAGTAATCTAGAGTTAGAGTGTTATTACCGTTTGTTCCTGTATTTGCAGCAACAAGAGATATTAGGTCTAGCCTACCTGCTTCATCAAGAGTAAACTCGCCTACAAATGTTTCGTCATATACATCTTGTAACACATCTGTATACTCAAGTTCAGCTATTGGGTTTTCTACTGTACCATCTGGTAAAATAGTACCTCCAAAGCGTAAAGTTTGCTGAAAATCATTCCCTTGTATATCGTTAATAGCCCTCCAATACACTTTATAGGTTGTACTGTATAAATTATTTGCACTATAATTAATTGCAAACAAAGGGGTTTTATGATTTTGAACCATAATATCATAAAACATAACTCCGTCCGGATCTTCTTTTTCTCTATAATATGTATTAGAACGTTTATTTTCACTAAAACTATCTGGTTCTTCTCCTTCTATTTGTGTTGTCAATAATCTTGTTTCTAAAGGTACTTCAAGCGTACTCATTATATAAACAATACCATTACTTAATTGCACTTCTTCTACAATATTACTCTTATCAATAGGAACTTTAACTCCAAAACTTGATACAAGTGTATCTGGAAGATTCTCACGTGCTACAGCCTTATGGAAAGCAAAATCTCTTGTAGTAAAGTACCTAGCATAAATGGTTGTAGAATCTTGATTGCTTTTTGTTAAATATGGCTCCATTTTTTCTACCTCTGAATTGTAACCATCATTTTCTAACATGAAAAAAGTATATTTATTTTTCTCATTATTTAGATTATAAATATTTTTAAGATAGGAGTTAGTTAATGAATCTGCGTACATTTCATGAATTTCTTCTTCACTTGCCTTAGCTATACTATCAGATTGGTATACGTTAAATTCAGTTAGCGATAATAAATATGCACTCATTTCATTAGTACCAGATTTCTCATTTATATACTGCCAAATATTAGATTTAGGCTCTAATGCTTTATTAATAATATGAAATACCCCATTAGAAGCATATTGATCTGTAGTAACAACAGGCGACTGTGCCATAACATTACCATTTTTGAATTCTAAGTATTTATTAGAAAGCATTTGTACGGTAACAGTATCGGCTTCTGTAACTGAAGAAAAAGCTGTTAAAGCAATATGATTTTTTACAAATAATTTTTTGCTGTTCAAATCACTTAATAAAGTGGGATCAACCTGATTTAATGCTTCATTTGTAGGAGCCCAAACCGTATAGGTTTTAGAATTAGATAGCTGAGTATCATAACCTGTTTCTACTAAAAGCTTACCAAATTCAGAAGTTTCAGAAGTATTCTGTATACGCTCACTTAGATTTTCTGTGAGGCTTTTGTCGTTCGTATTACTACGTTCTTCCCAAGGGTCTGAGCAAGAAATAGCTGCAATAAGAGCAAAACTGGCCAAAAAGCCTTTTGTGTATGTTTTAATTGATATCATCCTTAATGGATTAGTTTAAATATTATTAATTATATTAATTATGATGCTTATTCATAAATGAGTCCGTCACCACCCGATTCGAACTTAGGATATAATTGATCCATATCTATAGGTCTGAATTCAACTATATCTATCCAAGTTTCACCATTTCTACTATCTTGAACAGCTTCTAAGGTTAACTTATGTGTTCCTGTTGTTTTAATCTCTACAATACCAGCTAGTCTACAATTAAATCTGTTGGTATGAGGCTCAATATGTCTTTTATAACCTTGAGATTCTAAGACACGTTCTGGAAGTGATGTATTACCATATTCTGTGAAATTAATGAATCTTGAAAGTGTTACATCATCAACTTTTACACTAACGGCAGCTGAAGATCTTCCATTTTGTCTGTAAGACACCCAAACTTTATATGTTCCTTTTATAATTACTGGTGTATCAAAAGTTATAGGGTCTAAAAACCCATTTCTGAACCTAGTTAATTCCATTATATCACCGTGCCAAGCTCTATCTAAATAAGCACCATCACCAATTGCAGGAGCTCGATAAATTAAAGATTGATTATCTGGCCAATCAACTCTACTTAATTCACTTTTTAGGAAAGAAGCTCTATTATCAGGTTTTCTAAAAACTGAGCTAAGTTGTCTTACTTCTGGTTGATCTCCAACATCAAAATAAACTGGTGATGGAAATCTTTTTTTAATGAAAAAATTCTCTTTAACATAATGTAAAACACCATTTGATGCAGTAATGTCACTTTCACTACGATTAATTTCTACGCCCTTTTCTAAAACACCAGCAAAAGTTTGTTCATTAATTAATAGGCTATCAGCAGCTAATTTAAAAGTTACAACTTCTAGAGGAGCCTTTGTAAGAGATGCCGGTGTTACTGCTAAATCGGCTAAATAACTTAAACTTGGTACAATACGATACGCGACAAATAAATTTAAACTATCTTCTGGATTCAAAGGATCATCTAAATGACTGTATCTTGATTTTAAATCATCAATATTACTAAATCCTGCTTCTTGAAATACCTCGTTTTTTTGAGCAAGAATTGTTAAATGATTGGATATACTATCGGCATCATACGTCAAAGGTTCATTTAATCTATCAAACCAACCTGTAACCTTAAGTGCTTCAGTAAAAAGAGAAAGTGAAGGATCTTCTTCAAAAGTTTCAGCCAATGTTTTATCTGCCACAAGTAATGTTTTATCTAAAACATGTATAATTCCATTTCCAACAACTATGTTAGAATTTACTATACGAGCTTCTTTATTAACAGTAATACTTGAAGCTCCATCTATAAAAGCAGCACCAGTAATTAGGAATTGCCCCTGTAAACTAGGACTTGCTATTTTTCCATCGTTAAAAGAAGTGGTATTTACTGCTTCTGGTAAGATATGAAGCTTTGCTAATTCTTGAAGATATTCTAATGGCATATCATTTACAGAACTAACACCTTGCTCATTTAAAAATTGAGTGATGGCATCATTAGTAGGTAGAAATAATGTGTATGTACCATATGTATTCATAAAAGCAGCATAACCAGTAACATCTAAAATCTCTAAAAACAATGAATAATCATCATTTACTCTTAAAAATTCTGTAATATTAAGTGTCTCATCTGTAGATTCTTTAAATTTTTCAGATGTACAATTAAGAATAAAAATAGTCATTACAACAGCTAGTGTAAGTCTAAATAAATTGTGTGAATTAAATATTTTTTTCATGACTCTTTTTTTATTTGTAAAACGGGTTCTGAACAAGTTCCTTATTTGTAAACAACTCATTCTCATTTATAGGAAGATAATGACTATTAGAGTCTTTCATCTTAGCTATTATACTTTGTTGTTGATTTGCAGGAGCGCTTTGCAGGGCAACGGCTAAAAGAATATCTAAATATTTATAATCTTCCTTCCTAGCATTTCGTAAAAGATCAAACCAACGCTTACCTTCAAAGGCAAACTCTCGTGCACGCTCAGCAAGAATATATAATCTTATCCCTTGAGTGTCATCAACACCAAGTTGCTCTTCTGTAAGTTGAATAGCCGCTCTTTTTTGTCTAAGATCTGCTATAATATCTAAAGCTTCACTACCACGATTTAACTCGTTTAAAGCCTCTGCTTTCATTAATAATACATCAGCATAACGATATACAAACCAATGAGTATCTGATTCTTGTAACGATTTACGCTGAAATTCGTTAAGACCAGTATATTTATAAATTTCGTTAGTGCCTGGCACCATAGAAGCTCTTTCTCCACGAACATCTTTGTTCTCAGCATCTTCAAAATCAACTCCAAATACACCTTCTAGAACTATTGGTGATGCTAGATATTGCGGACGCTGTAAAAAGATGCTATAAAACGGATTAAGATTTTGAGTTGTATATTGAAGCTCAAAAATACTTTCAGTAGAATTTCCTCTAGCAAAAACAGTTGTAAACCATAAATTATTATTAGTTCCATCAATTAATGCAAAATTACCTGTGTTTATTACTTTATTGGCTGTTGCCAAGGCCGCATCATAATTTGCTTGCCACAAATAAACATCTGTTAACATAGCGTTTATAGCACTTTTAGTAATTCGCCCTTTATTTTCTACTTCTACTCCATAATCCTCAACCGCAAACCCTTCAGCGGTAATTAAATCTATAACCACTTGATCAAAAACCTCTGATTGTGAAGTTGTAGGCAATTGAAAATTATCGGCATCAGAAAGTGTTGCTTCCAATTTTAAAGGTACATCTTTAAAGGTACGAGCTAATGTAAAATATAAATACGCTCTTATGGCTAAAGCTTCAGATAAATAATTATTTAGTTGTGATTGTGTTAAAGTTGGATCATTTTCTAAAACCTCTGGAGCCAAATCAATAACCGTATTGCAAAAATTAATTATACGGTAAAATTGAGACCAACTAGTAAAACTATTAGAAGGTAATACATTAGAAGTAAGCATATCTATTTGATCGTCAACCATAAATCCTCCTGGACTTATCATATCTGCTCTAAGCTCACCATACATAAAAACAAATTCTGCAAGTGTTCGGTCGCTTCCTAAACCTGGAGGTGTATTTAACATTGATGAATAAATACCTATTACTGCTGCTCGGATATCTTCTTTCGTTTTCCAAAACTCTTCACGTATGGTTCCGTTTTCAGGTTTTAAATCTAAATAGCTATCGCAAGAGAGATTTAATATTGCTATCAAAATAGCTAAAGTATATATAATTTTTGTTCGCATGAATCAAATAGTTTATTATTAAAATCTAGTTCTAAGACCTATTGTAAAACGTCTAGTTGGTGGTGTTCTAGAATAATCAATTGCTATCCCAAAAGGATCTCCACCTCTCATGTTTACTTCTGGATCTTGACCTCTATACTTAGTAAAAGTTAAAATATTATCTGCCGTAAAAAAGAGATTTAAGTCATCCAACTTTAAATTCTTCAAAAATTCGCTACTAAACTTATAGCTAAAAGTAGCTGATCTAAATCTTAAAAAAGAGGCATCTTCAACGTAACGATCTGAACCAAGCCAGTTATAAGCTGTTCTATAAACTGCTCGTGGCATATTTGTAATATCTCCAGGATTCCTCCAACGCGATAGAGTAGCTGTACTTTGATTATCATAACCATACATATTAGTAGCCTTCATATCAGTACCATTTATAATATCATAATCTAAACGATATGTAAAGAATAATAATAATTTAATCCTATTATCAAACGATATAGATGGTCCGAAACCTCCAGTAAATTTAGGATTACTATTACCAAGATATACTACATCACGACTATCTATATTACCATCTTTATTTATATCTTCATATATCGCATCTCCCTGTTGAAACACGTAGTCTGTATTTGGGTAATTAAATCTCATATATACGTTTTGTCCATTTGGACCTGTAATCACATCTCCATTTGCATCTTTTGCAAGCGTAGATTGTGTATCTGGATAAACTCCCTTGAACCTATAACCATAAAAAGAACCGAATGGATTATCTGTTTGAAGAAAACGTTTAAATTCCCCATTACGGTCAACATTACCACTTTCACTTGGATAAAATTCTGAAATTTCACGAATTACATTTTCATTTCTCGAGATATTGAAATTAAAATCTACTCGCCACTTGTCAGACTTAAAAGGTGTTGTAAAAAGACCTATTTCCCAACCTTGATTATCAAGAGTACCAACATTTTGATCTGAAATATCAGAATATCCTGAAATACTCGTTACATCAATATCTCTAAAAAGAAGATCTCTAGTTCTATTTTGATACACATCAATATCTACAGAAAAACGATTATCAAACATTTTAAGGTTTATTCCTAAATTTTTACCAGTTAATGTTTCCCATCGTAAGTTAGACAACTCAATATTTTCTGGATACACACCACTATATCCAACATACTCAGAATTAAAATTACCATAAGTATTAAAATAACGGTAATCATAACGAGGTGCTCTTCCTGATTGTCCTATACTAGCTCTAAAACTAAAGTCATCAACAAAGTCTAAATTTTCCATAAACTTTTCCCCTGAAACCCTCCAACGTGCAGAAAGAGAAGGAAAAACGGCATAACGATTATCGGGTCCAAATTTTGAATTTCCATCACCACGAACCCCTACATTTAAAATATATTTATCTAATAAACTATACTGAGCACTAATTAAAGCAGAGACATTACGTGATTGACTATTATTATTATAAAGTCTTAATTCTGAATTTTGTGTTCTTGAAGGCACAGATGGATCTGTTAATAAAGATGATGCTGTATTAGATGTAAGTGCTTGATGAGACTCGTACCTATAATCACTAGTTTGCAACGAAACAATAGTTTGAAGATTATGATCTGTACCTAAATCTGGAGTATATACAATGTTTGTTTTTGATGTTACTGTAGTAGCATCAACATCGGCATCTGACGCTCTATTAACAACTGTTTCTGTAAAAGGTCTACCTGTAGCATTTTGTGGTAAAAACGTTTTAGCCTTTGTACTGTTAAAGTCAAACTGAAGATCGAAAGTAGAAATTAATCTTTCAGGAATTAAATCTACTTTTAAATTAAAATGTGGAACAATTCTATCTCCTGTTTGCACATTTGATGCATATTCAGCTAAAGCAACAGGATTGTAAGTACTTGAATATCCTCCTTGAATATTCTGAGCAGGTGAAAAATAATTTGGTGTTAAATCACCTAAATCATCATATTCATAAATACTCATGTTTGGCATCTTACCATATGCTACACTTCTTACTCTATCTCCACTACCAGTTCCATTAACATAATTTCGTTCTGTTTCTGTACGTGTATATGAAAAATCGGCCTTAAAACGAATTCTATCAGAAACCACATAATCTAAATTAAGACGGCCATTAATACGTTCAAAACCGGTTCCTTTTGTAACACCTTTTTGATTATAATAACCAACAGATGTATAATAGCGAGCCTTTTGCCCTCCACCTTGTAAAGATAAATTATGCTCACCTGTTATACCTGTTTGAGAAATTGCATCAACCCAATTGGTATTGTTACCATAATTCTTATACCAATAAACTTCTTGTGGGTCAAATTGAAATTCTTTAACGGTTAGTGTATTAAGAGGAGCTCCTGTACTATTCATAAATGCCTCAGGAATTAATATAGAATATTGATCGCCACTAAGCATAGGTATTGTGTTAGGAAGTTGAGACATGGTACCTGTATAGCTATATCCTATTTTTGGTGCACCTACAGCCCCCCTTTTTGTATTAATTACTAATACACCACTGGCTGCTCTAGCACCCCACATGGCAGTAGCCGCAGCATCTTTTAATATGGTAATACTTTCGATATCACTAGGGGCAACATTTAGTAAAGCCGCATATCCTTGCGCATCCGCAGAACCAAAATTAAAATCTTCAGGAATAGATGTTTCATAAGGCATACCATCAACTACAACTAAAGGGTCTGATGAACCAGTAATAGAAGATGTTCCTCTAATACGAATTTGCATACCTGCTCCTGGATCACCAGAAGCAGCAGTAATATCTACACCTGCTACTCTTCCTTGTAGTGCTTCATCAATAGAAGCTGCCTGAGTATTTTCAACATCAGCTGCCTTAATAGTAACTGCACTTGTAGTTAAATTACGTTCAGCAACTTGAAGCAATCCACTTTCTGCAGCTTTTTCAGCTGTAATTATAATTTCATCTAATCCTTCTACTGAAACTTCCATATTAACAATTATGTTCTTCTGGTTTCCAATATTTATTGTTTTAGTCTTGTAACCAAGCGTTGAAATAACTAATTGATTAGAAGTGCTTTTAACACGAATTGCAAAATTCCCATCAAAATCGGTTATAACACCTGTTATAGTACGTTTTTCAGCATCTTGTTCAATTACAGTTGCACCAGGTAAGGGTAATTTGTCACTTGCATCTAATACTTGACCTCTAATAACATTATTTACTTCTTGTGCAGATAACTGCATAGATGTTATAGAAACTAGTATAAATGAAAAGCAGTATAGTAAGTTGGTTAATTTATATTTCATTTTATTCTGCGTATAATAGATAATTGTCAATTAAATGAATTAATGTACGATCTGCTAAGTTATTACTAACACTAGGTATATAATTTGCAATTCTACTTTGAGAATCTAAGAATGATAATTCTCCTGGTGAACTAATTACACTTATATAGGTTTTATTTCCTAATTCACTTTTAAGTAATGTTTCTGTTTGACCATTAATTAAGCCATCATCTGATGCTGTTCTAGTAGCTAAAATGTGATATTTAATAAAATCCTCAATTTGTCTCTTTTCTCCTGCATCTGTTGGGTTTTGATTTGCAGGTAAAACCCCATCAATTACTGCTTGATTTACAGCATCATCACTTGGAATAGCAAAAGTATAAGATGTACCTAATTCTACTCCATCAATACTTCCTGTTTCTGGGTCAAATATAGAAGAGCTATATAAGTAAAAGAAGAAGTTTAAGTATCCTTTTCCCTGAAGCGCTAAATCAAACAAGTCGAAACCTGGTTGAACTTCAGTAAACTCTATAACTCCATCAATATAATAGGTACGTCCATTATTTTGATCTTCATATCCAATAATATTTATTTTATTTTCTTCTTGAACCACTTCTCCTCCAACAATTTCAGTCTTTTTACCTCCTGCAGCCCAAACTTGATTATTTTCCCACCTTATATATTCACCTGCTAAATCAAAATCTCCTGTACGTATTATACCTGACCCTGACAAATCATCTAATTCACCATTTGGAGTAGGAACAATTCCATTGTATAATACTCTTAACAAACGTGTTCTTGCTAATGTACCTCTAGACGTATTGCCCGTCTCAGGAGAAGTGTACACCCACTCACTTCTGTTAATATCATAATCATACCCAAGATTCATTAATACCTCATCTGAAGGTAAAAACAAAGTATACTTACCAGATATATTACTTATAATCTCTCGATAACCAGAACCATCATTATAAAGTCTTGTAGCTAAAGTGAATTTTGGATCTAAATATGCTGAAGTATAAACACTATAGAATAAATTTGACTCCTGTACTTTATTAGTTCCATAAAAAAATCCGTTACTTAAAATGTTTGCCTCAGATATATCTGTATCAACATTAAAACGTACATCTTCATCTAAGCCGTTACTATATGAGGCTATCTGTGAAGGCCAAACAGCATTTTGAACCATATGAGCATTAAAAAAGTCTTCATATATGTATTTTGGTAATTGTTCTAAAGATTCATAATTCTTCAAAAGCACTTCATCAATAAAGTCTTGTAATACATCATTTTCTGGAACAAATAAAGAATAAGCATCACTTTGCCCATCATTATCTGCTTCCTTTATATAATTTTCATTGTTTGGTGAAAAGAATAATGCAGGATCATATACTTTCACATATGCATCTTCAGATTTTCTAGTAAAGTTTTGATAGGTTGTTGTAGCATCTTGATCGAAAACATAATTTACTAAATTAGTTTCCAACATATCTCTAAAAACACTATAATTTGGACTCTCCTCTAGTTTTTGATCTAAATTTATTAGTGGTAATGATACTTTACTTACTTCATGTATAATACCATTTTCAGCAACAATATCAGCTTTTACTGTTTCTCCAGAAAGAACATTAAAACCTGTATACGTTGAATTAGGATAAAAGTAATTGTAATCAAAAGGACTAAGTCCAAGAGATGTTACATATTCTTCCATGAAATAAGTAACGTATTTATTATTATTGTCCCCAGGAATATAATAATCTGCACCAGGAGCATTATTTCTATTAGAGCCAGCTACTATCAATGAACTACCATCAATAGTCTTCTCTTTAAATCCATCATAATAAGCTGTTCTACGTCTAAAAGAAATATCTTCTTCCCAGCCTAATCTTGATTGATAATCTGAAAGCCTTTCAGTACGAAAAGCATTATAAATTAAAGCATATCTAACAATCTTTGAAGCCATAATTGAATCTACAGCCGACACATCTGAAATACCTTGTTCTTGAAAAAAAGATGAAAAAGCAGCATCGTTAGGCGCCATCATAGTCCAATAGCCAGATTTACCCAATATATCTTTATAACCCGCTTTTTCAATAAGCGTAATTAGGTTGTTAAAATTACCTTGAGCTTCTAGCTGTTGATAAATAGGAGGTTCAAGATCATCTGGTCTTGCGTAGTACTCATCAAATTCCTCTTTACTATTACAACTAGTAATAAAGGAGATAAGAGGTAAGAAAAGTAAATAATATAATATTTTTTTCTTCATTATGTAATAACTTATATAGTGGTTGAAATTATTAGTTAGTTGATATTGTTAAATTAATATTTGCTTAACAAAACATTGTATTTTTTTTAACACTCAAAAATATTATTATCGAACAGTATTACTATCCTGTACCATCCTGTTTTTGAAACGTTTTTTGAAAAAAAACGTAAATTATACGCTTAAAACAAACGATTTCGTAAATATATCAATAATTCACATAGAATATACCTCAAATCTATCTATTGATTAATATAAACAGATCCTCGTAATCCTATCTCTTTATGCTTTTTTAATATTTCTGCAAAAGTCTTTGCTGTAAAAGTGGCGCCTTCTAAACCTGTGTGTGTATGATCTTTTGGAAAAAAGGGTTTAACGTTGTCTTTACCTAATGCTAGGTATTTTTTAGCAACAACATCGCTTAAATTAATAAATATTACGCCTTCGGCTACTGCTGCTTCTTTTGCCCATTTTACATACGTGTCATGTCTTTGTTCTACTACACCATTTGGCCATTCATTTCTAGGAGTCAAACTTAAAACAACAGGAAGCGCTCCTTTTTCTTTAGTTTCTCTAATCATTTTTTTTATATACCAACCATAAGTATGAACAATTTCTGTAACACTATCTCTCTGAACTTCTTGGGTTTCATCTCCCATACCTTTTAAAGAACCTCTAAATTTTGCTTTATCAATATTTCCAGCATCATTATGTCCAAATTGAATGAATACAATATCTCCACTTTGAAATTCTTCTCTTGCAGCATCCCATAAGCCTTCAAATTCAAAAGTCCTCGTACTTCTTCCTCCTCGTGCTTTATTAATAATGTTTACTTGCATGGTATCACAAAATTGAGGAAAAGGAACTCCCCAACCAACAGCATTTTCATTACCATTATCGGCCATTGTAGAATCGCCTATTAAAAAGATATTTTTCTTTTTTGGATAATTAATTTCAGGGTTTACAACGAAATAATTTTTTAAGGAATTATCCGTTTCTTTTAATTCGTCTACAATAAGTGAAGCAGCCAAAACCGCTCCTTTAGCAGAAGTATGTGTATGATCTCGTTTATAAAAATAAGTACCTGTTACTTTCTCTTCTCCTAAAGGCTCTAATGTGGCAACCATTTTATCATTTAAATCAATAAATGTCACATCATTTCTTTCTGCTATTTGTTTTGCCCATAATCCGTAAGAAGTATTATTTCTTGGTATTTTACCTTCTTTCCAATCGTTTCTTGGAATAGGAGACATGATTACTGGAATAGCGCCTTTTTCTTTAGTGTTTTTTACAATTTTTTCTATATACCATCCGTAGCTATGTACTATTTCATGATCGCCAGTAATCATATTATCAATCTCTTCCGTTTCATCACCAATACCTTTAATAGTACCTCTAGCTCTAATGGTGTCGTTTACTGGTCCATTATCATTATGACCAAATTGAATTAACACATAATCTCCTTTTTTAAGCTTATTGTTTACAGTATCCCACAATCCTAAATTTTGATAAGTTCTACTACTAGTTCCGCCTAAAGCATGATTTTCAACTTTTACTTTCGTAGTATCTAAAAACTGACCTATAAAATCGCCCCAACCCCAAAGACCTCCGTAACCATCACCTTTTCCATTTTTTACTGTAGAATCACCTACTGTATAAACGGTGGGTTTTATGGTGCTTTGCTGTGTACAATTTGAAAATGAAACTGTCAAAAAAAGAATTGCTAATAACTGTAATGTTTTCATAAATGAATTATAATAATGAATTAATTTTCTCTAAAATCGAACCATAAAGTCATAGGAATACCATTATCTCCTTTTTTGATTCTAATATTTGTTGGTTGACTTTCTGGTCCTTGATGCTCTATAGGTTTAAAAGCTCTCATAGCAGGTATCTCATACATAAACGAAATATTTCCTTTAGGAAATTTTGGTTGTGGGAACGTTTTTGATATGGCTTTCTTAGGAAGGTCTGGTGTAAATAATCTTAAAAATAATTTATCATTTTCACTAAAGAATTTAAAATTGCCTTCTTTCGTTTTAAGGTTCCCTGCTATAAAATTAGCGTGATAGCCTTTAAATTCAGGGTACACCAAGTTTTCAAAACTCTCTCCTGTTATAGTAGTATTATAATCTTTCTCCCAAAGACCAAGTGTGGTGCCTTTTATTCTATTTTTCCAAACGTGGTAAGGTCCATTTCCAATCCATTTTAAACCTTCTACACCTTCTTCGGGAAAATCGAATGTCACACCAAATTTATTAATAGCACCTTCAAAAAAGGCTCCATCAAAACCATTTGTTTTTCCTGCGTTTTTCAGTAAAACTAACTCTATTTTTAATCTTCCATCATTAAAAAGTGTCCATTTTGCAGAATGAATTCCTCCTGAATATTTAATATTACAAATAGCAGCGTCTTTATGTTCTTCAACAGAAACAGCTTCAACTTCTGCTTTCATACCAATAGGCTTTGGACCATTATTAAAAGGTACATTCGCGTTTTCATTTTCAATACTTATTATTTCACCTGAAATCATACTCAACTTAACAGAAACACTCTTGCTTTTTAAAAGCACTTCGTTATTCTGTTTTGAAGCTTTAACCGTTTTTTTGACTTTTTCTTTAGCTAAAAACTTATTTGCTAAATAAGGTGCGTGATGTATTGGCCATGACCAAGTATATATTTCTCTACCATGCTTATCATGCGCTGTTATTTCTAACCAATCGCCTTCAAAGAAATTTTCGGGAACATCAAAATGAATTTTTCGAGTTTCTCCTGGCTCTATACTCGCTATTGAAATAGATTTTGATGCTATTACTTCTGCTTTTTCATCAGTATATAAAATACTTTCATTGGCTTTTAGAACACGATATTCTAATTTACAATCTTTAAGATTTGAATAAATATATTCATTAGTAACTAAAAAGGATCCATCAAATTTTTGTGTTATTAGTTTAGGTTCAAATTGAATAGGCGACCATACTTCCTTTACTGTAAAAAAACTACCTTCCTTTTCTCTATGTGGCCCTAAAACCCCATCGGCTGCTAAGTTTCCTTTAGAATCATATTTTTGCTCGCCTGTCCAATCACTTCTTAAAACGGCTTCATCAAGCATTGCCCATATAAAACCTCCTGCAAATAATGGACTCTTCTTATAGCGTTTCCAAAAATCTTCTAATCCTGCCCCTATTCCATTATCGTAAGTACCATGCATAAATTCTGTTGGAAAAAACACATTTTCACCATTATTAAAACGGTGCATTCCTGTTAAATACGTTGGATAGTGATGTGTATCCCAACCATTAAAATCTGACCAAGGATGAATTACAATTCTTTTTTGCGGATCGTAATCATGAAAAACATGATCTATTTCATAATTCCAGCCACCTTCATTACCATGATCCCAAATGATTACAGATGGATGATTAACATCTCTTTGAACCGTTTCTCTTATTATTTTAGTTCCCGTTTTAGTATCGTACCCATTTTGCCAACCAGCTACTTCATTTAAAACAAACAATCCTAAAGAATCACAAACTTCTAAAAAATGGGTATCTGGAGGATAATGAAAACGAACCGCATTCATATTCATATCCTTTAGTAAGTTAACATCTAATTCGCTAATAACTTTATCTGTACTTCTACCCGATTCTGGCCAAATTGTGTGCCTGTTAATACCTTTCATGATGATTTTTTTACCATTTACGTAAATACCATCTTTTTTAAGAAATTCTAAAGTTCTAAAACCTATTTTAGTTTTAGATGTATGAAGTGTTTGTCCGTTATTTTTAAGCGATAAGCTTAACGTATACAAATTAGGTGATTCTGGATCCCATGTTTTTACATCGTCCCATTTAGCTTCAATAGTTTGAACATCTAGATTGTTTTTTAAAGGAATTGTAATCGTCTTAAATATTTTATTACTTCCTATTGGACTTATGCTAGCTTCAACGGTGGAATTATTTGGAATATTTTTCAAATTTAAATCAGCTCTCAATGATCCATCCATTTTAGCATCAACCGCCACATGCTCAATAAATGATTTAGGAGACACTTCTAACCAAACAGGGCGATAAATACCTCCAAATAACCACCAATCTGTTTTTCTTTCTGCATTGTTAACAGTATTATTACTTGAATGTTTAGACACATGCGCTTCTAAAAGGTTGTCTTCTCCATAATTAACCAACGACGAAATATCATATTTGAATTCGTAAAAACCTCCTTGGTGGATATCCCCTGCAGATTTCCCATTAATTTTTACTTCGGTGTCCGTCATAGCACCACCAAAAACAATAACAACATTTTGCCCTTGGTATTCTTTTGGAACATTAAATTTATATTTATAAAAACCTTCCTCTTTACTTGGTTCTTCTTGATTTAATTCTTTATACCATCTACCATAGGTATATTCACCAAAGCCTTCTAATTCCCAATTAGATGGTACATTAATAGTACTCCAAGTTTTACTATTATTTCCATCGGTACACATAAACTCCCATTGTACTGGGTTTTTAAAATCTTTACCAGATAGATATATTTTCTTAGTTTCTTGAGAAAACATGTTCGAACAACAGAATAACACAAAGGCAAAACATGCCATAAAGTGTTTTATAGTTTTATTTATCATAATTATCAATTACCGTCAGGTTTAGTGTTTTCAAATCTTAAGCTCATTGGCACGGTCCAATCAGTCAAATTATCAGGGTTATTAGGATTGTAACTTGGTGTATTCTCTTTTATATATTTTGCGATTTCTAAATCTAAATCTCTAATACCTTGAATAACACATTTAGCTATTTCATTAGCTCCAAAACTATTAAAATGTGTATTGTCTTTTAATTCCTTTTTTTGACCAGGAAATGTGTTAGCAGGATATTGAACAAACGCTTTTCTAGATGTTTCTGCTCCCCAACTTTCATACATGTTGGTCGTCATTTTAGTAACATCTATTAAAGGTACCTGCAAATCTGCTGCAACTTTTCGCATGGCATCTGGAAAATCGCCATGAGTTGGTTTTAATGTACCATCTGAATTAAATGCACGTCGTTGTGTTGGGGTTACTAATACAGGAATGCCACCTTTGTTTCTAGCTTTGGTAATAAACTCTTTTAATAGATTAGTATATAATCCCCACGCACCATTGCCTTCTCCTTTTATCTTTTCATCATTATGACCAAACTCAATAAACAAATAGTCTCCGGCTTGCATAACTGATATAATTTTTTCTAATCGTTTTCTAGATTTAAAAGAACTTAAAGAAGACCCTGAAACTGCATAATTTGTTATAACAACATCTTTAGTAAAATAGTTAGTAAAGAATTGCCCCCAAGATGCCCAAGGTTCTAAATCTTGATCGGTTACTGTGGAATCGCCCGCTAAGAAAACAGTTTTAATGCTTGATACCGAACTAATTTTTAAACTTTGAATTATAGGATTGCCCAAAAACTCTAACGTTAATTTATCATCCCAATTTAAATAATACTTTTCCCTGTCTTTAATATTTATCTTATTAGCACCATCAATTCTAGGTGTTCTAACATTAACAACAAAGGAATATTTAAACGTTTCCTTTTTGTCTAATTTTTGTTCCTTTAGCATTAATCTTCTAGACTCTGCTTTTATTGTTGTGGTTGAACTTTTTTTCCCCCTTAAAACAACGTCTACCTTATAGTTTCCTTCTGGTAATTTTACTGAAAAATAAATTGATTTTTCTCCTGTTATAGATTTCTTATTAAAAACTACATTTTCTACAGATTGATAATCAAAACCATAACCAACTTCATCATTATACAAAATCGGCTTATCTATTATAACTTCTGAAGCTTTACATTGCCTTTTACCAAAAGAAAAGTTTTTATTAATGTCATTACTTTGAGCAACGCCATTATAAGAAGCGATAACAAAAAAAATGTACAAAATACGTTTATTAAAAAAGGACATAGATTAATTTTTGCCTAAAATATCTCCAAAAAAAAAAAGATCCATCCTGTACTATGATGAATCTTTAATATTTTATTTAAAAAAAATTAATTTTAAACAGAATTTCGTTCTATATAATCAAAAACATTTTTAACTTTTTCTTTCTTATTATCCAACACTAATTGTGCTGCTGTTTCCCCCATAACCGTAAACCTTGTACTTATTACGTTTATTCCTAAAAGGTCTTTTAAAGGTGTATCATTATATGATATTATGCCAATATCTTTCCCTAAAGTTAATTTCTTTTTACGTACCTGTCGCACTAAATTAACCAAATCATTTTCTTCAATAATAACATAGATATCTTTACTATCAAGATCCATGTCTTCATATACTTCATTTAAAATTTCAAAATCAAAATTATATTTTGAACAAAATTTTCTAAATCCATGAACTATTCTTTTTGGATAAGGATAAACAGATTTATCAGGGTACACCAATACTAACTTATCATAGTTTTTAAATTTATTAACACCTTTACTTAGTGCTTCATAAATATCTTCTTGAAAATCTTGATAAACTGCTCCATAGTTTCCTTTAATATCTAATTTATTATTATCTAAAATCACCAATTTATCTTTAGGGATTTTTTCAATAACATCTTGTACGACATTTGTTGTACTAATATGATTAGAATCATCTGTTTTAAAATGGGGCATGATAATATAATAATCATAAGCTCCAAGATTTTTTTCTAAAGTTCTTGCAAAAATAGATTCTTCACAATGATAAACAGATAAAGTTACATGTCCATTAATTCCAATACTATTTACAAACGAATTATAAATGCGCATTTTATAAGAACTAAGCTTATTTATCATAAAGAAAATTTGAACCTTAGATATTAAATCTGTTTTAGCAGTATAATACCCTTTTCCTTTAACAGATAAAATTACTTTTTGTTCTTTAAGAATTTTATAAGCCTTCTCTACAGTATCTCTAGATAGATAACAAGATTCACTTAATTCATTTATAGAAGGGATTTTTTCACCAACCTTTAATTTCCCTTTAGAAACGTCATTAATTACAGAATCTACAATTTGCTTATATTTAGGTATACGCGAAGATTCATTAATCTTTATTTCAATTAATTGAGACATAAGTTATTATAGTAATTAGTTGTAGTTTAGTTAAAGTAAAAGTAATAAAACTAACTTAAAAAGTTATCGATTACATGATTAATAATTGATTTTTATTAAAATTTAACAATTCATATAAACTTAGGTTTTTATTATAATATCTGTCGTAATAAAAAGTGATTCCTTATTATATTGATAAAACATAAATACATGTATGTACAGGACACTAAACAATATCTATTATTTTAACTTTAGCCTTATTTTTTATAAGACTTATTAATGCAACTTTACAAACCCTATTTTTGTTTACTTTTTATTGTTTTAACTACGTTAAACTCTTTTGCTCAAGAAACAAAACCTACAAAGATTCACTATGCTCCAGAAGGTGAAAATTTCATTCTAAAAAAAGGCTCTAGAAAATTCAATAGAGCATTATATGGTACCAATACTGGTTTTAGAGTAGAAACTGGAGACTTGCCAGAATTTGCCATGTACATGACAAAAATGGGTGGTAATTTCAAATTAGGCATTGCAACCAAGTCTACAAGTAAATGGATAACAACATGCGACTCCATTACTACGCGTTATAAACCTGGAACCATGTTATATGAAATTCGGGATCCCTTACTACAAAATGGTGTAATTAAAATACAAGTGGTGGCTCATGCTGAAAATGATGCCATGATTATAAAAGTTGACACTGAAAACATTCCTAAAAACTTAGAACTGGTTTGGCTATATGGAGGTGCTAGCGGCAAACGATTTCATAGAGAAGGTGATATTGGAGCCGACCCAGAATCTGTATTTTATTTAAAACCAGAATATTGCAAGAACAACCAATATACTATCAAAAAGAATAGCTTTCTATTAAACTATGGATCAGAAAACAATAAAGAGAAAACGGGTAATAATAGAAGTATTGTTGGAAGCTTTCCTAAATCAGACACAAAACTTGTAGAAGCTCATCTTGAAAAACAACCTATTGATCTATTCAATACTAAAGCTATAAACGCGCCCGCAATTTCAGGAAAGATAGCGTTAAATAATCAAGACACCTTCCTTTGGAAATTAGAAAATAATGATACACTTATTTCCTCTAGTCAAAAACAATTAGATACAGAATTTAAAGAAGCCTTACAAAAAGTAAAAACTTTAGCTTCCAGAGTTAAGTTAAAAACGCCAGATAAGTACATTAACACTTTAGGAGGTGCTTTGGCTATTGCTGGCGATGCCATTTGGGAAAGCCCTGCCTATTTACACGGATCTGTCGCATGGCGTATGCACTTAAATGCATGGCGTGGTGCTTATGTTGCCGATCCTCTTGGTTGGCATGATAGAGCTGAAACGCATTTTAAAGCCTATGGTAATTCACAAGTTTTAGAACCAGAATCTGGACCAGTAGTATTAGATAGTTCTAGAAATTTTGCAAGACAAAAAGAAATATTAGGCACTGCCATGTTTAGTCGTGGTTATATAAGCAGACATCCAAATAAAAATACGGTAGCACATCATTATGATATGAACTCGGTGTTTATTAATCAATTACTAAGACATTATCAATGGACAGGTGATTTGGTTTTCATGAAAGAAATATGGCCTGTTGTTGAGCGTCATATCGCATGGGAAAAACGAAATTTTGATGCTGATAACGACGGACTTTATGATGCCTACGCCACTATTTGGGCAAGTGATGCGCTGCAATATACAGGTGGAGGCGTTACTTACGCATCGGCATATAATTATTCTGCAAATTTATTAGCAGCTAGTATTGCTAAACTATTAGATAAAAACCCAAATCCTTATATTAAAGAAGCGAAGCTTATTAAAAGTGCTATTGAAACAAAATTATGGGTTGCAGAAAAAGGCATATTTGCAGAATATAAAGATCTACTAGGAAACCAATTAGTACATGATAATCCTGGGCTTTGGACTATTTATCACAGCTTAGATGAAAACATAGCAAACTCCTTTCAAGCTTATCAATCTTTAAGATATGTAGATACTGAAATTCCACATATTCCTGTAAAAGCTGAAGGATTACCGTATACCGATTTAGAATTGGTATCTACTTCCAATTGGCAACCTTACACATGGTCTGTTAACAATGTGGCTCTAGCTGAAAATCTACATGCTTCACTAGCTTATTGGCAAGGAGGAAGAAACGAAGCAGCTTTTAAATTATGGAAAAGCGCTCTAGTGGAAAGCATGTATTTAGGGGCGTCTCCTGGTGGTTTTCAGCAATTATCTGCTTACGATGCCATTCGTGGTGAGTTGTATCGTGATTTTGCCGACCCTATTGGTATGGCGGCGCGTTCTTTAGTTGAAGGTTTGTTTGGCATTCAACCCAATGCTATTGAAAATACTTTGACAATAACTCCTGGTTTTCCTAAAGATTGGAAAGAAGCATCTTTAGAAGTTCCAGATATTTCTATCGCTTTCGCGGAAGATGAACTCGTTTCAAAATATAATATTGTTTCAAAGTTTAAGCATGAAATGACACTGCAATTGCGTATCAATGCATCCTATGAAGCGATTGATGCTATTACAATTAATAATGAAAACGTATCATGGAAATTAGACGAATCTGCCATAGGAAGTCCTAAAATAATTATTGAAAGTCAGTATCAAAAAGAATACGATATTAAAATAAACTGGAAAGGAGAAGCTTTAGAAAACACAATATTTGAATTCGCTGGAACATTTGGTAAAGCACTTCAATTTAAAACCTCAAAGGCAGACATTGTAAACATTTACGATCCGCAAGCATCCATTTTAGAAACAAACAAAACAAATCATCAATTAGATTTCAAAATAAATTCTAAAGAAGGACATAAAACCTTTTTCATTCAACTAAAACAAAACCACATGCTTTGGTGGCAACCTGTACATTTAAATGTTATTTCTAAATCAGAAGAAAATTCAAGAATTCAAAATTGGGATTTAGCACTTCCAACTAATACTAAATTTGAAATGGTTTCATTAGAATCTATTTTCAACAGTAAAGTAACCAATATTTTCGAACAAAAATATTTAACACCAAGACCCGCATCTCCTACCCTACAATTACCTACTCAAGGTATTGGAAACTGGTGCTACCCGTACGTAAAACCTAGTATTAATGATTCTGGATTACGAGAAAAAGCAAGTGATGATAATACAATTATTAGTCCGCAAAACATTCCATTTCAAACACCTTCAGAAATCAACCAAAACAATATTGCATTTGTATCACAATGGGATAATTTTCCTAAATCTATAGAAATTCCGCTTTCAGGAAATGCTTCACACGCCTATTTAATGATGGCAGGAACCACTAACCCAATGCAGAGTAGATTTATAAATGGTCGTGTTGAAATAACCTATTCCGATGGAAGTATTGAAACTTTAGAATTAAAGAATCCAGAAAATTGGTGGCCTATAGAACAAGATTATTTTGTAAACGGATTAGCCTTTACAACCGATGCTCCAAAACCACCAAGAGTTTATTTAAAAACGGGTAAAATCACTAGAACGTTTAAAGATTTTGTACACATAAAAGGATTCAGTGATTATGGAATAGATGGCGGTGCAGCCACTCTTTTAGACTTACCATTAAACCAAAATAAAACATTAAAATCACTTAAAATTAAAGCCATTGCCAACGAAGTGGTAATTGGCCTAATGAGTGTTACACTAATTAGAAATTAATACCCAACCTAATGAATAAAACAAAACTTTTTTATCTTTTAGCATTTGCCTTTTTAGGTATCTATTCATGTACAGAAAAAAATAAAAAACCAAAAAAAATAGATCGTAAAGCACTCGTTACACGACATACTATTAAAATAAATAAAGTAGACACGCTAGCATCTTTATCAGTAGGTAATGGTAAATTCGCCTTTACAGTTGATGCTACAGGGTTACAATCTTTTCCTGAACATTATGCTCTAGGAGTTCCTTTAGGAACACAGTCTGAATGGGGATGGCATACCTTTCCTAATTCTGAAAACTTCGAATTTAATGAAGCTTTAAAGGCTTATGACTTTAATGGAAACCCAAATAGTTTATATGCGGTACAAGTTGAAAAAGCCAAACTACAGAAAGCTGAAAACAATTTAGGCTCAGCAGAATCTAATGCTATTTTAAGGACTAAAAATGCCGTAGACCATTTTAGAGCAAATCCGCACAGACTTCAACTAGGATCTATTGGTTTAGAAATTACTAAAAACGATGGTACACTTGCTACTGCAAACGATTTAAAAGCTATAAATCAAGAATTAGATATGTGGACAGGTAAACTAGAAAGTCATTTTACTATTGATGGTATTCCTGTAAAAGTGATTACCTATGGTGATTCTAAAACAGATGGTATTGCAGCAAAAATTGAGTCTCCCCTATTAAAAGAAAAACGTATTAAAGTAAAATTAAGATTTCCTTATCCAACAAATCAGTTTGCAGACAGAGGTGTAAACTACTCAAACAGTGATAAACATCAAACACATGTAAATAAAAAAGAATCTGGTAAAGATTTTGTTTTTGAAAGAACTTTAGATAATGATACCTATTTTGTAAAAGCTAATTTTAATACCCATGCAACTGTTGCAAAAATTGAAGATCATTACTATACAATATCACCAGATGCTGAAAACAGTTTTGAGGTCGCTATTAACTTTTCTCAAAAAGAAAAACAACAAATAGCAAACTTTAATGAAACAGAACAAAACAGCATCACAGCCTGGGATACCTTTTGGCAATCTGGAGGTGCTGTCGATTTTTCAGAATGCACAGATTCTAGAGCTTTTGAGTTAGAAAGACGTGTTGTGTTATCGCAATACCTTACTAGAGTTCAATGCGCAGGAAACTACCCAGTGCAAGAAACAGGATTAACATATAACAGTTGGTATGGTAAACCGCATATGGAAATGTACTGGTGGCACTCAGCTCATTATCCGCTATGGAGTAGAACGCCATTATTAGAAAACAGTATGGGATGGTATTTTGATGCGTATGACAATGCGAAATTAATTGCAGAAAGACAAGGTTACAAAGGCGTACGTTGGCAAAAAATGACCGACCATGATGCTGGTGAAGCTCCATCATCAGTAGGTTCTTTTTTAATATGGCAACAACCCCATGTTATTTATTTAGCCGAAATGATTTATCGTAATAACCCTTCAAAAGAGAACTTAGAAAAATATAAAAAGCTCATATTTTCTACAGCGGAATTTATGGCTTCATACCCTAATTATGACGCTAAAAACGACCGATATGTTTTAGGAAAAGGCGTTATTCCTGCTCAAGAATGCTTTGATAAATTAGAAACTTTTAACCCACCTTGGGAATTAGCATATTGGAAATGGGCCTTACAAACTGCTCAAAAGTGGCAAGAACGATTAGGTTTAGAACGTCAAGACGATTGGCAAAAAATTATTGATAAATTATCGCCAATGGCTCAAAAAGATGGTGTGTATTTAGTGGCTGAAAGTGTACAAAACTCGTATGATGCTACAAGTGAACATTTAATAGACCATCCTGCTGTTTTGGGAGCTATAAGTGCTACACCTCATAATGATTATGTAGATTTAGAAGTTATGAATAGAACTTTTGATTTAGTAGATGAAGTTTGGACATGGAACCACACTTGGGGATGGGACTTTCCACTTGAAGCTATGGCTGCAACTCGTTTAAACAGACCTGAAGATGCTATTAAAGCCTTATTCAGAGATGAAATAACCAATACCTATTTACCTAACGGACATAATTACCAAACAGAAAGGTTAACGTTATATTTACCTGGAAATGGCGGTATACTTTCTGCTGTTGCTCTTATGTGTGCTGGTTACGATGGAAACTCTATTAAAAACCCTGGGTTTCCTAAAGATGGTACTTGGAATGTTAAATGGGAGAATTTAAAGCCTATGCCGTAAGAATAAATTACAAATAATTAATAACTAAAAAGCTACTTCAAAAGAGTAGCTTTTCAATATTATAAAAATTAACAAGTAATAAATGTATTATTTACATTTATTACTATATTTGCATATATAATTTACCAACTACATTCATATAATGAACAACGCAATAATAAAAAAAGTAAAAGACAACTTTATTAATACGTTCAAAATAGAACCTATCCTTGTTTTTTCCCCTGGTAGAATAAATATTATAGGAGAACATACCGATTATAATGATGGATTTGTATTTCCTGCAGCAGTAAATAAAGGTATTCTAGCTGCAATTGAAAAAAGTGATTCTAAAACCTCAAAAGCAAATGCATTAGATTTAGGTGAAACTATTGAGTTTTCAACCGAAGCTATAAGTCCATTAGAAAAAGAAAGTTGGGGAAACTATATTTTGGGAGTTATTTCAGAAATTCAGAAAAAAGGTATAAGCGTTGGTAATTTCAATATAACCTTTAGTGGAAATATTCCTGCTGGTTCAGGTATGTCTTCTTCTGCAGCATTAGAAAATGTTGTTGTATTTGGATTGAATGAATTATTTAATTTAGGTTTAACTAAAACGGAAATGATTTTTATCTCTCAAAAAGCAGAGCATAATTATGTAGGGGTTAATTGTGGTATTATGGATCAATATGCTAGCATGTTTGGTATAAAAAACCATGCGCTACTTTTAGATTGTAGAACCATTGATGCAAAACCTTTTGAAATTAATTTTAAAAATCATGAGTTAATACTTATCAATACCAATGTAAAGCACAGCTTGTGTGATAGTGCGTATAACGACAGGCGATCTGTATGTGAAAACGTTTCAAAAATGTTAGACATTAAAGCTTTAAGAGATGCTACTCCAAAAGATTTAGAAAAAATTAAAACGAACCTTTCTGAAGAAGACTTTCAAAAAGCACTTTTCGTTATTCAAGAAAATACACGTGCAGAAAAAGCATCAAAAGCCATGACAGATGGTGACTTAAAAACACTAGGAGCATTAATATATGGTTCACATGATGGATTACAAAACCAATATAAAGTAAGTTGTGATGAATTAGATTTCCTTGTAGAACAAGCCAAACAAAACCAAGACATATTAGGAGCAAGAATGATGGGAGGCGGTTTTGGTGGTTGCACTATAAATTTAATAGCTAAAACAGCAGTAGATGAATTTAAAACAACAGTTTCTAAAGCATACAAAACCGAGTTTAATAAAGACTGTTCTATCTATTCTGTAGAGCTTTCAGATGGCACGCATCTTATAAAATAATTAATTATAGTATTATTTCAACAACATGAATTCAGATTTACAAGATTATTCACATAAACGTTTCAACATATTAACTGGTGAATGGGTTTTAGTATCGCCACATCGTGCTAAAAGACCTTGGCAAGGACAAAATGAAGCGGTTTCTAATGAAGTCAGACCATCACACGATCCAAGTTGTTATTTATGTGCTGGAAACACAAGAATTAATGGTGAAATAAATCCAGATTACAAAGATGCTTTTGTGTTTATGAATGATTTTGGTGCCCTTCAAACCGATTCAAAATCATTTTCGGTAGAAGATGGTTTATTTAAAGCACAGAGCGAGCAAGGTATTTGTAAAGTCATTTGTTTTAGTCCAGACCACTCAAAAAGTTTAGCTGATATGGATGCAAAAGACATTGAAAAAGTGGTTTTTGCATGGCAAAATGAGTATCAATCACTTAGCGAAAATGACCTTATCAATTATGTCCAAATTTTTGAAAACAAAGGAGCTGTTATGGGATGTAGTAATCCGCATCCACACGGTCAAATTTGGAGTCAATCAACCTTACCAAACGAAGTAGTAAAAAAAGACGGGCAACAATTAGATTATTATACTAAAAATAAAAGCAGTCTTTTAGGAGATTATCTGAAACAAGAATTAGAAAAAAACGAACGTATCATTTTTGAAAACGACGCTTTTGTTGTACTTATTCCGTTTTGGGCAGTATGGCCTTTTGAAGCTATGATTGTGCCTAAAGCTCATAAAAAAAACATCTTAGAATTAGAAAAAAACGAATCCTTTCTTTTTGCTGAAGCTATTTCGGTTTTAACCAAAGCATACGACAAATTATTTAACACCTCTTTCCCCTATTCTAGTGGTATTCATCAAGCTCCAACAAATGGAAAAGCTAATAACCATTGGCACTGGCACATGAGTTTTTACCCGCCTTTATTAAGAAGTGCAACCGTTAAAAAATTCATGGTAGGTTATGAAATGTTTGGATCGCCACAACGAGATATTACGGCTGAAATTGCAGCTAAAATGATACGCAATTTGGTATAATTTTTAACATATAAAATATGAGACTATCTATTTCTCTTTTTACTCTTCTATTATTTGCTTCACAAATAACAACTTGTCAAGTAAGTAAAAAATCAGCTAATAAAATTAGACCTTGGGAAGATCCAGAAGTATCAGGAATAAATAGAATGCCAGCTAAGGCTACCTCATTTTCATTTCCTAATGAAATAGCGGCTTTAGAAAACACAAAAGAAACTTCTGAAAGATATCAATTATTAAATGGAGACTGGAAGTTTTTATGGGCTCCCACCCCAAAAGGAATTCCATCAGAAATTGAGAAACCGTCTTTTAAAGATTCAAGTTGGAAAACCATTCCTGTGCCATCAAACTGGGAGCTTAAAGGTTATGGCACAGCTTTATACACAAGTGCTGGTTATACATTTAGTCCTATTGAACCGCCTTTTACTCCAGAAAACGATAACCCAACAGGTGTATATAGAACAACATTTGAAACGCCTAGCAATTGGAAAAACATGCAAACAACACTCACTTTTGGTGGTGTTAGTTCTGCTTACTATGTTTGGTTAAATGGTGAGTTATTAGGGTATAGTGAAGACAGTATGCTACCAACTCACTTCGATATTTCACCATTTCTTAAAGAAGGAGAAAACAATTTAGTAGTAAAAGTTTATAGATGGAGTGATGGAACCTATTTAGAGGATCAAGACCATTGGAGACTTAGCGGTATTCATCGTGATGTATACATTACTGCGGCACCAAAAGTGCAGTTATATGACTTTTTTGTTCAAACAGATTTAGACGAAAATTACGAAGATGCCATTCTTAAAGTACGTCCAAAAATAAAAGTTTTTGATGGTGCTTCTTTAGAAGGCATAACATTAGGCATGAAACTGTTTGATGAAAACAATAACAATATTATTCAAGACACTACACGAATTACTGCCGATAACATATATAACGAAAGATATTCACAACGTGGTGAAAACGATTTTGCTTTAATGCAAACATTTGTAAAAAATCCTAAAAAATGGAGTGCAGAAACCCCTAATTTATACACTTTAGTTTTCGACTTAAAAAATAAAAACGGTGATATTCTAGAAACTAGAAGCACAAAAGTTGGATTTAGAAACATTGAAATTATTGATGGTGAACTATTTGTAAACGGACAATCTGTTCTATTATATGGTGTTAACAGGCATGACCACGACCCTATTCATGGTAAAGTTGTTAGCGAAGCGTCTATGACCAAAGATATTTTAACCATGAAGCAGTTTAACATAAATGCTGTTAGAACATCACATTACCCTAATAACGAAATATGGTATGAGTTATGCGACAAATATGGTATTTATTTAATAGACGAAGCTAACTTAGAAACACATGGATTAGGAGGTAAATTAAGTAACGATGTGGCATGGTCTGGAGCTTTTTTACAACGTGCAATCCGAATGGTAGAACGTGATAAAAACCATCCTTCTATTATATTTTGGTCTTTAGGAAACGAATCTGGATCTGGCTTTAATCATGATACCATGGCGCATTGGATTAAAGATTACGATAACACACGTTTTATACATTACGAAGGTGCACAAACCACAGGAGGAAAACACAGAGTAGAAAATAAAATTTTAAAAGATCCTGATTATGTAGATATGGTTAGCCGTATGTATTCTTCTCTTGATTATATGGTTCGTATGGCGGAATATAAAGACGAAACTAGGCCCATTATATATTGTGAATATGCACACTCTATGGGAAATTCTACAGGAAACTTATTCGAATTTTGGGATGCCATTCGTTCACATAAAAACATGATTGGTGGTTTCATTTGGGATTGGGTAGACCAAGGTTTATTACAAAAAAATAAAGACGGCATTGAATATTACGCCTATGGAGGGGATATGGGAGATGCAGAACTACCTAATTCTTCAAACTTTTGTATCAATGGGATTGTAGATCCTGATATTAATCCGAAACCAACGTTATGGGAATGTAAAAAAGTATTTCAACCTATAAAAATTACAGCGTCAAATACTGATTCTAAAGAAGTTAAAATTCTTAACAGACACAATTTCGATAATTTATCAAAGTTTAATTTGAACTGGCAACTTCAAGAAGATGGAAAAACCATTCAAAAAGGAATTATTACATCTTTAAATGTTGCACCAAAGCAGACTACAAAAATTACAATTCCTTATAAAACCCCTAAAACAAAAGCAGGAGCAGAATATTTCCTAAGAATTAGTTTTAGTTTAAAAACAAATGAAAGTTGGGCTAAAAAAAATCATGAGGTTGCTTGGGAACAAATAAAACTGAATTATAACAAAGACTTTAAAACGTCTAAAAAATCGAACAATCCTATTGAAGTTAATGATAATACTGTTAAAGGTAAAGACTTCCTTGTTCATTTCAATTCTGAAACAGGATTATTAGATAACTATACCTTTAAAAACAATCAACTTATACAAAACGGTTTAACCCCTAGTTTCTGGAGACCAGATACCGATAACGATCATTTAGGAGGTAAAACATATAAATCCTTAGCTATTTGGAAAGAAGCATCTGAAGTTCGTGCCTTAAAAACATTCAATATAACTAAAGGAAAAAACTCTAAGGTTGAAGTAAAAAGTGTGTTTGGTTTTGAAAACACAGATACCACGATGGAGGTTAATTATACAATTGATAACAAAGGACGTATTTTAGTAGAAACTAATTTTAAAGGAAATGATACCTTACCAATGCTTCCTAAATTAGGTCTTCAATTAGAAACTTCAAAAACCTTTGACAATTTAACTTGGCTTGGTAAAGGGCCACAAGAAAATTATATAGATAGACAATTAAGTGCGGATGTTGGGCTTTATAAAGAATCCGTTTTAAACGATTACTATGCCTATATAAGACCACAAGAAAGCAGCAATAAAACAGATGTTCGCTGGTTTGCTTTAACAAACACGAAAGGCATTGGGCTAAAAATAACAGGTATTTCAAAAAACCTAAGCATTAGCGCATGGCCTTATACTACAAATGATATTGACAATGCACAACACACCTACGATTTGGTAGCAAGAGATTTTATAACCGTAAATATCGATTACAAGCAAATGGGGCTTGGTGGAGATGATAGCTGGTCTTTAAACGCACTTCCTCATAAAGAGTTTAGAATACCTTCAAAAGATTACTCATATAGCTTTTTAATAGAACCCGTTTTGAATTCTAAAAGCTTAGGAAGAAGTAATACCACTGGATTAAATTAATAAGCTACATACTAATTCATAATTTTAAAAGTTATATTTTTGATAATTCATACAAACAATACAACTATTCATTAATGAAGCGCCTTATATATTTAGTTTTTACCATCGGTTTTTTAATGCTTTGGAGTTCTTGTCGTAAAGATTTTGATTTTACACCAAGTACAGGAAGTTTAGAGTTTTCAAAAGACACCGTTTATTTAGATACTGTATTTAATAAAACAAGCTCTAGTACTTATAACTTAAAAGTATATAATAGAAGTAATAACGACATTCTTATTCCTTCTATAAAACTAAGCACAGGCGAAGCTTCTAATTACAGATTAAACGTTGATGGATTAGCAGGCAAAACCTTTCAAGACATTCCAATTTTAGCAAAAGACAGTCTGTATATTTTTATTGAAACTACCGTAAATAATAGTAATTTTTCAAATCCAGATGGTACCTTTTTAAACACAGATCAAATTGAATTTGACACCAATACAAACCTTCAAAAAGTAGAATTGGTAACACTTATTCAAGATGCTGTTTTTATTTACCCGAATAGAGATTACACGACTAAAGTTATAGACAAGTTAACGCTTAATGTTGGTGGCGAAGTATTAGAAACCGATATAAACGGACGCGAATTATTACCAAACGAACTAACCTTTACAAACGAAAAACCTTATGTTATTTATGGTTTTGCTGCAGTACCAAATGACGAAACATTAACCATTGAAGCTGGTGCACGTATCCATTTTCATGAAAACTCTGGTTTAATTGTTAATGAAGGCGCTTCACTTCATGTAAATGGTAGTTTAAGTACCGATCCAGAATTATTAGAAAACGAAGTTATTTTTGAAGGCGACCGTTTAGAACCTGATTATTCAGATGTTCCTGGACAATGGGGCACCATTTGGTTTTTTGATGGCAGTATAAATAATACTATAAATTATGCCACTATTAAAAATGCTATTGCGGGAATTTTATGTGATGGTAACCCAAATGAAGTTAATAACAAACTAACCATTACAAACTCCCAAATATATAATTCAAGTAGTTATGGTATTTTAGGTAGAAACACATCTATTAAGGGAGACAACGTGGTTATTAACAATAGCGGACAAGTATCGCTTGCTGGAACTCTAGGTGGTAAATATAATTTCACCCACAGTACATTAGTTAATTATTGGGATAATGGCTTTAGACAATTCCCTTCTGTATTACTAAATAATTTTATTTTAGATGAAGAAAACAATGCCACATTAGCAGATTTAACAGAAGCTAATTTTAACAACTGCATTATTTACGGAAACGATAATCCTGAAATATTAGTGGACGAGCTTGAAGATGACAATGTGGTTTTCAACTTTAAGTTTACCAATTGTCTTATCCGTTTTAAAGATGAAAACAATAATTTCACAGGTCCTAATTACGATTTAAATGATGCATCAAAATTTGAAGGAAACATTTTTAATGAAGATCCTAATTTCCTTGATACATCGCTAAACAAATTAATGATTGGTGACGAATCGGCTGCTATAAACAAAGGGAACGCTTCTTTTGCTACACAAGTACCCGTTGATATTTTAAACGTAAACAGGACAACGGCTCCAGATTTAGGCGCTTACCAACATATTACATTTCCAGAGGAAGATTAAATGTTTTATGGTATGACAGAACTTCTCAAAAAACATATAGCTAAACATATAAATCATAACGAGAAGGATATTGAAGCATTTTGTAACTTGTTTCAACACAAAACAGTAAAAAAGAAACATTTTTTATTAAAAGAAGGCGACGTATGTAAATTTGAAGCATTTGTAACAAAAGGCCTTTTTAAAGTGGCACATATTGATAAAAATGGCAATGAACAAATTCTTTATTTTGCTTCTGAAAACTGGTGGATAACAGATATTGATAGCTTTACAAATACAGTACCCTCTAAATTTACAATACAAGCTCTTGAAGACAGTGAGGTGCTTTTTATCTCTAAAAAAGATAAAGAGTATGCTTATACGTACTTACCTTTTATAGAAAAGTTATTCAGGATAATGACTCAAAAAACCTACGTTGCATTACAACGAAAGTTGATTAATAATTTGAGCAAAACCTCCGATCAAAGATATATTGATTTCATTGAAAAATATCCAAAACTAGCCCAAAGACTTACCAATATACAAATAGCTGCCTATCTTGGCATCAGTCACGAATTTGTTAGTAAAATCCGTAAAAAAATAGCACTCGGAAAATAACGAAATTACATTTATTGAACTTCTTCAATGTTTTTAAGATACAATTAGCACACCTTTGTACCATAAAACACGAATAAAAAAGAAGTAAAATGAAACATTACTTATTGATATTACTTTGTTGGTTTTCCATAAGTAATATTGAAAGTCAAAACTTAAAGACTATGAAATTAATTTATGTGATGGATCCCTTATGCGGATGGTGTTATGGAAACTCTATTAATACCAAAAAGCTCTATTCTGAATTTGAGAGCAAAATTGAATTTGAAATACTTCCTGCAGGTATGTGGACAGGGAATCAAGCTAAGAGACAAGATAAAAATATGGTGTCCTTTTTCGAGAAAGGCGACAAACAAATTGAACAATACACAGGAACTCCGTTTGGAGAAGCTTATTTCGAATTCCTGAAAAACGAAACCATTATTCTTGATAGTGAAATCCCCTCAAGAGCTATAGTTAGTGTAAAAAACATAGCGCCACAAAAAGCTATTCCTTTTGCTCTAGAAGTTCAAAAAGCAAGATATATGTTCGGTAAAGATTTAAATAACGTGCAAACATATGTTTCTATTTGTGAAACTTTAAGTATCGATGCAACAGTGTTTGTAAAAACCTTTTCTTCCGAAGAATTAAAAAAGCAAACGCAAGAATCTTTTACAAAAGCTACAAAATACGCAAGCTCTTACCCTACATTATTACTAGAAAAAGATGGTGAACTATTTATAGTTGAACAAGGTTATGCACCATTTTCAAAAATTGTAGAAACCATTAATCAAATAATAAAATAAGCCTTACACCTATTTAAATTCTATTTATTGAACAAGTTCAATGTTTTAAAACAAAGCTATTCGCAACTTTGTATCATTAAATAGAAACAAATAAACATGAAACGAATTAATTTAACGATATTAGTAACAATCTTAACATTATTAAATATGGAAACACAAGCTCAAAGCTTCAAAACTATAGAAGCAAATAACTTAAAAGTTCAAGTTTACAATGCCTCTGAAAACAGTTTTGGTGTAGCATCAGTAATAGTATCTGGAAAAACAGATGCGATATTAATTGACGCGCAATTTACTTTAGCAGATGCCGAAGCTGTGACTCAAGAAATTAAACAATCTGGTAAAAAATTAAGCACTATTTATGTATCTCATGGCGATCCAGACTTTTACTTTGGTTTAGAAGTTTTCAAAAAACACTTTCCAGAAGTTATAGTATATGCATCACCAGCAACTATTGAACATATAAAAGCTACAGCTCAGAAAAAACTTGATGTTTGGGGCGAAAGATTAGGTAGCAACATTACATCTAATGTTATTTTACCACAAGTTTTAAAAGGTAACAGTATCGATTTAGAAGGTGAAAAATTAGAAATTATAGGTTTAGAGGAATTTCCATCAAGAACATTTGTTTCGATTCCTTCAATTAAAGCTGTTATAGGTGGTATTAATGTATTTGGAACTAGCTTTAACTTATGGATGGCCGATGCACAAACAACAGATGTACGTAATCAATGGATTTCTGTTCTAAATAAAATAGAATCGTTACAACCAGAAATTGTTATACCTGCACATGCTAACTCTAAATCAGCTTTAGATTTAGCAACAGTAAAACATACTAAAAATTACATTCAGTTTTATGAAGAAGCTTTAAAAACGAACAAAACTTCGGAAGCATTGATTAAAACTATAAAAACAGCATACCCAGAACTTACTTTTGAAATTGCCTTACAATTAGGGGCAAAAGTAAATACTGGTGAAATGAAATGGTAAAACACATCATCTCCAACTTGACAATATTAATACTATTGTCAAGTTGTTCATTTAAGAATACAACAATGACAAACCTAGACATTATAAAAAGTACTTACGAAGGAAAAACTTCGGAAGAAAACGGCAAAAATTTAGCAAAACATGTGGCTGAAGATATTGTATGGACAGAAGCTAAAGGCTTTCCGTATGCAGGAACTTATATAGGTTTAGAAAGTGTTACTAAAAATGTATTTAGCCGTTTAGGTAGTGAATGGATTGATTACAAATTTACACCAGAAGATTATATTGCTAATGAAGATAAAGTAGTTGCCTATGGCACATATTCAGGCACTTATAAAGCAACCAATAACTATTTTGAAGCAAGAGTAGCACATGTTTGGAAATTGAAAGATGGAAAAATTATAAGTTTCGAACAGTTTGTTGATAGTCAACCTGTAAATAATGCTATGCAATAAAGAACAACAAAACTCTTGTTGAAACATTCAAAAACTAAAATCTCACTTAATGTGGGATTTTTTTCGTTAACCTAAAAACTTATTTCTGGTTATCGTGATATTAAGTATTGATATGATTCAGAAGTTTTCTATACATTAGCTAAAAAAGCAGTAAAAGCACCTATCAACATTATAAATATCAAAAAAAATATTTAACTTTTTACAACTTTATTTTATCAGAAAAAAACGATAACTTCGTTTAACTCCTTATCTAAAATACTTTCATATTATTATCAATTAAAAAACATCATTATCATGAAAAAATTAATTAATTTTTCTACACTCCTTTACTTCTCCATCTTAATGACAGCTCCACAAGTATTTGGTCAGGAATCGCGATTATTAAGAAGCCCTTCAATAAGTCATAATAAAATTTCATTCATTTATGCAGGAGATATTTGGGTAGCAAATAAAGATGGTTCTGGTGTTAAAAGAATCACAGCCTTTAATGGAGTAGAACTCAATCCGCATTTCTCTCCAAATGGCCAATCAATTGCTTTTACTGGTGAATATGACGGAAATATAGACGTATACGTAGTATCTGTTAATGGTGGCACCCCTAAAAGGTTGACACAGCATCCTGGAGCTGACTTGGTAACGGGATGGTCTAATGATGGAACAAAAATTATTTTCACTTCTGGTCGCAAAAACGCACCTTATGCTGATTTAGATCAGTTATGGGAAGTTTCTGTTGAAGGTAATAACCCAATGCCTTTTGATTTACCAAGAGCGGCTAATGGCAAATTCTCACCCGATGGATTGCAGTTTGTATATGAACAAATCTCCCCTTGGGAAACTGAGTTTAGAAATTACAGAGGAGGACAAAATAATCCCCTACGAATCTTTAATTTAAAAACCTTTGTAACACAGAAATTACCATGGGAGAATAGCAAAGATATAGACCCTGTGTGGATGGGAGACCTAATTTATTTTCTTTCTGATCGAGATTTTGCAATGAATATATGGGCATATAATACCCAAACAAAAGCAGTAAAACAGGTAACCTTCTTTAAAGAATTTGATTGTAAGAATCTGGAAGGCGACGATACTACTCTTATTTTCGAAAATGGAGGTTATTTATACACCTTGGCTAGCGATTCAGATAAGCCTGTTAAACTTACAATTAACGTAACTGGAGATTTTCCATGGACTCGACCTCATTGGAGTAAAATTGAAACGTATATTGAATCTTCCGCTATTTCACCAAATGGGAAACGCATAGCCTTATCAGGAAGAGGTGATATTTTTACAGTTCCTGCAAAAAAAGGAAGCTCAAGAAATATTTCTAATAGTCAGGGTGTCGCAGATAGAGCTGTTGCTTGGTCTCCTGATGGTAAAAACATAAGTTGGTTTTCTGATGAAAGCGGAGAATATCAATTAATCATTGCAGATCAATTTGGAAAAGAGAAAAAAATAATTCCAATCAAGAATCCAACATTCTATTATAAACCTTCTTGGTCTCCTGACTCCAAATACTTAAGTTTTTATAATGAAAACAGAACCTTATGGATTGTTGAGATAAGTACTGGTGAATTCACAGAAATTGATACAGAAGGATTTGCTCATCCTGAACATGTCATTTATGGCGAATGGTCCCCTGACTCTAAATGGCTTACCTATACAAAAAGATTAAGTAATGAATATTCATCCATATTTATATATTCATTAGATCAAAAAAAGTCTTTTCAAATAACAGATGAAATGGCAAATTGCAAAATGCCAGCTTGGGATAAAAGTGGTAAGTATATTTATTTTACGGCAAGTATCGATTATGGTATGAATGTAGGCTGGCTTGACATGTCTTCTTTTGATCATCCTGTTACGAGTTCTATATATATGGCAGTCTTATCAAAAGAAACAGTTTCTCCCCTAGCTCCAGAAAGTGATGATGAAGAGGTAGAAAAAGATAAAGCATCAGAAACCGATAAAAAAAAATCTGGAAAGAGTAAAAATAATGAAGCTGAAGAAAAAGAAGTTGAAAATAAAATAAAACCTGTAAAAATTGATTTCGAAGAATTACAACAACGCATAATAGCCTTGCCAATTCCAGAAAAATCCTATGTTCAATTAGAAGCTGCTAAGGAAGGTGTGATACTTTATTCCGAACAAGTACCAGGAGAAAAAGGACTTTCTTTACATCGATTTACGATAGAAAAAAGAAAATCTGAAAAAGTAGTAGATGGTATCTCTGGATTTGAAATAGCTGCAGAAGGCGAGAAATATCTATATAAAACCAAAAACAACCAATTTGTAATTTCTAAGGTAACCGAAAAGCCTAATCCTGAAAAAGAAAGTTTAGCAATTGCAGAGCTTAAAATAAAAGTTGATCCGATTCTAGAATGGCACCAAATATTTAGAGAAGCATGGAGATACCAGCGTGATTATTTTTATGTAGAAAATGTTCACGGTTTGGATATGGATTGGGCATATAAAACATATTCTCCTTGGATAGATCATGTAAAACATAGGTCTGATCTTAATTATGTGCTTGACATTTTTAGTGGAGAAACCTCTATTGGCCATTCGTTTGTAGGTGGTGGAGATTATCCTGAAGTTAATAAAGTAACTACTGGATTACTAGGAGCCGATTTTATAATTGAAAATGGTAAATATCGTATCAAAAAAATTTACAATGGTGAAAATTGGAATTCTACTGTAAGCGCCCCATTAAGTGGTCCTGGAATTAATATTAAACCTGGCGATTACCTGTTAGCTGTTAATGGTGTTCCGCTTAGTACAACGACCAATCTGTATTCTTATTTTGCTCAAACTGCAAATAAACAGATTACAATTTCTACAAATAGCACACCTGTTTTAAAAAATGCAAAAGAATATACGGTCGTTCCTGTTAGAAGTGAATACAATCTACGTCAACAAGATTGGGTGGAAAATAACAGAAGAAAAGTTAATGCGCTTTCAAATGGTAAACTAGCCTATGTTTGGTTACCAAATACAGCCCAAGATGGCTACAATAATTTCAATCGTTATTATTTCGCCCAAAAAAATAAAAAGGGAGCTATAATTGATGAACGTTTTAATCATGGAGGGTCCATTGCCGATTACATCACAGACTTACTTTCAAGAGAACTTCTTGGTTATTTCAATAACCCTACTGGAAATAAACAGCCCTTCACCGCTCCCAACGCTGGCATTTTTGGACCAAAAGTTATGATTATTAATGAAATGGCCGGGTCAGGTGGAGATATGCTACCTTATATGTTTAAAATGCGAAAAATTGGTCCGTTAGTTGGTACAAAAACTTGGGGAGGTCTTGTTGGAATATGGGATGTCCCAAACCTCATTGATAATGGACACATCACATCACCTCGAGGCGGTTTCTATAATACAAAAGGGAAATGGGATGTCGAGAATATTGGTATCTCCCCTGATATTATGGTAGAACAAGATGCTAAATTAGTGATTGAGGGTCATGATCCTCAATTAGAAAAAGCAGTTGAAGTGGCCTTAGAATTATTAAAAACACAGGAGGTAATATTGTTACCTCAACCTAAAGACCCTATAAGAGTCATAAGACCAAAAAAATAGCAAGCACACAACAATACATATAAAATTATAACGGCTTATAGAACATACTAACCTCTAAACTCACATTATAGATTGAGTAACAGAAAGCCCTCGCCTTGTGCTAATACCCAAAGCAAAAAAAATCCCACATAACGTGGGATTTTTTTATTCAACCTAAACTTATCTCAAATCATCAAAGTTGTCTCCACAAATTAAAGTTAACATCTATTACTTTTTTAAATATAGGAAAGCTTATTTCGCTTTTCTTAACTTGATTTTGTCAGAAATTTTAGCTAACTTCGTTTAACGTATGATATAAAATATTTATGCTGAATTTATTTCAGTATTAAAACGATTTAAAATCAACGTCGTTACCTGCATTAAAGAAAACTAAATCTCTGTGTTCTATTCCCCAGTCAACCATTGCATCTAAAACACTAATAATTTTTTTACCAGAATCAGTTAAAGTATATTCAATTCGTACAGGTGTAGAATCAAACACTGTACGTTTTACAACTCCATTTAACTCCAAGTCTTTTAATTCTTTAGACAACATTCTAGGAGTAATTCTATCTATATTCTCCTGAATATCTTTATATCTTTTCTTTCCATATAGTAAAGAAGCAATGATTGGAAGTTTCCATTTTCCACTAATTACATTTAAGGTATCATTAACTGCCAAAACGTATTTTTTCGGACACTTTTTATGTTCTGCTTTATCATTCATAAATATATTACTATCCTAAAGTATAGCAATATATTTATATAATTAACTATACTTTTTATAGCAAATGTATTAAATTTGTATTAACAAACACAAAAATATACTAACAAAAAAAGCTACTAAAGCTTGAGTATTATTTATCAAAAATATAGTGAATAGAAAAGATTTTATAAAAATAGCCAGTTTAAGTGCAATATCAATCCCTATGATAACATCACTAAAGTCGTTAGAGAAGTTTACAGACAGTCTTCCTAACTCTCAAAAAATGCCTGCTTTCTTCATAGGACACGGTTCTCCTATGAATGCCATTGAAGATAATGAATTTGTAAAGGAAATGAAAGCACAAGGGTTACAATTAAGTAAACCAAAAGCTATAGTAGTAATTTCTGCCCACTGGGAAACCAAAGGAACTTTTGTTACTGCAATGCAAAACCCAAGAACAATACATGATTTCGGTGGTTTTCCAAAGGAGTTATACGAACAGCAATATCCTGCTCCTGGTCACCCAATATTAGCAAAAGAGATATCAAATTTAATTCAACCTAAAGACACTATTGGTTTAGATGAAAAATGGGGTTTAGACCACGGCGCTTGGACTGTAGTAAAACATTTATTTCCTAATGCAGATGTTCCTGTTATTCAATTAAGTATTGATTATACAAAAGGTGCCAGTTATCATTATGAATTAGCCCAACAATTACACCAACTAAGAGATAAAGGGATTTTAATTGTAGGAAGCGGCAATATTGTTCATAATTTAGGTGAAATAGCTTGGAATAAAATGAATGAAAATTATGGCTATGACTGGGCAATTGAAATGAACGAAAAAGTAAAAAAATGTATATTTGAAAGCAATCACCAACCGATAATTGACTTTACAAAACAAGGTAATTCATTTAAATTATCTATTCCAACTGCAGAACATTATTTGCCATTACTTTACACGCTTGGTGTAAAAGAAGATAAAGAAAATGTTTCTTTATTTAATGATCAATATGTAGGCGGATCTTTATCTATGACTTCTGTTAAGATAGGTTAAACAAAAGCAGGTAACAAAGTATAAAATTAATGGATGGTTCTATCCTACTTGGGAAATTTCTATTTACTAAATTAGTTGCTTAAACATGTCAACATTCTCGCGTTAGGGATTGAGCGGTCTGTTTGAAATCCTTTTTGCTTTTTCGCAAAAAGATTGAGTAGCGTAAATATTTATATTCATGAGTTCTTTTAATTAAAAATATTAATCCACGAATAAAGCCTGACCTGGTCCTGAACTTAATTCAGGATAAAGGTAACGCCCAAAAACAAAAAATCCCACTTAATAAAGCGGGATTTTCAATTTAATATATAGTTTATTTTAGTTTATACAAACAATGGTTTTCCTGCCATCATTGCATTTACTTTTGTTTTAACAGCTTCTAAAACAGCTTCATCTTCAAAGTTATTAATAACCTCATCAATTAAATTAACTATCTCTGCCATATCAGTTTCTTTTAAACCTCTTGTTGTAATGGCTGCAGCACCAATTCTTATTCCAGAAGTTACAAATGGTGATTTATCATCAAAAGGCACCATGTTTTTGTTTACAGTAATATCGGCTTTTACTAAAGCTTGTTCTGCATCTTTACCAGATACATTTTTATTACGTAAATCGATTAACATACAGTGGTTATCGGTTCCTCCAGAAATAATGTTATAATCTTTAGCAACTAATGCTTTAGCTAAGGCTGATGCGTTTTCTTTTACTTGTAATTGGTAATGTAAAAAATCATCGGTTAATGCTTCACCAAAAGCAATCGCTTTAGCTGCAATAATATGTTCTAATGGTCCTCCTTGATTTCCTGGGAAAACTGCAGAATCTAATAAAGATGACATTTTACGTAAGTTTCCGTTTTTAAGTGTAATTCCGAAAGGGTTTTCAAAATCTTTCCCCATCATAATCATACCACCTCTAGGACCTCTTAAAGTCTTGTGAGTTGTTGTTGTAACAATATGACAATGTGGAAGCGGATCGTTTAAAATACCTTTTGCAATTAATCCTGCTGGATGCGATATATCGGCCATTAAAATAGCACCAACGCTATCTGCAATAATTCTGAAACGTTCAAAATCGATATCACGAGAATAAGCAGAAGCACCAGCAATTATTAATTTTGGTTGCTCTTTAGTTGCTATCTCTTGTATTTTATCATAATTTAAAACACCTGTTTCCTGCTCTACGCCGTAAAATACAGGATTGTAAAGTTTACCAGAAAAGTTTACTGGCGATCCGTGTGTTAAATGCCCACCGTGAGACAAATCGAATCCTAATATTTTATCACCAGGCTTTAAACAAGCGTGATACACAGCTGTGTTTGCTTGACTTCCAGAGTGTGGTTGTACATTTACATAAGCAGCTCCAAACAATGCTTTTGCTCTATCTATAGCAATTTGCTCTACTTCATCTACCACTTCGCATCCACCATAATAACGTTTACCTGGGTAACCTTCGGCGTATTTGTTTGTAAGTACCGATCCGGCAGCTTCCATAACTTGTTCGCTTACAAAATTCTCTGAAGCAATCAATTCAATTCCATGTAATTGGCGCTCTTTTTCAGCTTGTATAAGTTCAAAAATTTGTTCGTCGCGTTGCATATAAAATATTGTTCTAGTTAAATATTCGGCAAAAATAACAAATAGATTATTCAAATTCGTTAAAAAAGATTTATTTACCTCTAAGTTTTCAACGATTTTGTTAACGTTTGAAAGAATTCTATTTTTTAGGCTTTTTCATTATTAAAATGAATAACGACAATCTACTTTAATTCATTATTGATAATGACACTATTATCTGTGGTTTTAATGAAAAGATGCTTCTCGATTAAACATTCTTTAAATTAACATAAAACCCGTTTCTTTTTAAACTAAAAAAGTAAGATTTTAATCCTTTCTAATAGATTTTAACTAATCATTTAATTAGATTTACTTCTCCCATACCTATGGATTTTATATTTTGGCACCACTTTTGGAATAGTAGACCAATAACCAAATATTTGACCTATGAAATGAGCCTCTATAATCTTTGATACCCATCAAAATACTTAAAGGCGAATGACATCTGACAGTTAAAAAACAATAAAAACCCTAACAGATGAAAAAATTATTACTTTCTACAATAATAGCCATTTCAATAATTGCTTGTAGCACGAGCAAACAAATTGAAAAATCGCTTAGCTACGGTAATTACGACCAAGCTATTACTGATGCCATTAGTAAATTACGAACTAATAAAAACAAAAAAGGAAAAGCAGATTTTATTATCATGCTTCAAGAGGCTTTTAATAAAGCTAGTGAACGCGATTTAAATGACATAAATTTTCTAAAAAAAGATAATAACCCTGAAAATTATATACGTATTTACGACAAGTTTGTTGGTTTAAGTAATAGACAAGAACGCATTAAACCATTATTACCTTTATATGTAAATGGAAAAAATATTGATTTCAATTTAAAAAATTATGACAATCAAATTATAGACTATAAAAACAATGCTTCAGAGCATATTTATGTAAATGCTACTGCCCTTTTAAATTCTAATAAAAAATTAGATTTCAGAATGGCTTATGATGAATTAAAGGAAATTGAAAACATAAACCCAAACTATAAAGATGTGCGTCAACTTATGGATGTTGCTCATAATAAAGGGACCGATTTTGTTTTGGTTGATATGATTAATGATACCCGAAAAATAATTCCGGAAAGACTAGAAGATGATTTATTGAATTTTAGTAACTACGGACTTAATAATTTTTGGTGGGTATATCACGGTACTCCTGTAGATAAAATTGATTATGATTATTACATGCGTGTTAATTTAAGAGGCATTAATATTTCACCAGAACAAATTAAAGAGCGTGAAATTATAAAAGAGAAACAAATTGTTGATGGATGGCAATATTTAGTTGGAAAAGATGGTAAAGAAGTTAAAGACAGTCTTGGCAACAGTATTAAAGTAGATAAAATGAAAACTGTGAGATGCAGATATTACGAATCCAAACAGTTTAAATCTACACAAATTACAGGTAATGTAGAATATGTAAATACAAAAACTAATCAGTTAATTGATGCTTTCCCAATTAGTAGCGAGTTTGTTTTTGAACATATTTATGCAACTTCTAGAGGCGATCGTCGTGCTTTAGATAATAGCTTATTGCACTTTTTAGAAAGACGTGCTGTTCCTTTTCCTTCGGAAGAACAAATGATTTACGACACAGGTGAAGATTTAAAACTTCAGCTTAAGAATATTATTAATTCCTATGCGCTATAAAAAACAAAAACTCCCAAATTATTTTGGGAGTTTTTGCTTTTAAATACATTACTTAATGGTTCTCTTTATGTGATTTCTCCTTGCGTCGAAATGACTCGTAAATATTAAATATATGTTATTTGTCATGTCGAAATGAGGTACGATTGAGACATCGCATATCATTCTTAAACAAAACCTAAGCATTTTATATGATTTCACCTGTAGTAAAACACCTTACAAATACATTTGAAAAATTCTATCCTCAACTAATAACATAACAGGTTCTTGATTATGTGGTATATCAAACTTAAAAGTCTTTTTTAAAGTTTTAAAAGCTTTTAGTTTAATTTTTGTTTTTGATAATGGCGTAGAAAACTCAATAGGATATCGATTCTTAAAACGGTCTAGCGCGTATATTTCATTCAGATTTAAAATAATGGTTGATTTTCCTGTATTCCTTATTTTAAATTTAAGTTCTGTATACGGATTCGTATTACCTGTTGGCAACATACTATTATTACTTATAACTCCCTTTGAATACGCATCTACTTTTTTTACAAAAACAACCTCTAAGTTCTTAAAATCTGGATTTTGACTAAATGAATAGTGCATAGAAAACAAACAGATTATCACTACATAAGTTCTATTTAATATTTGATGCATATATATTTAATTTTTCTTTTATTAATAACGCTTAATCACCTTTACTCCATCTTCAGAAGTTATTTATCTAAAATATTCGAAATTATTTTTACCCTAAGAAACAAATTTGCTTAAATCAATCTCGTTAATACTACCATGTGAAGCATGCGTAACTACAACACCATTTTTTATAATTAATAATTGAGGCGACTCATGCATTACTTGAAATTTAGCAGCAATTTCATTAGAAACCTCTCTGTAATTCAATAAATCTAAGTAGTATAAATCTAAGTCGTTCTCTGTTAAATTATAAGCTTCAACAAACTGGCTCATCACCATTCTACTAATTCCGCATCGTGTAGAATGTTTAAAAAGAACCTGAGTTTTAGTACTCGATTTTTCTTTAATATCATCTAATTGATGTAGCGTATTTAAAGCTATCCAAGGCAATACCTTTTCTTCTTTCTTTTCGGCAGTTCCTCCAAATATTTTATTTATTAATCCCATGTTTACTTCTTTATTTTTTTATGGCGTTACCTTTATCCTGAATTAAGTTCAGGAACAGGTCGGGCTTTCTGTTACAAGTCCTCGCTCGTACCTCGCTGTGGGCTTTTCACGGCAATCCCTAACGCACCACTGTTATGTTATAATAAGTCGAAACACTTTTTAAAGCTTACAAACCGACATAAAGTCATTAAAAACAAGACTTTAACTGACGTTTTGTCTCTCAAAAACCATTGGTAAGGTTATTGACTTATAGATTTTGTAAAAATAAATTAATAATAACTAGATTCCCTCCTACTAGGGAAAGAAAAAATAAATATACAAATGAACTTAAATAATTATACCATAAAATCGCAAGAAGCCATACAGCAAGCACAGCAAATTGCTCAAGGTTTTGGTCATCAACAAATAGAAAACGAACATATTTTTAAAGGTATCTTTGAAGTTGATGAAAACGTACTCCCATTCATTCTTAAAAAACTGAATGTAAACATTGCCATTCTTAAACAAGCGCTAGACAAACAACTAGAAAGCTTCTCTAAAGTTTCTGGCAGCGAACTTATGCTATCTCGTGAAGCAGGAAAAACACTTAATGAAGCGGCTATCATTGCAAAAAAAATGAAAGACGACTATGTGTCTATCGAACATTTAATACTAGCAGTTTTTAAATCAAAAAGCAAAATAGCTCAGATGTTAAAAGATCAAAGCATCACCGAAAAAACACTTAAAGCTGCTATTGACGAATTACGTAAAGGTGAAAATGTAACCTCTCAAAGTCAAGAAGAAACATATAATTCGCTTAACAAATATGCTAAAAACTTAAATCAGTTAGCTAAAGATGGTAAACTCGACCCTGTTATTGGTCGCGATGAAGAAATTCGTAGAATACTGCAAATATTATCGCGTAGAACCAAAAACAATCCCATTCTTGTTGGAGAACCTGGCACTGGTAAAACTGCTATTGCAGAAGGTTTAGCGCACAGAATTGTAGATGGCGACATACCTGAAAATTTAAAAGAAAAGCAAATTTTTGCACTCGATATGGGAGCGCTTATTGCTGGGGCAAAATACAAAGGAGAATTTGAAGAACGCCTAAAAGCCGTGATTAAAGAAGTTACCGATAGCGAAGGAGATATTGTGCTGTTTATTGATGAAATACACACGCTTGTTGGTGCTGGTGGCGGACAAGGAGCCATGGATGCTGCCAATATTTTAAAACCCGCTTTAGCCCGTGGCGAATTACGTGCTATTGGAGCAACCACTTTAGATGAATACCAAAAATATTTTGAAAAAGACAAAGCTTTAGAACGTCGTTTTCAAAAAGTAATGGTAGATGAACCAGATACCGAAAGCGCCATTTCTATACTTCGTGGTATTAAAGAAAAATACGAAACCCATCATAAAGTTCGTATTAAAGACGAAGCTATTATTGGTGCGGTAGAATTATCGACTCGATACATTACAAACCGTTTTTTACCAGATAAGGCTATTGACTTAATGGACGAAGCTGCTTCTAAACTACGCATGGAAATAAATTCTAAACCAGAAGAATTAGATGTACTGGATAGAAAAATCATGCAGTTAGAAATTGAAATTGAAGCTATTAAACGTGAAAAAGATGAAACGAAATTAAAATCGCTTCGTTCAGATTTAGCCAATATCAAAGAAACCAGAAATGCGCTTAATGCTAAATGGAAATCTGAAAAAGAAGTTGTTGAAAATATTCAAAACACAAAACAAGATATTGAAAACCTCAAGTTAGAAGCAGAAAAAGCCGAACGTGAAGGTGATTACGGTAAAGTTGCCGAATTACGTTATGGAAAAATAAAAGAAGCTCAAGAAGCCCTTGAAGCCTATCAAACAACACTTTCTAATCAACAAGCTAATAGTGATAGTTTAATAAAGGAGGAAGTTACTTATGATGATATAGCTGAAGTTGTTGCAAAATGGACAGGTATTCCTGTGACTAAAATGATTCAAAGTGAACGCGAAAAACTTTTAAAACTTGAAGATCAATTACACAAACGTGTGGTAGGTCAAGAAGAAGCTATTGAAGCTGTTAGTGATGCTGTAAGAAGAAGTCGTGCAGGTTTACAAAATCCGCAAAAACCTATAGGAACCTTCTTGTTTTTAGGAACTACTGGAGTTGGAAAAACCGAACTTGCAAAAGCTTTAGCAGAGTATTTATTTGATGATGAAAGCGCCATGACACGTATTGATATGAGCGAATATCAAGAACGTCATGCTGTAAGTCGATTAGTAGGAGCACCTCCAGGATATGTAGGCTATGATGAAGGCGGACAACTAACAGAAGCAGTGAGACGTAAACCTTATTCTGTTGTTCTTTTAGATGAAATTGAAAAAGCACATCCTGATACGTTTAACATTCTATTACAAGTATTAGACGAAGGTCATTTAACAGATAACAAAGGGCGTATTGCCGACTTTAAAAACACCATCATCATCATGACTTCTAACATAGGAAGTAGCATTATTCAAGAACGTTTTGAAGCCACTAAAGATATAGATTCAGCCATTGAAGTTGCAAAAGTTGACGTATTAGGCTTATTAAAACAAAGTGTAAGACCTGAGTTTTTAAACCGTATAGATGATACTATTATGTTTACACCTTTAAACAAAGAAAACATAACAGCTATTGTTGGTTTACAACTAAAAGGCATCACTAAAATGATTGGAGAACAAGGCATTACATTTGATGCCACACCAGATGCTATTACCTATTTAGCAGATAAAGGTTATAATCCAGAATACGGCGCACGCCCTGTAAAACGTGTGATACAAAAAGAAGTCTTAAACGCCTTAAGCAAAGAAATTCTTGTTGGCAAAGTAACAACAGATAGTATTATTCTATTAGATGCCTTTGATGATAAACTCGTTTTTAGAAATCAAAGTGACTTAGTTACAGAAGCTTTATAAAATTTAGTAGACATTATTTGTAACAAATTGCGTTATAAATAGTCTATTAGTTGGTTGGTTAGTGAAAAGCAACATGAATCTTGTAATGAGGTGATTGTTGCTTTTTTTTATTAAAAAAAAAGACAACCATACAACAACTTATATTAGTAATAAAACTAACACATTAGGCTTCTTAAAATACAGTTTATCGATAAACAATGATACCGTTCGTCTAATATTTTAAGTTTTATACAACCCAAAAAATATAAATTTATAAATTAGCTACAATGTAAGTCCCCAAAACTACATGCAATAAAAAATTTATAAATTAAACTTATTAATAGCAAATAAGTCCTTAAAAACCTACTTAAAAATATGGACATATCTAAGTACATAGAGTTCTCCCTATTAAAACCAACCACAACTGAACGAGAAATTATTAATTTATGCAATCAAGCCATTAAAAACAACTTTTATTCTGTTTGCGTTAATAGCTCTTATGTTTCACTTTCAAAACAACTTTTAGAAAAAACAGATATTAATGTATCTGCGGTTATTGGTTTTCCATTAGGAGCCATGTCTACAACATCAAAAGTTTTCGAAGCAAAAAAAGCCATAGAAAATGGAGCTAGCGAAATTGAAATGGTAATAAACCTTGGTTTTCTTAAAAGCAAAAACTATGTATCTGTATTAAAAGATATTAGTGATGTAAAATTAGCCATTGGAAGAATTCCTTTAAAAGTCATTATAGAAATTTCAGAATTAAGTAAAAATGAAATCATTAAAGCTTGTGAAATTTCTTTAGATGCTAAAGCTGACTACATAAGCACATCTACTGGGTATTCTAAAAACGGAGCTACTTTAACTGCTGTGAAAATTATTAAGAAAACCATTGAAAATAATTGTAAAATAAAAGCTTATGGTAGTATTAACGACTTAGAAACAGCTTTAAAATTCATTGAATCTGGAGCTGATATCATTGGATCTACAACACCTATAAAAGATTTAACCAAAATTAAAATTACTAAAAGCACCCAACTATACAAAAAGTATTTAGAAGCTCAAAAAAAGAATGAAATGGCATTAGCTGCTAAACTAAAACATTAAAAGAAAATTTAATAAATCAAAAAAAGGCTGAGTAAATCAATTGATTTCCCCAGCCTTTTATTAAAAAAAAAGTTTCCGCTAATTAAAACTTCATTCCAAATCCAATACCAGCTATAAAAGGATTAATATCTACATCGGCATCAACCGTTGCTCCTAAAGCTGTAGAAGCATTAACAGTAGCTGTTGTATTTAACCATAAATACTTTGCATCTAAATTAATAAACCACTTATCATTTATAAAAATATCAAAACCTAATTGCACATCAAAACCTAAACTACTATCGTAGTCTACAGCATCTGCTACAGGTCCTTCATCTGCACCGTAAAATAAGGTATAATTTACACCTGCTCCAATATACGGACGAACCACTTCGCCATCAAGATGATATTGCAATGTTAATGTTGGTGGTAACAACCAAACATCTCCTAATGGAATATCTCCTACAGCTGTAGAAACAGCTTTAACATCATGATTTGATGTTCCTAAAATTAATTCTGCTGCAATATTCTTTGTAAAGAAATAAGTAAAATCTAATTCTGGAATATAAGCATTAGAAATTTGAACATCGCCTCCAATAGCTTCAATAGTTGCTGATTCGTTAGGTACAATTGCAAGACCTCTTAAACGTACTTGCCATTTACTAAAATTTGTTTCATTTGCTGAAACATCTTCTTGTGCATTAACCGAAGTAAACGCTAAACACAGCGTTAAAGCTGTAAAAATAATTTTTTTCATTCTTTTATAGTTAAATTAGTATTAAGCAAAACTATTTTTTAAATAACATACAAAAGCTAACAAAAGTCATATTTCAAACAGAAAATAACCTTATATTTATCCATAATTTTTTATCAAAATGAAGCTTATAAACAAATACATAGACCACACCTTACTAAAGGCTATTGCTACAAAAAATGATATCGAACAACTTTGTAACGAAGCCAAAGAATATCAATTTTATTCTGTATGTATCAACAGCTGTTATGTAGCTTTTGCTAAACAATTATTAAAAGACACCAATATAAAAGTATGTAGTGTTATTGGTTTTCCGTTAGGAGCCATGAGTACACAAGCCAAAGTTGCTGAAGCAAAACAAGCCATATTAGATGGTGCTGATGAAATAGATATGGTAATAAACGTTGGCCTGTTAAAAAGCAAAGATTTTGATGCCGTTTGGAAAGATATTGAAGCGGTTAAAAATAGCATGAGACATCATACTTTAAAAGTTATTTTAGAAACCTGTTATCTTGAAGAACTTGAAATTATAAAAGCTAGTGAATTAGCAATACAAAGTGGAGCCGATTTTATAAAAACTTCTACGGGTTTTGGTACTGGTGGCGCAACCATTCATGATGTAAAACTTATGAAACATATTGCTAAAAATGAAGCAAAAATAAAAGCTTCAGGTGGTGTGAAAGATTTAAAAACAGCACTAGAATATATTAACTTAGGCGTAGACCGCATTGGTACGTCTTCTGGAATTGCTATTGTTTCAGGAAATAAATCTTTAGAAAAAGAATATTAATTATGAGCGTACATATAGAAGCTAAAAAAGGAGATGTAGCAGAAACCATCTTATTACCTGGAGATCCGTTAAGAGCAAAATGGATTGCTGAAACTTTTTTTGAAAACCCTGTTTGTTTCAATAAAGTAAGAGGTATGTATGGTTATACTGGCACTTATAAAGGCAAACCTGTTTCTGTAATGGGAACCGGTATGGGTGTACCAAGTATTTCAATTTATGCACATGAGCTTATAACTGAATACGGTGTAAAAAATTTAATTCGTGTTGGTAGCGCAGGTTCTTATCAAAAACATATTGAAATTAGAGACATTGTTTTAGCTATGGCAGCATCTTCAAATTCTGGCGTTAATGAACTTCGTTTTGGAGGTGCCGATTATGCGCCTACTGCAAATTTTGAACTCTTCCAAAAAGCTGTTGATGCAGCAAAAACAAAAAATATTCCAATAAAAGCTGGTAATATTTTTACTTCGGATGAATTTTATGCAGATGATTTTGAATCGTACAAAAAATGGTCAAAATTCGGAGTGCTTTGTGTTGAAATGGAAACCGCTGGTTTATATACTGTCGCTGCTAAACATCATGTAAACGCTTTAAGTATATTAACAATTTCTGATTCTTTAGTAACAGGAGAAAGAACCACAAGTAAAGAAAGAGAAACCACCTTTAAAGACATGATTGAAATTGCTTTAGAATTAGCATAATATTTCAAATTCCTGAGTCATTTCGAACGCATGTGAGAAATCGCATAAAGTATTTCTAAATCAAACCAACTCAAACAAAACAGATTGTCCTGTATATTTTTGAGACAACACATTAATTGCCGATTCTTTTAATTGAAGTACTCTAGGATAACCACCTGTAGTTTGGCAATCTCGCATTAAAACAATCAATTTTCCCGAAGGTGTTAATTGTACGGTTCCTGGTAATACGGGAGATGTAATTATTGGTTTTAAATCGTTTTCTAGAACAGCTTCTAATTGATATGCCATTCTATTATTATTTTTTGAAATACTATAAGCTTTAGAAAACAATTCTTTTTGCTGCTCTTGAGAAAGCAAATCAAATTCGGGACCTTTAAAAACTTCAATAATATTAGAATCAAAATGTGAAGCGCTTACTTTTATTGCGGCATTTGCAGCATTAGCTAACACTATTTTTTCTTCAAAATCTAATTCGTCATCTTTAGACAGCATAAACCGATCTGTAATGCCTTTATACATACTTTGACTCTGCATTACTTTTTCGGTCTTGAAACCTCCCGAAATAGCCAAATAAGACCTAAATCCGCTATTTAACTTACCAAACGACAATACATCGCCACTTTTAACTGATATTGCTTTATTAAGCTTTATAGATAATTTATTTAGTTGCGGAGATATATCGGCTCCCGAAATACAAATAGTCGTTGCTTTAAAAAACTGAAGTGTTGGCCCCGTCATAGTAATTTCAATAACAGCTGAATTAACATCATTGTCAAGTAAACTATTAGTCATAGATGCCGAAAGCACATCCATAACTCCAGAATACGGCACACCATATTCTTGATACCCAAAACGACCCAAATCTTGAATGCTAGAATAAAATCCTGCTTTTAAAACCTTAACCATCGATGCGTTCATTTTCTAATTGATAAACACCTGCTTCAACTAATATTTTAATATCGTTATATGTTTTTAACGAAACCGATTTAAAAATAATCTTATCACCAGCTTTAGCAAAACAAGGTGATTCTAATTTCGGATTAAAAAATTCAACAGGGGTGTTTCCAATAATATTCCAACCACCAGGACTCGCATTTGGATACACACCCGTTTGCTGTCCACCAATAGCAATTGCACCTTTTTCAATTTGTAATCTTGGTGTCGATTTTCGAGGCATATGAAGCGATTCATCTAAACCTCCTAAATATAAAAACCCAGGTAAAAAACCAATAAAAAATACGGTATAAACAGCCTCAGAATGACGCTTAATTATAGCATCTTTTGAAAGCTTCTTTTCAACAGCAATAGCATCTAAATCTACCCCAAAAACAGGATCATAGCACACAGGGATTACCCACGATTTTGACACTATGTCATGTTCTAAATCACGAGATTTATATATGTTTTTCAGCAAATCTACCTCGTTTTCAAAATTCCTACAAACACCACTATAAATAATTAACAACGAGTTGTATGCAGTTTTTACCTCAACAATAGATTCAACACAAAAACTATTAATACAATCTTTAAACCGAATAATATCTTGTAGAATAGTTTCATCAATAAGTGCTGGCCATTCTATTAAAATTGAGCGTTCTCCAAACGGTTTATATGAAAGATTAAAAGCCACTGATTTATCTAATTTCAACACCTTGTTTTTCTAAATTAATTCGCAACTTTTTAAGCAATGCTACAGCATTAAAATTATCACCATGAATACAAAATGTTTCGGCTTTTATTGAAACATTTTTACCCGTTACAGCAGTAACATTTTCATTTAAAATCATACCATAAACATGATTAAACATCACATCGGTATCATGTATTAAAGCTTCTTTTTTTGTTCTTGAAACCAAAGATAAATCGGCATTATAATTTCTATCTGCAAAAGCTTCATAAACAATGGGAATGTTATTTTCAATCGCTAATTTGGCAATTACCGATTGAAAAGGCACATATAATTTTATAGGTTCTACAAAACTTTTCATTACCTCTATAATAACTAAAGCAGCCTTTTTATCTTCAGCCGCCAAATTATAAAGCGCTCCATGCGGTTTTACATGATGCAAGGTTATATGCTCATTCCTAAGAATACTTTGTAAATCTTCTATTTGCCCCTTTAACGAAGCAAACAACGCAGCACAAGACATATCTATCTTTACCCTACCAAAGTTTTCTCTATCTGGAAACGAAGGATGTGCGCCTATTTTAACACGGTGCTGTTTTGCTAATTTAACCACAGAATACATGGTTTCTGCATCTCCTGCATGACCGCCACAGGCAATATTACAAGACGAAACCAAAGGCAATAACTGAGGTTCGTTACCCATGCCCTCGCCAACATCAACATTTATGTCTATCGAAAAATTATTCACTAAAACAAATTTAAGCTAAACACTTTATTTAATGTTGCTACAGAGAGTAATATACTAATTCCTAGTATTAAAACACCAACAATGTTTTGTTTCATATTGTTTTTATAGCTTCCTAAAACAGATTCTTTATTCATAATCCAAATTAAAAACCCTGCAATTATAGGCAACAAAATACCATTGGTTATTTGAGCAAACTTTATAATCTCGATAGATTTTATTCCAGATGAAGACGAAACAACCCCAATAAACAAAATAAGCATCCAAACCATTCTAAACTTTTTAGAACGCATATTTGTACTCCAACCTAAACAACCACTAGCTACAAAGGCCGCAGCCAAAGGCGCTGTAATGGCACTAGTAATTCCTGCGGCAAACAAACCAATAGCTAAAAAGTACTTTGCAAAACTACCGAATAAAGGCTCTAAACCTTTCGCTAAATCAGATGCATTGCTAATATCATGAGCTTGAATGGATGCTGCTGAAATAATGATACACATAGATACCAAACCACCTAAAACAATTGCAATTACAGTATCTTTTCTAGCGTATTTTAAATCACGCTTATCATGCCACTTCTCTTTTACTAAAGAGGCATGCAAAAACAAATTATAAGGCACCACTGTTGTGCCTATTAAACCTATAACGGTTAAGATACTATCTTTTGGAAATTTAGGGATAAACGCGCCTTTTAGAATACTAGAAAGACTTGGTTGCGTTATTATTGCCGTTACCAAAAAGGCAACACTCATTAAAATAACGAGGCTTACCAATACTTTTTCTAACACTTTATAATTACCAATATAAAGCAAAATAAACGCAACAACACCTATAACAATGCTTAAAACATTAATAGAAACACCTGCAATAGTCACATTAGGGTTCCCAACAATAGTCTCTAACCCCAAAACACCACCGCTAATATTTCCTGCTTCGTAAGCCGCATTACCAACAACAATGGCCGATAATATTAATACAATAGCTAAGGTTTTTAAAACAGGATTTTTAACCTCACTTCTTATAATTTCCGATAAACCTTTTTGCGAAATAACACCCAAACGCGCCGCCATTTCTTGCAAAACTACCGTTGCTACTATAGACAACACCATAGCCCACAACAACGCAAAACCAAAAGAAACACCCGAAAGCGTGCAAACCGTTACCGTTCCTGGACCAATAAAAGCAGCTGCCACCAAAGGTCCTGGGCCTATATTTTTAAACCAATTCTTAATCATTTATTAAGTGTGTTTGTAAAAAAACCAATTTCGTGTGCTAAATATACACAATGAGCATTTAAAATGATTTCTTTTATAAACTAAGACAGGATTTTAAGCTATTACCCTTAAAACATATTCAAAAATAAAGGTTTAAAGAATTATTAATCACAAAAAAATAGGAATGAAAACAACTTACATTTTTTGGGCGTTACCTTTATCCTGAATTAATTTCAGGCTAAAGGTCGGGCTTGCACTACTCGCTCCCTCCTATGTCGGGGAGCTCAAACAGACCGTTTAATCCCTAACGCGCTTATCTGCCAAATACAGTTTTAAATTAGTGAGCTTGGTTACTAATGTGCTTATTAAAAACGGATTATTCTTAACCATAAAGGATTGGATATTATAAAAAAAACACAAACTTATCAACAATACATCTATATATAAAGTATCATGTTGTATATATGTTAGTAATATTTATAATATCAATGTCACCAAATTTCATATATAAACATATACAAAAGTATCATTATATATAAACCTTAAAACTTACTGTTAACAACCTTATTACCATCATAGTACCTTTTAAAATATCTTTGTAATTATAAAAAACTAGATAATTATGAATGTTTTAGATAAAATTGAAAGAAAACTAACTACCCACGAATACATTGTTAGCAATAAGAGATATAGTCCATCTATTGGAGTTTATGATAGAGGTACTACTCATACTTGTACAATTATTGTTGATCATATTCTAGACAGAATGAAAAATAAGGTTTATACTATAGAAAGACATATAAGCCTTAATTCTAATTATTTTACTTTAGAAATTTTTGATTACAATTTAGGCTATTGTATATATTATGATTATTAAACCTAACCCAACCACCCCTCACGATCCAAACTTCTGTATTGAATCGCTTCACTAATATGTGAGCCATTAACAGCTTCTACGCCTTCTAAATCGGCTATCGTTCTAGATACTTTAAGTATTCTATCATAAGCACGCGCCGATAAATTTAAGCGTTCCATAGCCGTTTTTAAAAGCTGTTTAGATGCTTCATCTAAAGCGCAATGCTTTCTTATTTGCTTTACATTCATTTGTGCATTATAATGCACGGTATCAGAATCTTCAAAACGTTTCGTTTGTATTTCTCTGGCTTTGGTTACTCGTTTTCTTATTTCTACAGAGGTTTCGCTTTTTCGTTCATCTGATAGTTTTTCAAAAGGCACAGGCGTTACTTCAATATGAATATCGATTCTGTCTAACAACGGACCAGAAACTTTACTTAAATAACGTTGCATTTCGGCAGGACTTGAAGTTACAGGTGCATTCGGATCGTTAAAATAACCACCAGGACTCGGATTCATACTCGCCACCAACATAAACGATGATGGATACGTCACTGTAAACTTCGCTCTTGAAATGGTAACTTCTCTATCTTCTAAAGGTTGACGCATCACTTCTAAAACTTCACGCTTAAATTCGGGCAATTCATCTAAGAACAAAACGCCATTATGCGATAAAGATATTTCTCCAGGTTGCGGATAACTCCCACCACCAACAAGTGCAACGTTAGAGATATTATATAATGAGGGGGTAAAAATATTTTTATATATACAATTGATTATTAGCTTCTTTACAATAAAGATAATCGTTTTAATTTTTATTCAAGGATTGACAAACATCTTTCCATAACCTCATTATTATTTATAATAATAACATTAAGCTTCTTACGAGTTCTAGTCATAATTTGAAATAACATTTTTGTTGGATGATAATATGGCTTATCCTTATAACCTTTAGTCGATAATTCATTACCATCGTAGTAGAAATATGAATCAATAACTGCTACCACCTTATCGAACTCTTGTCCTATTACATCATGAGCATTATCTTCTGAACCAACTGAAAACTTTTCATAAGGATGTGTATGTCTGCTTGATGGAGTATAGTTAACCATTTTCCAACCTTGCTCCATTAGTGAATTAATATTTTTATAAGCATCCTTGTAATTATCAAAGTAATTTAATTCTATATTAGACCTATCTAATTTATTAATAGCTCTCCCTTTATTAAATAAAGCAATAATGAATGATGCTATTTCTTTATTCGTTCTTATTTTTTTAGTGAGTTCAAATATATGGGCAGGAAAATTATCTGATATATATTGAGCAATATCATTTCTCATTTCCCCCTTTCGTAAACATTGTTGTTTATCATAAGAAAAGATACAACTTCCTTTGCTAGAATATATATGATTTATAATGTATGCTAGTTGACGTGGATAAATTCTTTGTGTTTCATCTAAAATAATTAATGAATAGTTTGATAAATTATCAACGATTAAGTTTCTAATAGAAATTACATCCCATTTATATTGCTCATTTAAAATACGATGTCCATCATTTAGCTTACCACAATGAATAATCAGAACTTTTTCATTATTTTCTATGTATTTTTTTGCAATGTCATAAGTTAGAAGTGTTTTTCCTGTTCCTGCTTTCCCACAAATAGATAAAAAAGACTTGTCATTATTACTAATAATATCTATCACTTGTCTTTTAACGTCCTCTTGTTGAACAGTTAAAAAGTATTTATCTTCAATAAATTCTTTTGTAGAATTAAATGGAGAAATTAAATAGTTTGAAGGATTAAATAAATTATCTACGTTGATTATATCTTTTATTTTCTGATTTCCTAGAATCTGTACTAATTCAGTAAACTCTTTTTCAACTAAATCATTATTCTCATCAATTGAATAAAGTTTTTTTTCACTAGAAACAAATGTATAATGATATGTTTCCACACCTAAAAAACTCAAATAGTACTTATTCCTAATGAGTTGTTTTGTTATTCTGTCTCCTGTATTAATACTTTTTAATTCAATATTTACAATATAATTTTCTCCAAATCTTAATAAATCAAATTCCTTTCCTATTTGTGGTATAGTATAACCGAAAAAATACTTATCCAGAAGATTAAATTCATTATCAACTAATTGTATTTGTTCTTTGAGTAATTCTAAATCTGATAACTCAATATTTTTTGGACTAATCCTAAAGTATTCAGAATATTTTTGATAAAGTTGTTCGTCAAATTTTTTGAATGCCTGTACTAATGATACTAGGTTAACTTCTTTCATTTATTAAAATTTAAGGCAATGTAGATTGTTTAGAATTATTATCTATTTAAGTTTATCATAAATAATTATTATTATCAATATTATAAAAAGAATCCACAATAATTTGGACTGAAACATCCAAAATCTGGGGTCATTTTTTTTATAATTGTCAAACATTTATTAAATATAGAGAACTTATTTAAAGGTGAAAATATTTAGCTACAATTATTACATATTTTCTTATTATCAATATATTTTTCATTCTATGCATAATTATAGTACTCTTTTGCAATAACCCATGAAAATATACTTTTTCAGATGAACCACATGTTTTTGAAGTAAACTTGTTAAACACCTGGTCATCAGATTTTTACATATACTTAAAATGCATTTTAAAGCTTCTGTTTTGCGTTAAAATTTATGACAAAGCATTGAGTCCACTTTGTATATAAAATGGCTTAAATCTAATCCTAGAAGTACTGGTTGACTTGTGTAAGTTTCTCTTCCTAATTGTCACTTCCAAATAGGTCAAATGGTACTTTTGAAGCTTCATCAACAAATTATACAAGTAAACCGTATATAGAATCATAAGCAGTAAACCAACAAAACCATTAAATGAACCAAAAACAATATGTGTTAATTTTAATGTACAGCTTCCAAGTACAATACTTACTATACCTATTCTCCAAGATTGGGTTGAATATCTCATAAATCCCTGCGTTTTTTGTGAAAATTTACCGACTGGACATAATTCACCCATAAACCATAAAAAGATTATATGATTACTATTTTTATAGGGTCAATAGTTAAATAGGATAAAGAATACTAGAAAAGATTATTGATATAATAATAGTTTAGCACTACTATTGACTCTTTAAAGAAGAAAATCACTTTAAAAAGAAAAAAACCAGTAAAAAAATTACTGATTTTATTTTGATTGCCTTTCTTATGAAATACGAAGTTATAACTAATTTTTGAGATACACAACAAAGTAAAATTCTGTATTATCTTTTTTACCCACTACCCTGTATATCAGTTAATTAAAAAAGATAATATTTTTTATTAGTTTTCAATAACCACCGAACCTTTATAGTTACAATTGATTACACCTAAAGCCGTAACAGCATTAAAACTAAAGTTGTATTCTCCATTCCCTAATTCGGTTACGATTACTCTTGCTTGTTCTTCAATAACATCATCTTGAGTAAACACTACATTGAATGATTGCACCATATTGTTTTCTATTACATAGTTATTATTAAATCCAATAGTCGATAAATAACGAACTGTGTTTGCCCCATCAGTATCAAAATTGTAAGTAATGGTATTTAATATATTATCGGTTAGAGGTACTTTTACAACTAACCCAAGTCCGTGTTTAAAATTGTTGGTATATTTTACAGGGTTGCTATCTAAATCTACAAAAGCACCACTTGACAATAAGATGGAGTACACGGCATTATTACCAAGTTCATTTCGTTTTATATAAGCATTCGTAAGTTCATAATTATCATCATTTATGGTTAAAACATTGTTACCATTGGTCTCTTTATCATTATTGCTATCATTAGATGAACATGAGCAAATTATTAAGGTCAGTAGAATTATTGTATTTTTTTTAATGGTTTCCATAAGTAGATTTTAAAGATTAGTGTTCATTCGTTTTGAGACATAGATTTGGCACTCGTTTTCTGTTCCTGAAAAGACTTTTTTATCAGTTGGGTCTTCTGGAGAACTTCCATAATAATACATAGCCATCCCTAAAGTTCGCTCGGACAAAGTGCTTTTGTAAACATTGGCATATTTACCTTGTTTCCTTTCTGAATTGTTAATGATGTCGTTGAATGTTGGTTGTTTGGGCTTTTTAGGAACTAAACTCCAGTACAGGAATATTACTCCTAGAATGATAAGGACTATTGCCATAAGTATTAAGTTTTAACCACCTAATCCCAAAAGTGAAGTTTTAATTTAAATGAAAGAAGGCATGGGATTTACACTCTTCTCCATCAATAGAGGCTCTGGTAAGCCCAACAGTATGAATAAGAGATACCCATACCTATTGGTATGAGCATCAACTCCTTCATTCTGTACTGTTTAAAATTTACCAGATTTCTATTGACAGAATAAAAAGCAATGCTTCTTTTTATATTTTAATTACTCCAAAGTTAAGGAGTTATTTTAAGATATGAAACAAATTAAATCTATGAAAAACAAGACGTATCTGTCACACCCCTTTTTAGACCTATTTTGGCTCTTATTTTCCCAAACCAAAACCCTACATAAATATAATAGCTAAAAAAGGAATTTTTTTATTGTTCGTTTTTTAGCTGTTTTAGATTTTTTCCATCATAATAACCTAAATAAATTCCTTTAATACCTACTATTATCATCAACAGAAAAGACTCATTAATTTTATTTTTTTTAAATTGAGTTGCAATCATTTTTATATCAATATTTGAGGGACTAGGGATACTTTCAGGATGTGTGTGCCATTCTCCTAAATAAATTATAGTCCCTTGACTATTATAAAATTCATAGTCTGTAAATAATTGAGCAGATTTTTTATGCCTATTGAATCTAAATCTACTACCACTATCAAACATTGTTGGAATTGAAGCTTTTTTTATTCTAATTTCGGCTTTACTAACTTCGCCTAATAAAATACCTCCTCTTTCATGTTTACGCCCAGTTTGCTTAAATGTTTCAAACAATTCAAGCACATTGCCTTCTATAATTATTTTATATTCCTTATTATTAAAAATCATATAGTATTTTCTATTAGAGAGTATTTCATATCTTCATCATAATTCAGCTTCACATCTAGTTCTTTTGCAATTTCAGTATCTCCAATCCAAGAGAAAGCTTTATTTTGAATAGAATTATTTTCAATTATTTGAAAGATTTTAGGATATATAGATGATAAGAAAACAGACAAATGAGATGATGAATATGGAGAAAAAGTAGATTGACAGCCACTCTCTTTTAAAGTAAACAAGTCCCTTTTCAACTCTAATTCTTCAGATTCAATTATCGAATATTTGTACTTAAAAACATCAAAAAATAAATCGTTTATATTTAATTTGATGTCTGGGTGTAAGAACAAACATTGACCACCTAAAAGATATGGCTCAACCCATATAATAAATACAGGTTTTTTAAGTTTTCCTGAAATTAACTGATTAATAAACCATTTCTCTAAATTTTGTTTGCCTATACACAGAAAGATATAATCTTGCTGATTAAATAAATCTGAATTCTCATTGAATAAATCATATACCGAATTATCTAAAGCACTAACTTTCTGACTTGGTAATCTTGATTTTAAAAATTCTTCTGCTATTTCAACTTTTTTTCTATCTATATCTTTAAAGCCAAAAATATGTCTTCCTATATTTTCTGTACTCAAAGAATCATCATCTACTAATGTGAAATTAGGAAAGTTAAAATTATTCAAATTAATAAGAAGGTTTGACCCTACGCTTCCAATCCCTGCCAACAAGAAATTTTTCTTAATATTTTTCAAGTGTTCAGATGACGTTCTTTTTATTAGTCTATCCAAATCAATACTTTCACTTGGAAACCTTTTTACGCTTTTTTTATGAGTTGGAAGAATCTTTTTAAAGGTTGCATCATAAATAGAGACTTTATTTCCTTTAAATCCATTCACTTTTGTTTTAACAGATGGGTATTCCCACCCTAGATAATAAACAATGCCTTTTAATTCCTTTCTAAAAACAACAATTCTGAAATGTTCCTCATTATTAAAGAAATGTTTAAAGCTAGTCTTTTTGTCAATTGGAACATGAATTAAACTACTCTCACAATCCATATAAAAAGATGGCTTATCGATAGTATCTATCTCTCCTAAATAAAATACATCAATAATTACCTTCTCATAGTCATGCTTTTCTAAAAAGGCTTCGTAAGGTTTAATTTGAGTTTCATTTTTATTAAAAATTATTGCTTTATACTGCCCTTTTCTTTTTTCCTTTTTTCTATAAAACAATACCTGTAACTCATTATCTGATTTTGGTTCATTTTTAATTAAGGTCAAATAGTTTCTCGAACTAACAGAATCTTTCTTATTTTGATAAGTTTCCCAATAAGCAATGAATTCATCATCAAAATCAGCATCATTTATACCTTTTATTCCATCAATTAAAGTCTGTCTAGCTTTTTTATATTGAAATAATATTATTTCGGCAGGTTTTGTTTCATCAACAATCACAAATTCATCAAACACACATACATTACAACTGACATAAGTTATATGAGGTATGTATCCAATTTTTGGAAAATGATTATGGTCAAAATAGATTTTGGGTGGTACTAAAGGAAATTCTTTAGAGAATGCTATATATACATTTAGTTCTTCTACTAACCAATTACCATTCTCATCATCATAAAGACCTGTTTCTATTTTCCATATTTCCTCATACTGATTATTAAGAATAAAATTAGCATCCTTATTGGGTATTAAAGAGACATTGTCTTCGATTTCTTTTGAAAAGCTATCAAGTATATTATTTCCAATTTTTGACTGCATTAAGCACTTCCTGCATTTACACTAAAAACTGCTTGTTCTTTATAGGTTTTAGCTTCATTTTTAGACGAATCTTCTGCATTTGAACATGAAAACCTATCTCCTAAATGCTTTTGCCATTTTTTACATGCTTCTTTAGGGTTTTTATGTTCAATCGCTTTATCTCCTGCTTCAATTAATTTATTTAATCTATCCTTAAAATGTGTTTTACTATATTTTTGAATTAAATCCTCTCCCTTTTTCGTAGTAGGTCTTTCACATTTATATTCATAATCTAAAGCTGATTTAATTTCTTTTAAAGTATCTCTAAAAGCTATATCATCCCTATCATCAGCACAAAAATGGTCTTTAGCTAAAATTGATAAAATCATTCCACTTGGCATTTTGGTAGAATATGATTTATTTTGCTTATCCCTCCAAGCTTTTAAATATCTTGTTATTCTTTTTAGCTGTTTTTCTGCATCCTTATTAAACCACTTATAAAATTTTCTTGGGTCACTATCTGTATATTTTTCAGATTTATGAGCTAATTGAGGTATCGTTTTTTCATCATCAGTTTCAATCTCTTTAAAATATATTGGTAAATCAATATGATGCCCATCAGCATACAATACTCGTACACAAGTATTCTTTTTTAAAGCTCCTTTTGTAGTATGCTCTTTAACTGCATCATAAATCCAATTATGATAAGTAGATTCTGATTTTCTATTATCAAGTTCATCAATAAAATAAACTCCATCATCTAAATCATAAGGAAGCAAAATCCTTGTATTACCATCATCATCAGTTTCTTCATTTGGTAGTGGATTAACAATTGTATTCATCATGTAAGAACCTTGAGCTGAATACTTTGGCTTTACTTCATTTGGCTTTTTCTCGTTAAAGTATTTAGTTATTTTTTTTCTTAAAGCATCTCTATTTTGCTTTAATTCGTCTTTCTTACTTTTATCAAGTTTTACTGTCTTGTTAAACTCAATGAATTGTTCGTGATTGTCTGCCATCCTATTAAATTTTTCCTTTATAGTTTATTTTTATTTTCCCACCATTACCTACTGTTATACTGTTTTTAGAAAAATAGTGTCCCTCTAATAATTTATCCTTTTTATTATACTTTAAAACATTATAACCTTCTTTTATTGGAATTGTACTATTATGATTCCCTCCATTTCTGTAATAAAAATGCAATTCATACACATCACTAGCATTTAATACAAAATCTTCAACTAAACTTTCAGAGGGTGTTTCAGATGCTACTACCACTTTCTTTTTTTTACCTTCATTCCAAAATCGAGAATTAATCTTTATTTTTGAAGTAGTTTGATTAATTATTGCAGTACACTTTTTATTCATTTCTACACCGTCAATTGTATAATATATAAACCCCTCATATTTTCCTCTAATAAGAGGAACTTTAATTAATAAATTCCATAGAAAAGGTATTTTGTGTAGATGATAATTTATGAAACCAAATATCATAGCTAACAATATGGTAGCAGGATAGAAACGATGATACTCAAAATCATAACTCTCCAATAAGGAATCTAAAAATTTGATTAAACTTTCAGAAAGAATGTAGAGTATTATTATTAATAGTATTAAAGATGTTTCTTTATAGTACTTAAAATTAAAGGTTGGCTTCATAGATAGTTTTGATTGATATATTAATAGCAAAAACCTTTCCTTTTTATGATAACTTAACATTTGGCAGAAAAATATTGATAATCAAATCGATAGATGTCAGTTTGACAGAAAACAACTTCAAAGTAAGGTTGTGCTAAAATAATTAATATCTATTTGATATGTCATGGGATAAACCACCATATTTCTATATGCCCCCCCATGACTTAATTTCGGTGTAATCCCCCCATACTAGGCTAAAAAGTCAAAAACTGACAAATAAAAAAGCAAGAATTCCAACAAATAAACATCTTATTATAAAAACTCTTTAAATATTACTCTTACTCATTATTTAGCATTATGAATAAACTACTTTAGTTCTATAAATTATTTATTCCTTTTTAAAAAAGTTTCATTCAAATTACTCTAGTATTCCTTTATCTGATAGCTCTTGTGCTGTTAATTGCATAATATCAATATCATGATATTCTGATTGATTGCCTATATGTTGAGTTACGCATACTATTTCTCCTTTTGGAGAAACAATGATTTGCTCCAAAACTGAACAGTTATCGACAAGTCCATTACCATGTGAAACATCAATAGACTTCGTTTTTCTAGTTGTTTTTATTTTCCAACCTAATTCGTTTACTTTTTTTAATTCGCTCATTACTTTAAATTTTACGTAAAAGTATAAAGCCTTTTCTAAAATCAAAAAAGTGTTAAAATATTTGTTATACTAATTTTAGATTATACTCATACTGTACACTATGTTGGAAAAGGACACAGCGAGAAATAAAACAAGAACTTAAATATGAAGGGTAATAATATAATAACCCCAAATAAATTTTAAACCATGAAAAAATTCCAAATCTTAAACCTAATTATTATTACTATGCTCATGAAGTTCAAATGAAAGATAATATAAATGACCACCATCTAATAAATGATGGTCATTTAATCTAAAGCTATTAGTATTGATTAATTCATTAAATAACTATCCGCTATTATAAAACCAAATTCTTTTACTTTTCCTTCAAGAACTCTTTTTTTACTTTTTTCATAATTCAATTTGGCTTCAGCTGATAAACTATCACTCCACCCAGCCGTAGCTTCAAATTTATTTATTACTTCTTTTAAAGATTTAGAAGTCCAATTTCCACTAACCGTTACAACACTAATACCTACAATTAGTTTTTCATCTTTATTTAAATTTGAAACTGCTGTTGCTACTTTGTTATCAATATCACCAGTCCTTTTAAGTTGAATGATTTTAAAACTATATTCTATGTTATTTCTAGTTTTATTTTCTACAATTTTATCAACTTCTGCTAGTAATTTAGCCTTTAAGTTTTTCTTTAAATCAATATCTTTTCTAAGTAGGTCTGTTAAAGTGGCTGTTAAATTTGCATCAAACTCTTTTTTAGATTTTTCTTCAACAGAACCTGTTCCATCAACTTCAACAAAATAATCAACGTCATCTTTTGTTAAATTAGTAATTGATGAGGAAAGTGAACTAAAAATATCTTTTTTAAAAATGCGACCTAAAACACTACTATATTCCCCATTATAATATAGTTTGTCTTTTTTATGAATATAAGCCCTTATTCCATAAGTAGGTGCGCATTGGTCACTACCACACAATTCTGTTAATAGCACTTTTCCGAAAAAAGGAATTTTACGTTTTTTTTGTGAGTAACTGTTAAAAGATAAGAAAATCGTTAAGACTAAAATGATAGTTTTTTTCATAATTAATAGTGTTTGGTTAGTATAAATTAATTAAGCACTGGAGTTTTCAGCACTTTTATTTCACTATTAATTACTTTAAGGAAATATAAATATAATTAAAAATTAACAATAAACTACCTATAATATTTATTTTTTGCAACAACCTGTTGTCAGAATTTAGTATTATTATGTTCCTATTAATTAATCCAATTCAATATGAAAGGTTTCTTCAAAAGGTTTACTACTTTCTTTAAAGTATATCACACTACTAAACTGTTTTTAATCCTGTTACTGCTATCTCTAGTAATTCTATTAATAGTAGATTATAAATGGATTCATAGCAGTGAGAATCTTAAAGATTTCATTGGAAACGTATTGGTTGAAGCACACGGTGTTTTAGGTGATTTAGGTGATTTAATAATATTTGGTGTGATATTGACAATCTATGATACTTACAGGAATAATAAAGAAGAAAAGAGAAAAAAGAAATTAGAAAGAAAAACTAAGGTTGAAAGGTTAAAAGAAGAAATCGATGATTTTAGAATATGGGAAATAATTCATATTCTAATGTCTATACAAATAAAAAAGATGAAGTTATCAATATTAGTATCGATATGACTCCAAGATTTGAGAAGAAATATCTAGAAATTGATAAACTCATGGGTAAGGAAATTATTTTAAGTAAAATTGGTCAAAGCACACTTAAAGTATATAAAGATTTTTTTGAGCAAAATCAATGTGATTCTAAGGTGTTTTATTTATTAGGTGAAAACTTATATAGATTTTTTCATGACAAACCGTCTCTCCAAATGGAATCGGGAGTTTATGAAGATTAAGTTACGTCTGTTTTTTTTATTGAATCAAAAATAGATTATGGTTTATTTATGATACAATAAATATTTAAAACTAAGCCTATTATAAACTACAAAAACGTATCATTTAAATACATTCTAAATTTGATACATTAGTGAATATTTCGTATATTTATTTTTTAAAATAAACTCTTATGAAAGCTAGGTATATCAGAGTAAGCACATCTAATCAAAATTCAGAAAGACAGTTAAGAGATGAGTTTAAAAACGAAAGACTTTTCATTGATGTAATTAGTGGAGCAATTCCATTTAACGAAAGAATTGAAGGGCAAAACTTGATTGATTCAATCTTAAAAAATGAAATTAACTATGTAAGTGTTCATTCCATTGATAGATTAGGCAGAAATTTGTTTGATATATTATCTACTCTTGAAATTTTCAACAAAAATAAAGTAATATTAAAAGTTGATAATCTTGGTTTAGAGAGTTTAGTGAAAGGGAAGCCAAACCAAGCTTTTAAGCTTATTATAAGTGTTATGGCTAATATTGCGGAAATGGAACGTGAAACAATGCTTGAAAGACAGAAAGAAGGTATTAGAATAGCAAAAGCTAATGGAGTTTATAAAGGAAGAGTTAGAGGCTCAATTGAATCTGACAATACAGTTCTTACCAAGCATAAAGCAGTAGTTAAGTATTTGAAAAAAAAGCACTCATTGAGAAACACAGCAAAATTAAGTGGAGTTAGCTTGGGAACAGTTCAGAAAGTCCAGAAGATTTTAAAAAAAACTGAATCCATTCCTCATTAGTTCTTCCTTTAGATTTAAAATCTAAATAACCATTAGTTTTATTTTGATAATCCTCTTTATTTGGGTCAATTGAAATCTTGCTTAATCCAGATTCACTAGATAACCAGTTTGGATTTTTCTTATAATAAGACAATATTTTCTTCTCATTCCAATCAGAACAGTTTCCATGAGGTATTATAGTATTGAAAAGAAAAAATGCCTGATTATTATTATCTATGTAGAAAGGAACAGAAATAACTTTTCCTGTTGGTTGGACAAAAAAATACTTCAATAGTTCCTTGTCTTCGGAAATTGACACGTCAAGTGTAGAGGAATTAAAATACTTTGATTGATAAAATTTTTCTTCATTTAATGATAATAAAATTTCATTCCTAGTATCGAAAACATAGTGTTCATCTTTTAAGCTAATTTTGAATTTAAAAATTAAAGAATATATTGTTGTTTTTCCCTCCCAACATTGAACATAAATTTCTCTAATATACTTCTTGACAATCTCTTGTCTTTCTAAAAAAGACAGTTTATCTGTAAATGATTCAAATTCTTCCTTTCTATTTTTAATAATACTTTGACTGTTCTTCGCATTAGATAACTGAATCCTAAAATCCTTGATAAGTCTATTCTTTTCAATTAATTCATTTTTTATTGATTCAATTTGACTTTTTGCATCATCATTTGTGATTACCCCATTACTTATAGCATTGATAATCTTATCCTTTCTATCAGATAATTGTTTAATAGACTTATTCTGTAATTCAATCTTATTTTCTAATTCATCAATTTTAATATCATCTTTGATTAAATCTCTTCCAATCAATTTCATTAACTCATCATCTCTAAAGAACCTACTCCAAATTACACCTTCAATTTTACCTATATTGATACTCCTATTGCCACAGCTTTGATTTTTAATTCTTTTAGAGCTACATTGGTAGTAATGGTCTTTTTTACTTTCTCTAGTTCTTCCATACATGTTTCTACCACAACGATTACACCTTAATAACCCTTTTAATAGGTACTTGTGTGCAACTTTCTTACCTGCATTGTTTGCGTTTTTAGGTATATTATCATTTACCTTTTGCCAATAATCTGATTCTAAAATTTGAGGCACTGGAATTTCTTCATTTTTCCACATCCTTATACCCTTATAAATAGGGTTTTTTAAAATCGTTCTAATTGTATTTCCTTTCCATTGAGCATCTTTTTTATCTAAAGTCTTATATGTCCCTCTGTATTTATCTAAAACTTTATAAGTTCCCTCTCCTAATTTTTTATATCTAGTTGGGATTCCTTTTTCATTAAGAGTATTAGCAATTGAATTTGTTCCCATTCCAGAAAGAGAAAGCTTATAAATTTCTTCAATGACTTTACTTTCTTCTTCATCAATAATCAAATATTTTTTATCATCTCTACTAAAGCCATAAGGCAACATTCCATGAGCTTTACCATCCTTTACATTTCTATTAATAACAGCAATACTTTTCTTTTTAGATGTTTCAACATACATTCGATTCATTAAAGAAGATATACTTCCCAAAAACATCGCATCGGTATTTTCATAATCAAATTTAGCACCTCCTTCATAATAAAGATTAATATTCTTCTTTTTAAAAAAGTCAACTACAAAAAACCAAACTTGTGGATTTCTTTCAAGTCTATCTTGATTAGTTACAAAAACATCTGTAATTATACCATCTGTAATATCATTTAAAAGGTTATTAAAAGATGGTCGCTTATCAATTTCTAAAGTACCAGAAACTCCATCATCCTGATATATTTTATATTCAAGATTTAATAGTTTAGCAACTTCTATTCCTGAAATTTTTTGATTTTCAATTGATTTTGCATTTTCGTTCTCTCTTGATAAACGTGTATAAATACCTAACATACAATAAATTTTAGGTAAATATAACAAAATGGTTACATTCTATAAAGCTACATTGCTTATAGTATGATGCGGGCTCCTAAACGGTCTTTGAGCCATCAATCCTGTATCTTTTACACGTCCCACCACCGAATGAATCTTAGTCGTTTCTAGAGCTTCATGAAGCGTCATAGGCGGTAAAATACTAGGCAAACGTTTTGCTAACATAGTTTTCCCTGCTCCCGGAGGACCAATTAAAATAATATTATGTCCGCCAGCTGCTGCAATCTCCATACAGCGTTTAATACCTTCTTGTCCTTTTACATCTGAAAAATCGAATTCTGGAAACTCTAGATTTTTCTCAAATTCTTTACGAGTATTTATTATGGTTTGCTCTAAAGGTTCACCTTTATCAAAAAAATTAATGACTTGCTTTATATTCTCTACACCATACACTTCTAAATCGTTAACTATAGCCGCTTCTTTGGCATTTTCTGCTGGTAGAATAAAACCTTTAAAACCTTCTTCTCTCGCCTTAACCGCAATTGGTAAAGCGCCTTTTATGGGTTGTAAACCACCGTCTAATGAGAGTTCTCCCATTATTAAATACTTGTCTAAATCTTCTGCTTTAATTTGATTTGTTGAAGCTAAAATCCCGATTGCTAATGTTAAATCATATGCAGAACCTTCTTTTCGTAAATCGGCAGGCGACATATTAATGATAATCTTTTTCCCTGGAATTCTGTAACCATTATTCTGAAGTGCAGCAGCAATTCTAAAATTACTCTCTTTAATAGCATTATCAGGCAAACCAACTAAGTGATACCCTACACCTTTATCTACATTAACTTCAACAACAACGGTTGATGCCTCTACACCAAACACGGCACTAGCAAAAACTTTTTTAAGCATATTCTTTCTTTATTTCATAAATGTAAGAAATGTATTTTAAATACACCAAAAATTGAACTAACACCTATTAAACAACATTCTAAATACTAACAATACACCTAAATATTGTTTTAAAATTAATTGGTTTATTATTACATTGCAAATACAATGAAAAAAAGAACTACCATAACAGATGTAGCCAAAAAGCTAAAAGTTACAATTTCTACAGTTTCTAGAGCTTTAGACGATCACCCCACCATAAGTGAAAAAACAAAAATACTAGTAAAAAAAACGGCTAAAGAACTAAACTATTCGCCTAACAAACTGGCAGCTAGCTTAAGAAGCGGAAAAGGAAACTCTATTGGTGTTATTGTTCCTAAAATTGACAGTAACTTTATGTCAAGCTGTATTTCGGGTATTGAAAATATTGCTTACCCTGCAGGTTACAATCTTATTATTTGTCAATCTAATGAAACATATAAAAGAGAGGTTCATAATATTCAAACATTAATTGATAGTCAAGTATCAGGTATTATCATGTCGCTATCTAACGAAACAAAAGACTCTAATCACATCCAAAGAATTGTAGATGGGAATACGCCTTTAGTCATGTTTGATCGGATATCTAATGACCTAGATATAGATTTTGTAGTAAATGACGATTACTCTGCAACTATAAAAGCTATTAAACATCTTGTAAATCAAGGTTACAAGAAAATTGCTTACTTAGGTAATGCTAGCCATATTTATGTATATAAGAACAGACTTAATGGTTATCTAGACAGTTTAGAATCATTGAAGTTAGAAAGCGACGAAACGTGGATTGCTACAAATATTAATACTAAAGAGGAAGCTTTTGAAGCTACAAAACAAATGTTTAAATCTAAAAACAATTGTCCTGATGCTTTTTTCTGCACTAGTGATATTACAGCCTTGGGAACTATGCTTGCATTAGAAGAAATGGGGATAAAAACACCAGAAGATGTTGGCGTTATTGGATACGCAAACGATCAGTTTTCTGAAATAATAAAACCTTCATTATCTTCTATTGAACAATACCCTAAACAATTAGGTGAAAATTCAGCTAAAATATTATTAGAACTACTTAACATAGAAACTCCTTCTACAAAAAAACATAGAAGAGTTATAATAAATCCGAGTTTAATTATAAGACAATCTTCAACAAGAAAGCTATAACTTTAACCGCTTTAGTTTTCTAGTAAATACTTCATACCAAGTTCTAATCCTGAAAGTTCTGCTAAACCTTTTACACGACCAATTAATGGATATCCTGGATTTGCTTCACTATCAAAATCATTTAATATTTTATGTCCGTGATCGGGACGCATTGGGATGTTATAGTCTAATCTTCCGCTATCTTTTCTATTAATTTGTTCTTCAATAATGGACTTCATAAGACTAGTAATAGATCCTTCTAAGTGATTGGTTTCAAAAAAATCGCCATTACTTAATAGTTTGGTACTTCTTAAATGAAGGAAATGTACGCGACTCGCATGATTTTTAAAAATTGTAGACAAATTATTATCTGTTCTAGCACCAAGTGATCCTGAGCAAAATGTAATACCGTTATTTAATGATGGACAAGCATTGGCCAACCATTCAAAATCTTCATTACAACTAACAATTCTTGGTAAGCCTAATAAAGGAAAAGGCGGATCGTCTGGATGAACAGCTAGGTATACACCTGACTCTTCAGCAACCTCGATAACTTCATTTAAAAAATAAGAAAAATTCTCTCTTAATTTATCTTTATCAATACCGTTATAAGCTGCTAATAATTCATTAAATATATTAAGATAATTTTTCTCTCCTTCCTTTACTGCTCCATCAATAAAAGATTGGGTTTTAACAATAATATTATACCCTAATTTATCTTTTTCTTCTTCTGAAAGGTTATCAAAAATTAATTTAGCTTCCTGTATTTCTTTATTAGTATAATCTTTTTTGGCATTAGGGCGCTTTAATAAAAACAAATCGAATGCTGAAAACAAATTCTTATCGAAATACATGGCTTCAGCACCATTTTCTAAAACATATTCAATATTAGTTCTAGCCCAATCTAAAACAGGCATAAAATTATAGCAAATAATTTTTACTCCACAAGCACCTAAATTTTTAATACTCTCTTTATAATTAGCTATGAGTTTTTCTCTATTAGGACTACCCTTCTTTATATCTTCATGAACAGGCAAACTTTCTACAACATCCCACGTTAGTCCCTGAGATTCTATGTTGTTTTTAGTTTTCAAAATTTCATCTACACTCCAAACTTCTCCGTTAGGGATATGGTGTAATGCCGTAACTATGCCTGTAGCTCCTGTTTGAGCCATGTCTTTTAATGATATTGGATCTTTTTCTCCAAACCATCGTAGTGTTTTAGTCAATTCCATTTATATTCTAAAATTTAAACACCACTAAAAGAACTAAAACCACCATCTACAGGAATCACTGTTCCAGTAATAAAACTTGCTGCATCCGAGCATAAAAACTGAACAATTCCATTTAATTCATTGATATCGCCAAAACGTTTCATTGGTGTTCTTGCTAATACTTTTTTACTTCTTTCTGTATAAGAACCGTCGTCATTAATTAAAACCTTTCTGTTTTGATCTCCAATAAAAAACCCTGGAGCAATAGCATTCACCCTTACTTTTTCGCCAAATTTGGTTCCCATTTCCATAGCCATCCATTTGGTAAAAATATCAATACCACTTTTTGCTACAGAATAACCAGGGACTCTAGTAATTGCAGATAAGGTCGCCATAGATGACACGTTTATAATACTACCCGCACCTTGATTTGCCATAGCTTCACCAAACACCAAACAAGGATATACGGTACCGTTTAAATTTAGGTTTGTTACTTTCTCGAAGTCTACAATCTTCATATCGAAAACAGTTTGCTCTTCAGTTAAAGTAGCTCCCGGTAAATTTCCTCCCGCTGCATTAACCAAAATATCTATGCGCCCCCACTGTTTCAGAATTTTTTCTCGAGTAAGCTTCATTTCTTCAACATCTAAAACATTAGAAACAAAACCTATAGAATCGCCTCCCATTGCTTTTAACTCTTCAACTTTATTATTTACGTTTTCTTCACGGATGTCTAAAACAACAACTTTTGCGCCACTTGCTATTAAACTCTTGGAGATACTACCTCCCAGTACTCCTCCTCCACCAGTTACTATGGCTACTTTTTCTGCTATACTAAATGAATCTGTCATATGTAATTTATAATATTCAATAAAATTCTACCCTAATTAAAACAAACGTTTGTTTTTACAAAAATAGTATTTTAAAGTGAAACTAATTCATTATATATTTTAAATAATGTTGACTTTAGTAATTGAAAAGGTTAATCTAATTAAATAGAATATATATTTATTTTATTTAAAATGACTTACTGTCAAGCCTAGTTATCGAAGCGCCCAAATTAATACTAGATCATAAAAAACTCACTTATACATACAATATCATTTTGACAAAAAAACAGATAAATCTTCACTAAAAACACTACTAAACCATCAAGTATTAACAAAAAAAACATAATTAATTAACACAATAATAATTTGCTAACATAGTATTATATTCTGATAATTATTACTCAGTTTAAACAAGTTAATGTAATTAGTTTTACTTTTTTTAAAACTAAAACTATGAAATTAATTTACAAATTACTACTAATTACCGTTTTAATGCCCTTAATGGCAAAAGCGGCAACAATTGATCCAACCAAATCGTATTATTTAATTCAAACCCAAAATACTTCTGCAAAAGTACTTGGTGCTAACGAAAATGATGCTCCTGCAGCTATGTATGCAGAAAATGACATCACACAGCAATTTATATTTGAAGCTGTAGTTGGTCAATCAGGTGTTTATAGACTAAAAAACAGTCTTGGTTACTTATCATGGACAGGAACAGGAACAGACTTAACTTACTTAATAGTTGGTAGTGGGAAGAGCTTCTGGAGTATTGAAGATGTTGGTACAACAGGTTTTGTTGCATTAAAAAATGTAGACAGTAATACTTATTTAACTTCAAGTGACTCAACCGAAGGAACTAGTTTCAAAGTAGGAGCTTCTCTACCTAACGGCGCAAGTTTAAGTGCTTTTAAATTAGTAACAACAACTGATTTGCTAGCTAATAATGTAATCGATTCAGGATTTGAATATGGACTTGCAAATTCTGCTCCTATAGGTAAATGGGTAAATGATGTTGATGCAGTAATGGGAGGCTCAGCATCCTCAAGAGTATATACTGACCCCCAAGTAGTTACAACCGGCTCACATGCTTTTCAATTACGATTTCTTGACGATGGCAAATCTTACAATAAGATTAGTTATTTGTTAACAAATTTGAAAAAAGACGCATCTTATGACTTTAGTTTTGATTTTATCCAATTAAAATGGGATAATTTTATAGGAACATTCTCTGTTTACGCGTCTACTAGTCCTAACATAGAGTTTGGTAACAGTACCAATGTTAATGGTACAAAATTTTCATCTACACGTGCTACAAACCTTCAAGTGAAATCTGGAAAAATAGCTTTTATTGCTCCAGATACAAGTTGTTATATTGTTTTTTCGAAAGACGGCGAGTATACAGAAAATTACATAGACAATATAGCATTGGAAGAAACTCAAAATCAAAACTTAGAGTTTATTACTCCATCTAACTCAAATGTAACTAGCGAAACAACACTGCCAGGTACTTTTAAAGTTACAGGTGTAAATTTATCAAATCCTATTACCATAAGTGCTCCATCAGGTTTTACAGTATCACCAACTACTTTACCTGCAAACGCAACGGATAGTGAGGTTAGCGTTTCTTTTTCGGGTTCTTCTTCAACAAATGGAAACATCACACTAACTAGTGGTTCAGCTTCAACAACAATTAATGTTTCTGGTTACCTAACAATGAAACCTGATGCAAACACTGCTTATCACATTATACAAAACACGTCTTCGTATGCTATTGACAAAACAGATACAAACACCCCTGTTTTGTCTATCGTTGAGCAAACATCTTCTACGCAACAATTTAATTTTGAAGCTGTTGCTGGAAGTCCAAATACTTATTATATTAAAAACCAGTCAGGTGAATATCTTGAAGCAACAGCTGCAAATGAAATTAAATATGTAACAACAACTTCAGATAGATCTAAGTGGATTATTGTTGGTACAAGAGAAAAATATGTGAGATTTAGAAACTTTGTAAGTAATACTTATTTAAGAACAAATACATCTACTACCTTAGATCTTAACGACTTAGGATTAGCTGATGATGCAAATGCTTTGTTTAGTTTAACTACATCTTTTAAAATTCCACCACTTACTCCACGTTGGTGTTTAGGACATATTGTATGGGAAGATAACGGTAATACTCAAGCATCAACTACTGGGTTGGTAAATGATTATTTTGCCCATAATATGCCAGTTAATGGAGTTATTGTTGATAGCCCATGGTCAACAGCATACAGTAGTTTTGATTGGAATACAGGTCGTTACCCAACTCACGAACAAATGATAGCGGATTTTAATTCTAAAGGTGTAAAGACTATCTTATGGATGACAGGAAATATTAATAGTAAAAGTAATCCTGGAGATGTACCTATTCAAAAAGATCCTGGTTATGATTTTGCTCTTGAAAATAATTATGTTGTAAACAATGGAAGAGAATCAAGTTGGTGGAAAGGTACTGGTCTTCATCTTGATTTTACAAACCCAGATGCTGTAGCATGGTGGAATGAACGTTTGGATAAAGTTTTTGTTGATGGAGTTGCTGGTTTTAAAGTAGATCAAGGAGCAATATATTTTGGACAGAATGTTGAAACCTCTATTGGTACAATAACAAACGCAGAATTTAGACCTTATTACTACAACAGTATATTTGATTATGTTACTTCAAAAAAGACTGAAGGAATGATGGTAGGTCGTCCATTCTCTCATCAAGGAGGGTTTGCTGCATCTGTTGAAAAATTAAGTCTTGGATGGTGTGGTGATTTTTCTGGTAATTTTGGAGGTTTAAAATTACAAGTAAGTAATATATTTACTTCAGCAGAAGAAGGATATGGAGCTCCTGGTTGTGAGATTGGAGGATTCTTTGAAGAGAAATCAACTAAAAATGAATTAATTCGTTATGTACAGTTTGGTGCAATGACTGCAAGTATGATTAATGGTGGAGAAAATGGTGGTTTAACAAATCACTTACCATGGTGGCATGATGCAGGTTCAGGTAATACAGAAACAGAAGATGCATATTTTCAAGCTGTTTGGTTACACGAGCAATTAGTTCCTTATATATTTTCTAATATTGTAAAATCTCATGTATCTTCAGGTGGTTCTATAATTAAAAACTTTAATAGAGCTGAAGAAAGCCATACACTTGGTGATTTGATCTTTTCAAAAGCAATTACTTCTAGAGTAAATGATGTAACATATACGCTTCCTAACAATGGAAAATGGATTGATTTTTGGAATAGAACAACATATGCAGGAGGTACTGTAATTAATGAGACTTACGATTTTAGTAAATTTCCTTTATTCTTTAAAGTAGGGGCTATTATTCCTATGGATATTACAAATAGTTATTCTGGTATTGGTAGTGCTGCATTAGATACTTATCAAACAATGGTAATTGTACCAGATGTTGAGAATGTAAGTACTGTAGATTACTTCCGACCTTTAGGTGATGGAATTGAATATGATACATCAAAAATTTCATATGATGGACCAGGTAGTAAAATATCTGTTGATGGAAGTAGTTCTGTAAAATACGCTTTCTTATTATTAGATGTGGAAGAACCTTTAAATGTTACAAACTCAGATTCATATGAATATGATGCTGCAAAAAGAGAGCTATTGATAAAAAAAACAGGAACAAGTTTTGATATAAATATTGAATTTAAAGCTCTATCGCTAGAAGAGAATAACACTCAGGATTTTATTAATATTTTCCCAAATCCAGCAAATGATATCGTTAACATACATACTAAATCTTTTACCGATTACAGTGTTAAAATTTATAATGTAACTGGTACATTAATCTTGAATGAAAAGAAAAAAGGACATTCAGTTCTTAATCTCTCAAGATTAAATACAGGTGTATATTTTATGCGAATTGAACAAGACAATAAAATTATTACAGTAAAAAAACTTATAAAGAATTAATATTATATACTAGTAAATTAGTATTAAAATAAAACAAAAAAGAATCCCGCTTTCACGGGATTCTTAATATTAAAAACACTTAACTAACACATATAAAACCAATGTGTTATTTCATTATTTTAAAAACTTTGGCTTTATAACTATCATAGCCCAAGCCCAATTTTGACCTCCTGCTGCTAAGTCTTCAGAAATTCCCTTTAACTCATACATACCATCGCTAGCAAACATTTGAGAATACCCCAAAACTAAAGCATAACCTTTAAATTTCTTCTTATAAACTAAATCTATCTCTGTTCCTAAAGATTTCTCACCACTAGCTAATTCTTGCTCTCCACTAAAATTTAATGCTTTTACTAAAAGACTTGATGTATCGCTTAATTTAAAATTAGCACTGACATGTACGTCAAATAAACCAATTGAATTCGCATGATTACCTACATAGAAATAATCCATAAACCCATTAAATTTGTGGTTTGTTCCGTATAATGGGAAGAAAGCACCTGTTTCTCCTGCTCCACCATCATTACCACTAATAATTTCTAAACCAGCTCCTAAACCAACTTTAGCAGAAGCTTTATAAGATAAATCTAAGCCTAATAAATACGCTCCTTTAACATCAACTTCACCTTGTCTTTCACCAGTTTGTATAAAAGCATTAGCAGCTACACCAAAACTTCCTTTTTTATAATCTAAATGCGTACCTATAGTTTGTAAACTACTAATTCCGTCAGCTTCTTGGAAGCCTGTATTTAATAATAATAAACTACCTGATAAGTCTTCCCAAGCTTGTTTTAAATATAAATATTGCATGCTTTTATAAGAAAAGAATCCTGTTGTTCCATAATTAGTTCCAACCGATTGAAATCCTGTAGGATTAGAATAATCTTGATTAAAAGCTAAACCTAAATCAAACATAAATTTACCTTTCTTATATTTTAATAAAGCTGCATCATGATTACGACCTTGTTGTGCCCAGTCTAAACCTCCAAAAATCCTTTGATCGTCATACGAAATAACTTGTCGTCCTAATTTTGTTGAGAAACTTTCACCTAACTTAAGTTCTGCCCATGCTTGAAAAACGGCAAAAGAGTTGTTTTGATCATAAGGCAAAATCTGTCTGTTCTCTCCCCAAACCATAATGTCTTGAAAACTAACATAGAATTTATATGCATCAGTAGCATATCCAGCATTCAATCGAACTCTTGTTGATATTCCAAAACCTGCATCGGCATCATCTGCAATTAAACTACCGAAACCATTTCGGTATTCTGTACGTGGTCTAAACTCTCCATCTAATGTAAATTGTGCATTTGCAAACTGAACCATAACCGTCAGTATAGCAATAAATGAATAAATCTTTTTCATAATTTTAATTTTTAAGTTTGTTTAATTTGATTTGTTTATAAGGTATTTAGTGTTCTAAAAAGTCTATAAGATGTTTTCTGTATTTGTAATAATCATCGTGTTCTAAAACAGATTTTCGTGTTCTAGGTCTTTCAAAATTTACATTTAAAACATCACCTATTTTTGCTTTAGGCCCACTCGTCATCATTACTACACGATCTGCTAAAAAGATAGCCTCATCAACATCATGTGTAATCATAACAGCCGTAATTTTTTCTTTATTCCAAATTTCAATAAGAATATCTTGAAGCTCACCTCTTGTTAAAGAATCTAACATTCCAAAAGGTTCATCTAGCAGCAATACTTTAGGTTTAATAGCAAAAGCTCTAGCAATCCCTACACGTTGTTGCATACCTTGAGAGAGGTCTGACGCTTTCTTATTAAAAGCATCTTCCAATCCTACTTTTTGTAAATAATATTTAGCAATATCATTACGTTGGGCTTTGGTAGCATGAGGAAATACTTGATTAACGCCTAATAACACATTTTCAAGAGATGTCATCCAAGGCATTAAACTTGGCGACTGAAAAATAACTCCTCTATCTGGTCCTGGACCTTTTATATGCTTCCCTAAAACAGATATATTTCCACCAGAAATGGGATTCAATCCTGCAATCATAGATAACATAGTTGTTTTTCCACAACCAGAATGCCCAATAATAGTAACAAACTCTTCCTTCTTTATCTGAAGATTTAAATCTTCTAACACCACATAATCCCCTTTTGGTGTCGGATATACTTTCTTAAGGCCCTTTAAATCCAACATCACTTCATTAGAAGGAAAAAGTCCGCTATCTGTTAAACTACCTGTTTTTTTATGTTCTAGTATCGTATTCATTTAAAGCTCTTATTTAAATTGATTAACAAAATCTTTAGGACTCAAATCTGGAAGTATAAATTCTTCTTTAGATTCAGATTTCCGTTCATTTCCTATATCCATTAAATACTCAATAATGGCATTTCTTGTTTTCTTAAAATTCGGATTATCATTTAACGCCGTTTTATCTCTGGGGCGTTCAATATCAATTTTAAATTCAGGTCCTAAAGTTGCATTTGGTCCTGGGCGTAATGGTATAATGCGGTCTGCCATATAAATACCTTCATCCACATCATTTGTAATTAATAATGCTGTACGCTTATCTTTTCCCCAGATATTTAAAATTTCATCTTGTAAATTTCCACGCGTTAAAGCATCTAAAGCACCTAAAGGCTCATCCATAATTATCATTTCAGGCTTCATAGCTAATGCTCTAGCAACAGCAACACGTTGTCGCATACCACCCGATAATTCTTTAGGACGTTTATTTATGGCAGGCGTTAAGCTTACCATTTCTACATAATCCTTAACAATCTCTTGTAGTTCGGCTTTGCTTTTTTTAGGAAATGCCTCTTTAACAGCCATAAAAACATTTTGTCCAACAGTTAACCAAGGCAATAATGAATAATTCTGAAAAATAACTCCGCGTTCATGACTCGTATCAACAACAGGTTGACCTTTAAACAACACTTCACCTTTTGTAGGTTTTATAAGTCCGTTTATAAGGTTCACCAAGGTTGTTTTGCCACTACCAGTAAAACCAACTATGGCAACAAATTCACCTTCTTCAATAGATAAATTAATATTAGAAAGTACTTCTGTAGCATCATCGGCTTGCCCGTAAGTTTTATATATATTATTTAATTCTAAGTATGCCATTTTCGTTTATTGTTTATGCAATTATTTTTATTTGGGCGTTACCCAAGGGTCGGGCTTTACGTTGCAAGTCCTCGCTCCTACCGTCGCTGTGGGCTTTCCTCTGCAATCCCTAACGCAAACAGAGCCTGTTCTTAAATTCCGTCATTTTTATTAAAAGACACCATATTCTGAATGGTAAGCATGATTCTATCTAAAAGAAAACCAATGATTCCAATAACAAACATGGCAACAATAATTTTTGAGTTAGAGTCGTTAGCACCGTTTTGGAATTCTTCCCAAACAAACGATCCTAAACCTGGACTTTGAGCTAAAAGTTCAATAGCAATTAAAACCATCCACGCTACCGATAATGTAATTTTTAAACCTGTAAAAATTAATGGTAACGACGATGGCAATACCACTTTAAATATTTTCTGAATAGGACCAAGTTTCAACACTTTCGCAACATTTATATAATCTTTATCTACAGACGATACACCCATAGCCGTATTAACCAAGGTTGCCCACATAGAACAAAAACCAACACTTATAAACGAAATGATAAACGAACTATCTTCATTAGAATCTATCAATATTGTTTTAATAATCATGAATACCAATAAGTACCAAACCACAGGAGAAACAGGTTTAAATATTTGAATAAACCAGTTAAAAGCACTTTTTAAAGTAGGACTTAGCCCTATAAAAACACCTAATGGAACTGCAATTATTAAAGCTAGTAGAAACCCCGCAAATACGGTTTTTATACTCATAACAATCTGGTCTACAAACGATGGACGACCTGTATAAGTAATAGCTGCTTTTCCTTCTGCTAAGCGTTTTTCGTTTAAAGCAGCTGTTTTTTCTATAAAAGCAGCTTTATCGGCACTAATAATATTATGATCTTTAAGAAGCGCTTTATACGATTGCCAAACTTGGGCAGGAGACGGTAATGTGTTCGGTTGGCAACTAATATCGCCCGATGCAATACATGCTTTTAAAGCATCGGCAGCCTCCTGTCCTTGTTCGGTTAACGCCTTTTCTATTTTAAAATCGGCTTCTTTATTATATAACGATTTGGCACCCATATGCCACAATCCTATAAATAAAAGTATAGAAGCAAGTGGCACAACCACTTTTCTTAAGAAATTTCTAAAATCTTCTTTTTCCAGTTTCCCTGTAAATAAATCTTTTAAAGTACTTAAAAAACCTAATCCCATAAATGCTGATATTCTTCCTAATGTTATGCTTTGCTTCATGACTACTAATATTTATTATATAATCTTTTTACTTGTCTTTGTTTCCTATTGAAAAACTGTTGATGTAACCTATAGGGTCTTTAGCATCATACTTTGTTCCATCAATAAAATCGGTTGTAGCTGGTTTATAACCATCTGTACTTGGTATATCGGCTGCTGGAATATGTCCTTCTGCGACTAATAAATCGGCTGCTTTTTTCCAGATATCTGGACGGTATATATCTTTAATAGTTTCTTCATACCATGCAGCAGATTTAGCTTCAGGAATTTGTCCCCAACGACGCATTTGTGTTAAAAACCAAATACCATCAGAGTAGAAAGGATAGGTTGCATTGTACTTATAGAATACGTTAAAATCTGGCATCTCACGTTTATCACCTTTTTCAAATTCAAACGTTCCAGTCATAGAATTAGCTAATACCGCTTCATCTGCACCAACATACTGAGACATTGATAATATTTTCACCGCTTCTGCTCTATTACTTGGTTCGTCTAACCATTTTCCTGCTCTAATTAATGCTTTCGTTACAGCAATAGCTGTGTTTGGATTTTCATCAACAAACTTCTTTGTCATTACAAATACTTTTTCTGGATTGTTTTTCCAGATATCGTAATTAGTAACAACTGGCACACCAATACCTTTAAATACGGCTTGCTGATTCCATGGCTCACCTACACAGTATCCATAAATAGTTCCTGCTTCAAGCGTCGCTGGCATTTGTGGCGGAGGTGTTACAGATAATAAAACTTCTGCATCAATTTGACCTTGTACATTTTCTGCTGTGTACATACCTGGGTGAATACCCGCAGCTGCTAACCAATATCTAATTTCATAGTTGTGCGTAGATACTGGAAATACCATACCCATTTTAAAAGCTTTACCGCTATTTTTATACTCTGTAATTACAGGCTTTAAAGCATCTGCTTTTATTGGGTGTACAGGTTTACCATCGGCACCTTTAGGTACATTTGGTTTCATTTTTGACCAAACATCGTTTGATACTGTAATACCATTTCCGTTTAAATCCATTGAAAACGCAGTAACCAAATCGGCTTGTCTACCAAAACCAGCACCTGCTGCAATTGGTTGTCCTGCTAACATATGAGAACCATCTAATTGGCCATCAATAACACGATCTAAAATATTTTTCCAGTTTGATTGTGCTTCAACCGAAACAAATAATCCTTCATCTTCAAAAAAACCTTTTTCTTTTGCTATAGCTAAAGGCGCCATATCTGTTAACTTTATAAAACCAAATGTTAATTGAGGTTTTTCAATTTCTAAAGTTTTTGTTTTTGAAGTTTCTGCAACAACTTCTTCAGTTACAGCCTTCTTCTTTTCTTTTCCTCCACAAGAAAGTAACAGTAAAGAAACTGATAAGATCCATGTTGATTTTGTTAGTAATGATTTCATATAGATAATTTTAAATTAATTAAGTAGTAATACTTATTTTTTGACAAATATATACGTAGTCTTAATTATATTTAATGTCAATACCCATGTAAAAACCACTTTTTACAACATAATGAAACCTGCTAAAAAACATAAAAACAAAATAACCAGCTGAAAATCAGAAGAAAACAAACTACGTATATACATTCAAATACCTAAGTAGCTTGTAGTTTTATAAAAATATTACGGTCATATCTATACAAATAAGATATAAATAGTATGAAATGAATAAAAAATTAGAAAAAGCTAATAAATGAAGTGACAGCCAAAGTATAAATCAGCAATTTTTTTAACATGAATGTATTGTATGGCAACTTAATTTAGAGCTGCATTTGGGAAAGTATTTAAATCGTTCATAATACTCATTTTTTCATCGAACAATTAATTTACCTCAAATCACTCTTAGCCTCAGTAACATCACGAAATGTTGGTGAATTCTCAGTTATTCTTCCTGCGCCTTTTTTATTGATTTTGAAAGTAACATCCTTTGTTGTAGTAAACAAAAGAACAGACCAAAAAGACGTTTTTAAATATGGCTTTAAAAACACAAAAGCATCATCTAAAGTCATCTCCTGTTCCTCATCTTCGGTATCTCTAGATTGGTAACGCAATTTCACTAAAACCTTAGAGCCACCATCTGAAGAAATAGGTCTAACAAAGATATTTCTCAAGTTAGGCTTACCAATGGTCTTTGCCATCGTTAATTTGGCAAAACGACCTGCTTCGAAACTTTCTTTTACTTGTTCCCAGAAAAGAACAAACACATCTTGATACGGCATAAACTAAAGATTGGTGATGATTTTTTTTAATACTACAAAAGTAACATTAATAAATTAAAACCTATCAGAAACAGACCTAATGGTTAGTTAAAACGGGAATCTAAATAGCAAGTAGAAATTATATCAGAAAAATGAGAAAATAGCAATTCATGAGAGATTCAGACAAAACTACGTGAAGCATCTAAATTGAATTGTTTTTTAATAAGAAATGCCCCCTATTCTTTTTTTAGCTTTTTTAACCAATCAAGCTCTGATAATCCAGTATATTTTTTATCATTACCAAAAGGGTCATCGCCGCCATCAAAATATTTTTGTAAAGCATACATTGGTATCGTGTCCTTTAAAGAAGTAGGCACTTCGTACCTATGATTTCCATGAAAATCGTGACATTGAATACAAGTTGTCCATTGCTCGTTAGCTATTAACTTTTGATGACTAATATCTAAAGGATCATTTTCTACAACCAGTTCTTGGTGGCAGTTCATACAATAATCAATTGAAGCCACTGAAACACGTTCTCCATGATGTTCTGAGTGACAAGTAATACATGTAGTTGCATCAATAACTTTTATTGCTTCTTTAAATCTAGGCTCAGAAAACCGGTGATTTGGGTGTCTATCATTAGGTCTATCATGACATTCTAAACAATTAACAACCGTTACATCTTTTGTTCCAAAATCGACCCCATTTGCTCTAGTCCCAACTGCATGAGAAATATTAGACTGTATTTGTTGAACTAAATTTCCTTTTGCATCAGCATGACATGCTACACAAGACATATCATTATGTCCAGCATTCATTGGTCCAATAGACACATATTTTTCAGAAACATCTAAAGTTAAAATAAAACATATAAGACCTCCTAGTATTATACCTACTACACCTCCTATAAACTGTCTTTTTCTTAAGGGACTAACTTTAAACATAATTTATTATTTATTACAATTCAATAACAACCGATTCACTTTCAGGATAGCTAACACAGGTTAGTATTTTACCATTACTTACTTCTTTTTCATCAAGAAAATGTCCATCTATCATTTTAATATCACCAGACACACAAGTAGCTTTGCAGGTAGAGCACATACCAGAACGACACGAATATGGTAATGCTATATTATCAGACATGGCTTGCTGAAGTATCGATTTATCGCCTCTTACTTTTATAGCATGTACTTGACCATTAGTTTTAATAGTAACATTACTTATTAAATCTTTTCCAGATAGTTTAATAGTTGGTGCTTTAAAAACTTCAATCTTAATTTTTTCTCTTGAAATACCGTTCAACTTTAAAAGTTCTTTGGCTTTTTCCATGTAACCAAATGGACCGCAAATCATATAAGTATGATCTTCAAATTTAAGGTTGTGTTTAATAAAAATTTTAGCCAGTAAATCTTCAGAAAGCAAACCTGAATGGTAATTTTCCTTTTCTTCTTGTAAAAAAGACAAAATATGTTCTACAAAAAACTGATTTGGATATTGCTTTAAAAGTATTTCTATTTCTTTATGAAAAATTATAGAATTTATATTTTGATTCGCATATATAAGTATGATTTTAGAATTTTCTTCTGTAGCTAAAACAGATTTTATTATAGAAAAAACAGGCGTTACACCACTGCCTCCTGCAAACAAAACGTACGTTTTAATATTGTTTTTTTTAGGTTCAATAAAAAATGAGCCCATAGGTTTATCTACTTCTAACTTATCTCCAACTTTTAAATAATCATGCACATAATTAGATACCAACCCTTTATCTACTCGCTTAATGGTGATTTTTAAATCTTTATCTGTCTTAGGGCTACTACTAAATGAATATGCTCTTTTATGAATCTGACCATTTATAGGAACATGTATAGTAAGAAACTGTCCTGGTTTATATGAAAGCTTGTTGAAAAAACCACCATTTTTAAAGCAGATGCTCAATGCATCAGGAGTTTCCTTTATAATATCTTTTACTAATAATTTCATTTAGTTATAATCGTTTTTAATAGGATATTACGTTTCTATTGATGTAGCTTAAATTTAATAATGACGTTGTTTTATTTATAATAGAACACAACACCAATATGAAAGAACATTATGATGGTTATTATAATGGAAAATGATACATGACAAATCATCCAACCTTTAAACAACAAATCGCTGCTATTCTTTATTACATCTAAGTTTATGTACCCAATTAGGGCATTTGCAAAAAAGAGATACGTAAGTAACGCTAAGTAGCCATAACCTAGAGCCATACTATGAACATAAAAAAACAGAGGACTTAAAGCGCCTAACCACTTATGAATAGCCGTCATTTTTAGAGCATATTTTCGTAGTTTTTTAACCACACGAGTTAAAGACAAAACCCATTGAAATGTAATTAGTAATGCTAACCCTAAACCAGACCAACGTTTATACATTTCTTCTTGCTGTAACTCATACAACCATGCCCATTCAAGTTTAAATAAAAACTGAATAAAAAACAGCAACAGTAATACTAGTCCTAAAATGGTAGATTTGCTTTTCATGTATTTTTATATTTATAATAATACTTAGTAAATAATTTGCTCACAGCTAATCGCAAAAAACTAGCTGTGATAACAAACTACTCTTCCCTTCTTCAATACTTTATATTAATTTGATGCCACCAGTTTTTTCATGGTTTCATATGATGCTAATTTTCTAACACTATCAAGAAAAACTTCTGCTGTTGGCAAATACTTTCCTTCTGCAGGCCATTTTTTTCCAATCTCTGGTTTTTCGCTCTCTTTAAAGTTTTTAATTTCATCTAAATATTCTAAATAAATATCTACAGTTCCTTTAGAATAAGCGTTTAATACAGCTACTGTTTCTTTATATGTTAATGAATCTTTAGGGTATTGCCATGTGGTTGCGCCCATAACATCTCCTAGTTTCCAATCTGTTTTTGGAGATTGTGCATGTCCATTATGGCAAGACACACACGCTCCAGCACCAGCAACATCAGCAAACATTGCCGTGTGCAGTTTTTGATCTTCATCATAAAAAAATTGCGGTTTTTGGTCTACTTTAATTTTATCAAAAAGATCCGCTTGCTTACCTACAAACTTATTTGCTGCATTTACTGGAAAATCAGATCCTAAATATAACCCTAATGGCACCGGGCTTTTTGTTATACTTGTAGCAACACCTCTTAAAAACAATGCAGGTAACGGACCAGCTTCTACATCATCTTTTCTCCAATCTTCATCAAACTTCATTCCCTGTGTTTTTCCTTTTCCAACAATAGCCTTAGTATATAAGGTTCTAGTAACATCATTTTCTTTTGAAACCATTTCTAAAACTTCTGAAACAGAAAACACATTTTCTTCTGCACTTCCTTTTGGTGTTTCTTCAGCTACGCCTCCACATGAAAACAAACTAATAGAAACCATACATATCATTGAAATTTTTATACTTTTTAATACTATATTCTTTTTCATAATTTTTGGAATTTTTAATTGGTTAGTTTTAATAAGCAGCTTCAATCATTACTGTAGACATGGTTGTATACACAGAGGTCCAAGCCTCTTCAACTTCAGGAGTAAAATCGTCACCTAAACCAGCAGATAATGTCCCCAACAATGCAGCACCAACAGTATTATAATGTGATGGCTCAACTCTATACTCCACATGTTTCTTACCTAAATTTTGTAACACAGGCACTAAAGCTTCTAAATTACTTAATCCAGCAACTGCAGCTGCTAACATAGTCATTAGCTTATTTCCTTGTGTTTTCATTGCCTCCTCACCTGAAGGAAATAATGGTTTTAAAGCGGGATCTAATTCAAATAGTTTTGAATAAAATATTTCGGCAGCAGTTGCAGCTATAGGTTTAACTTTTTCAAAAGATTCTTGAACTAAGGTGATTGTTTTTTGTTCCATAATTTAAGTTTGTTTATGATTAGTAATCTATCAACACTTAAATAAGTATTAATACTTATTATTGAAGCAAAAATAAATGGACTTTTTGAAATTAAGTATGGTATTAATCAGACCAAAACATATTTTTAGAGCATACTAAAACATGCGAAAAAGCAGATTTTAAAACTGCAGTTACATCATAAAAAATAAATAATTAAAAAGAAGTTGTATCTATAAATTAGTTAACTATCTAAGTAGAAGTTATGCTCACTAATCTCATTTTTAAGAAGTTGAATATCTGAAATTCCTATTTTTTTTCCTTTAGCGTTAATAAGATTTTCCTTTTTTAATGCAGAAAACACTCTTATTACTTGTTCCTCTGTAGTACCTGCATAGTCCGCATATTCTCGCCTACTTAGAGAAACATCTAGAAACCCTTTATTATCTCCAAATTTTCTATGTATATATAATAAAGAATCAATAACACGTTCACGAACTGTCATTTGAGAAATGGACTTAACTTTAGACTCACTTCTATTTAATTCGTTAGCATAAAAAAGCATAAAATCGTAAGCAAACTTAGGATGCCTTAGTAAAGCTTCTTGTAAATTATTTTTAGAAAAATAGCATAGTGTTGTATCTTCTAAAGCAATAGCACCAATAGAATAATACTCTTCTGTACCAAAACCACGATGTCCAATAATTTCACCAGTTTTGGCAAAACGAACAATTTGCTCTTTTCCGTTAATACCTGTTCTAAAGACCTTTACTTTACCTTTTAAAATGAAAAACAAGCCATTTACTGGGGCGCCTTCAATGATAAATTGCTGACCTTTTTTACATTTTAAATTGTTTTTCTCATTAACAATTGAATAACTATCTAATACCGCTAAATTTCTTTTTATTAAACACGAATAGTTTTCACAGGAATTACAAGAAACATCATAAGATGTTCGCTTTCTAGTTGATGTCGAGATAGTATGCCTAGTAATAGTTTCCAATATTTACTTAATAAGATTAAACAAATATAAGTATTAATACTTAATTTATTTGTAAAATACTTATTTTTGAGAGTTCATTAAAAAACCACAGCTATTATTATCACATATAAAATATTAACAGTTCTTTTTTATTATAAAACAAAACAACCTCTTAAAAAGAGGTTGTTTTTAAATCATTAAAAATTTTATTTATACTACTTACCAAAGGTATAATTCACACCTACCATAATCATAGAAGTTGTCATATCGTAAGCAATCTCGCTAGTAGGAACCGCTCCGTATGGTGGATTGCTTGGTATTAACATTGGGTTAAGTATTGATCCAGACGTTTTTCCATCACTTGCTCCATAATGATAAACGGCATCAAATTTCCATGTATCACTTATATCATAGCTAAACCCAAATTGATACGCATTTTGTATAATGGCTGTTGCTGGAATATTAAAAAAGGCAACTTCACCATCAATAGGATTAGAACTATAGGTATACCCTATTCTCAATGGTAATTTATTAATTCCTTTATACTGTAACCCTGCCGATATTACCGACATATTTTTCCAACCAAAACCACTTACAGAAGCTGTTTGCGTCCATCCTGTTGTTGAGAAGCCATCTGTATTTTCATAATCGACTCTTCTAAAATCAAGCGCAAAATCAATATCGTTTAATGAATACCCTAAACCTATTGATAAAATAGCTGGGTAATCCATTTGAAATTTATTTTTACTTGTTGAATTATCTAAATACGTATTATCAAATTCAAATTCACTAAACTTTTGAGCAGTTTTATAAGAAGCCCCTAGCTTTAAGCCAACTCCAGAATCATAAAACACACCAATTTGTGCTCCAAAGCCCATTGCCGAAGCTTTATCTGTTGAAGGATAACCTGCTGCAGACGGATTTGCTGTTGGATTAGGCGCCAACTCTAAAGCAGCATAATTAAATGTTGGTTCTATACCAATTGATATTTTATCTGTTAATTCATAAGCCCAAGTAAGTCCAACTTGCATTAATAAATAATCGGATTCTATATGACCAAAACCGCCCATACTTTGCGGCATATTAATAGGATTTGTTGTGCTTTCAGGAAAAGTAACTCCAAAACCACTAATACCAAAAGCCGAAACACCAAAAGTATGCTTGCTATCAGCCTTACCCCAAACCATTGCTAATGCAGGCATTGGAGAAACACCTCTATCATCCTTTGTATTGCCACTAAAAGGACCTGCCGGTGTAGGCACCGTTGAATATAATTCTGGTGAAGAATAAAACATTCCAATATCAAACTTAAAGATTTTATCATCAAAAGTAGATATGGAAGCTGGGTTCCATTGCAATGCACCAGAGATATCTAATGGTTGCGCCGTTGACGCACCTCCCATAGACATGTTTACGGCTCCAACACCTTGCATAATGTGACCAACTTGTGAAGTCGCACTAATAGAAAAAAGCAAAAACAGAATTTTTAGAATATTTGTTTTCATAATTATTTATGTTTAGTTAGTATAAATATTTTTTAAAATTACTTACTAAAGCAACGGTTAACTATGACTTTTATCATGGTATTTATTTTGCAATTCTGAGCACAATATAAATGAGATAAATTACTCTTTAGGCAAAACGCAAGATTCACTAATAGTTTTTAACATAGGTTTTAAACCAAACTCTAAAGTCTGTACCATAACTTCAGATTCATCTTTATGGCATTGCAAACAAGCTCCAACAAGAAGTAATCGTTTTTGTTCTTCTACAGTAAATGGTCTAAAATCGGTTCTGGTTGAGTTTACCGTATTCTTATCGACCTCTTTCAAAAAAGGAATCCATGCGTCTTCAGGTAAATTATCATGGCTATTTAATGCATATTCAGGCGTGAATAACCAGGCTCCTTTATTATCCTTTATTTTATAAACCAACGAACCTTTTCCATAACCTAAAGCAGCAGCGTTAGAATGACAGGATGCACAATTACGCACCTCTTTTGTTGTGGTATGTGGAGAATTGGGTGCATACAACCTATGAAACAAAAGTGCTTCTCCTGTTGTTTTTTTAGTGTAACTATTTAAATCTATAGTCATAATCATTCCAGGAATGGCAGGTTCAATAGTTCGACCTTCACTATTCTCACGTACACCCATTGCAGGAAGTGATGATGAAAATTCTGCAACATATTCTTTCCATTGTCCTTTTACATACTTTTTATCTAACAAATCGAAAGCTTTTGGTTCTTCTTTATCAAACTCTTGATGACAACCAATACAGCGCGGTGTCCATGAAGAATGACACGATGCACAACTTACATTTTTATGTGCATTATCTCTAGAACAAACATCTCCTTGAGGTTTTAAAGCATGTAACTTGCCATCCTTCTTCCCGATTAAAAAAGCATCACCAAGCGTATCTACATAGGTATTCACTAGTGGATGATTATCTTTTTTGGCTACTAAAATTTGTTTATCATTATGCTTATAATCTCTATGAGAAAAAACAAGAAAACTTTCTCTATCTAAAGAATCATACGGAATCGTATTAGGCTTCTCTTTAAAATGACAATCTATACATTGAATCTTCACTGCTTGTTCTGCATGTGCATACGTTTTACCATCTCCCATAACCTCATGTGATGAATGACAATCTATACATAACAGCCCCTTTGTATGATGCACATCTTCTTCAATATATTTATAAACCCGCTTGTCTTCTAAAACCTGATAACCTGTTTTATGAGTTACTTCACCTTCATCTAATAATGTTTCTTGAAGTCCTATATAATTCGTCGAAATTCTACTAGAACGACTATGACAACCAAAACAATGTGTGTCATTAACAAAAACATTTGTAGAAGGATGAAATTTTGGTAATTCGGTTTTATCTGAAGCTAAATAATTATCCAGATCATGTTTAGCTTCTTTTGAATAATTCAAATGACACGCATTACAACCACCTCCTCTACTCAATTGATTTATGGGAGCATATGTTGTTTTTTCTGCTCCTAAATGACAGTTTGCACACAAATCTCTTAGATGTTTATCTGAAGCTGAGTTTTTGATATCCTTTATATGGTAATGATAATTTAAACTATCAGCTTCACCAAAAACAAATTTATCTACCGCTACAATACCACTATTAGTCGTCATTAAAGAGTTTTCTATTTTATGCAACTCACTAGAATGACATTTTCCGCAGGTGTTTTTAGCATCTGATAAATTTCCAGGAATTAAAATCATACCTTCATGAGCCTCTCCTTTATCAATAGAAATTGTATTTCCTAAATGACAACTAGCACAACCTATTATACTAGGATCATGATATTTAGAATAACCTTTTGTATTTTGATGACATTGAAGGCAGGATTCTGTGTTTGAAAACTCGGTTTTTACATACTTATTTTTATAAACACCTTCCGATTTAAAAAAAACATTATTCCTAACACAAAATAGAGTTGCTAATAGCAAAAAAGCCATTATAAAAAGTGCTATTGAATATCTTTTTGTCTTCATCAATTAATCCGTTATTCAAATTTACAACAAATTAAAATGATCTTCATTTAAAACAATTAATACAACTTTAAAATTAATTACTATGTAACATTTGTTACATACAAAACACTGATTACATGATAATTATCATAATTTCGGTTGTTTTTTGTATATACTTTTATCACTGTATAAACAGTAATATATATGACTACTTCGAGACGAAAATTCATTAAAATTTCTGCATTAGGATTAGGAGGAATTGCCGCATCCGTTTCAGCATTAAATGCCTTTGGTAAAAACTCATATTTGAATGACGTAGTTGCTAAAAACATTGTAAAAAATCTAAAAAAAACAGCCACTTATTGCGAGGTATGTTTTTGGAAATGTGCAGCTTGGGCTTATACCAATGAAAATAGCGAAATCAAAAAAATTATTGGTAATGATGATGATCCACATTGTAATGGTCGCCTTTGTCCAAGAGGAACAGGAGGCGTTGGCATGTACCATGATGAAGACCGACTAAAAACACCTTTAATAAGAACCACTATAAATGGTGAAGAAACTTATAGAGAAGCTAGTTGGGAAGAAGCGCTAGATTTAATTGCCTCAAAATTTAAAGATATAAAAGAAACATACGGTGCAGAATCTGTTGCATTACTTAAACACGGTTCTCCAGGAAGTCATTTAGAACATTTATTTAAAGCTTTTGGTTCTGATACTATTGCCGAACCTGCTTACGCACAATGTCGAGGCCCTAGAGAAACCGGTTTCGGACTCACCTTTGGCTCATGGATTGGTTCTCCAGAACCTACAGATATTAGAGACACTAAATGTTTAGTCCTTATTGGCTCTCATATTGGAGAAAACATGCATAATAGCCAAGTTCAAGAAATGTCAGACGCTATTGATAATGGAGCAACTATTATTACTGTAGACCCTAGACTTTCTACAGCAGCTAGTAAATCGAAACACTGGTTAGCTATAAAACCTGCTACCGATATTGCTTTGCTACTTTCTTGGATGCATGTATTAATAGAAGAGGATTTATACAATAAAAAATATGTTGATAAATATGCTTTAGGTTTTGATGAATTAAAAGCACACGTTAAGCCATTTACACCAGAATGGGCCTATGGAATAACGACTATAAAACCAGAAGAAATAAGAAGAACAGCTAGAACAATGGCTGCAGCAGCACCATCTGTTATTGTACATCCTGGACGCCATGTAACTTGGTATGGCGACGATTCGCAAAGATCAAGAGCTATTGCAATTTTAAACGGATTATTAGGTTCTTGGGGAAACAGAGGAGGTTTCTACTTTAAAGAAAGTCATAAACCACCAAAATTTCCACATCCCAAATATCCAGAACCAAAATGGGGTTGGCATGATTTAGGAAAACAATATCCTTTTGCCGAAATGGGGATTACATCAGAATTAGTAAAAGCAACAATACCTAATAAAGATAACAAACACCCTATAAAAGCGTGGATGGTTGCTGGAACCAACTTAATTAACACCTTACCACAACGCGAAAAAACAATTGAAGCCATTAATGCGGTCGATTTTATGGTTGTTATTGATACCATGCCTATGGAAATTACAGGTTATGCAGATGTTGTTCTTCCTGAATGTACATATTTAGAACGCTATGATGGTATAAGAGCAGCTACAAATAGAACACCGTCTATTGCTGTTCGAATTCCTGCTGCAAAACCTAAATACAACTCAAAACCAGCATGGTGGATTAGTAAAGAAATTGGTGAACGACTTGGCTTAGGAGATTATTTTAAATACAACGATTTTGAAGAAGTCATCGAATGGCAACTAAACAAAATGGGGACTTCATTAGAAGAAATGAAGAAAATTGGTGTCAAAAAATTTGAAAGAGCGTCTGGTCCACTTTTCTTAGAAGATGGTCAAGATTATGAATTTGGAACACCAAGCGGAAAAATTGAACTCTATTCTCACGAATTAGCCGAAAAAGGTTTTGATCCTATGCCTGTTTACACGCCACATTCACAACCACCACAAGGATTCTATAGACTAAATTATGGTAGATCGCCTATGCATACTTTTAGTAGAACTATAAACAATCCTAATTTAAGTGATTTAAAAGATGAAAACACCCTTTGGGTAAACCCTAAAGTGGCTCGCATTTTAGATTTAAAAAAAGGTCAAGAAGTTTGGCTAAAAAACCAAGATGGTAGACTTTCTACATTCTCAATAAAAGTGAGAGTTACCGAAAGAATTAGATGGGATTCTGTGTACATGTATCATGGTTTTGGACACAATAATAAAAAATTAACCAGAGCTTTTGGAAAAGGTGTTAGCGATACCGAATTAATTTCAAAAGTTGTTATAGATCCTCTTATGGGAGGCACAGGACTTAGAGGAAATTTTGTTTCCATTTTAACTGAAAATCCACATAAAAATACTGAGATATGAGATATGCCATGGTAATAGACACTTTAAAATGTGTTGGATGTAGTGATTGCGTGGTTGCCTGTCAAACAGAAAACGATGTACCCATTGGTTACTGTAGAGATTGGATTACCGAAACGGTATCTGGTACATACCCTAACATTGCTTTAGAATTAAAATCTGAAAGATGTAACCACTGTGAAAACGCACCTTGTGTAAGATGTTGTCCTACCGGAGCAAGCCATATTGTTGATGGTGGTATTGTTTTAGTAACTGCCAATGAATGTATTGGATGTGGTGCTTGCATAGAATCTTGTCCTTATGACGCACGTTACCAACACCCTGATGGTTATGTAGATAAATGTACATTCTGTCATCACAGACTAAAAAAAGGACAACTACCAGCATGTGTTTCTGTATGCCCTACAAAGTGCATGTATTTTGGAGATTTAGACAATCCTAACAGCGAAGTTTCACAATTATTAAAGAATAGAAAATACAAAACATTAGCTCCTGAAGCAGGAACCAATCCACACGTATTTTACTTAATTTAAAAAATATATAAGATGCAAGAAGAATTATTCACAAGCGGAAGGCATATTCCAAATATTGATCCTTCATTAGAAATTTGGCATTGGCCAATAGCTGTCTACTTATTTTTAGGAGGACTCGCTGCAGGTATTTTATTTTTTGCCGCCTTACTTTATATTTTAGGTGATGAAAACAAATATCCAACGGCTGTAAAAACGGCATCTATTATTCCTCCAATAGCTTTGTCTTTAGGACTACTAGCTTTGGTATACGATTTAACACACCCGTTATACACTTGGCAATTATACACAACCTTTAGAATTGAATCTCCAATGTCTTGGGGGGCTTGGATACTATTAATTACAACACCATTATCTTTTCTTTGGACCTTTAGTTATTACAGAGAAGTCTATCCAAAACTAGAAGCAAAACTAAACGTATTCAAACGTTTTAAGTTTTTAAATACTGTTGAAAAATTCACCATAAAAAACAGAAAAATCATTGCTTATGCCCTAATTCCGTTAGCTTTAATTTTAGGTGTTTATACAGGTATTTTATTATCGGCTTTTAATGCTAGACCTCTCTGGAACAACGCTATTTTAGGACCATTATTTTTAGTTTCTGGACTTTCAACAGGTGCAGCGGCTATAATTTTATTATCAAAAACAAAAGCTGAAAAACACCTGTTCGGAAAGATAGACTTAGGATTAATCATCATTGAATTAGCCTTAATTACACACATGATTATGGGGTATTATGCAGGCTCTCAAGTCCAACTAGAAGCTATGCAATTATTAGTAGGAGGCGATTTCACACTCATGTTCTTTGGTTTTGTGGTTATCTTAGGATTAATAATTCCAGCAATTCTAGAACTTATAGAATTATTAGGATTTAAAGTCCCTGTTGTAGTACCAGCTTTATTAGTCATTTTAGGCGGATTCATTTTTAGATTTGTTATGATAGAAGCTGGACAGTTAACACGATTTCTTTATTAAAAAACACATATATTATGAAATTATCTAATAATCAAAAAAATAAACACACCTACTGGAACCCCTATTACGGAGGATTTCTATTAGGTATTTTAATCATATTCACCTTTTTCCTTACCGGAAGAGGCTTAGGTGCCAGTGGCGCCATGAAAAGTAGCGTTGTTACTATAGTAGACCAAGTAGCTCCAACACATGCCGAGAACAATGCCTATTACAGTAAATTTCTTAGCAAAGGAGATACACCAATGAATACTTGGTTGGTATATGAAGCGCTTGGTGTATTATTAGGCGCTTTCATTTCTGGTGGATTAAGCGGAAGAATTCGTTGGCGCGTACAACATTCTCCTAAGATAACAAGTAAACGTCGACTTATTTTCGCTTTAATTGGAGGTATACTCTTTGGTTTAGGAGCTCAAATAGCACGTGGTTGTACAAGTGGCGCTGCATTAAGCGGTATGGCAGTATTGTCTACAGGTGGTTTTATAACCATGCTTGCCATTTTTGGTTCTGCGTATTTGTTTGCTTACTTGTTTAGAAAAAATTGGATTTAATTAACTTAAAAATATAAAATATGGGACCTTTAATTCCTGATGGCACAATCCCAATGGAATGGGATAGCATTATTGCCATTTTAATCGGTATTATTTTCGGATTTATTTTAGAAGCTTCTGGGTTTTCATCTTCCAGAAAGCTAGCGGGTGTTTTCTACGGATACGATTTCGCAGTATTAAAAGTGTTTTTTACCGCTGCAGCTGTGTCAGTAATTGGCATTTATTACATGGATTATTTAGGTTATTTAGACATTACGCAATTATATGTGCATCCTACTTATATATGGGCTGCCATAATTGGAGGCGTTATTATGGGTATTGGTTTTGTTGCTGGCGGTTTTTGTCCAGGAACTAGCCTATGTGCCGTAGCCATAGGCAAACTAGATGCTTGGGTGTATGTAGCTGGTATTATGATTGGTATTTTCTTATTTTCAGAATTATACACTTTTATTGAACCTGTATATAACGGTTACTTTTTAGGCAACATTACTTTAATTGACTCTTTCGATTGGAACCCCTATTGGTTTATATTGATTTTTGCTGTTATAGCTGTTGTGGCATTTGTAGTATCAGATATTGTTAGAAAACGAGTAAAAAAAGTGTTTTATTAATTAAATCAACGTGATGATGATTAAAAAAAGAACCGCAAAAATTTTAGCATTAAGATATAAATTGATGGCAGCCATACTTATTATGTTGGCTAGTGGTTTAGTTTTATTGCCTAAATATGAAAAAAGTGAAGGCATACCTGCCGAACAATTACTTAGCCACATTATTAGTCTTGAAAGATATGCATCTACCGATCAAATTTCAGATAAATTAATCAATCAAGACCCTTCATTCATATTAATTGATGTACGCGATGAAGCTAGCTATACTAAGTATACACTTCCAAACGCTATTAATATTCCATTAAAAAAATTACTGGATGAAGAATTTGAATCTTTTTTAAATCAAGATCAATTTGATGTCGTATTCTTTTCAAATGATAATTTTTATGCAGACCAAGCTTGGGCATTATGCAACCGTTTAGAATATAAAAATTTACATGTTCTAAAAGGCGGTATTAACAAATGGTTTACAACTATAATTAATCCTGAAAAGCCTGATGAAGGCATGCCTACTGAAGCATTTGAATTATACACAACTAGAAAAGCTGCGAGTATGTTTTTTGGTGTCGTTTATCCCGATCAAGTAAAAACAGATACTCCTATAAAAATAGCACCTAAAAAAATTATAACAGTTAAAAAGAAAAAGAAAGTTGCTGAAGGTGGTTGCTAGATGTAACAGTTAAAAATAATACATATTTCAGATGAAAGAGTTAGAAAAAATAAAACGATTATCAATTGCTTCAACACTTTTTATATTAATTATATTAATTGGTCTTCTTACTTACAAAAGACCTAAAAACACCTATGCACATAATACTAAAAATACTCTTGAAGAATTATCAAACTATAATTACTTTGGAAACCTTAACGATATTAATAACCAAAATCTAGTTTTAGTCGATATTAGAAGTGCATACGAATATGAAAAAGGGCATTTAAAAAACGCTATAAACATTCATACACCAGATCTTTTAAATGAAGAGAATTTAAACATCTTTAAAGAATTAAAAAGCACCAATAAAACAGCCATTCTATACGGCAATAGCCCTCAAGAAGTTAATATGCCTTTTTTACTGTTATACCAATTAGGCTATGATAACATAAAAATATTACCTGCAAAAAACAGTTATATTCAAAATAAACTAATCACAAAGCACTGTGATGTTGAGACTTCTAAAGCTGATATTACCGCTTTTATAAAGGCATCTCAAAAAAATGGAAATGCACCCGCGGTAATGCAAAATCTTACTCCCAAAAGAACCATTACAGTTAGAAAGAAAAAGAAGAGAACCGCTGAAGGCGGTTGTTAATTTAAAAGAACACCTCGACATTTAGCTTTGAGGTATCTATTAAAATTGTCATTAACGAGACATCGGGAATCTAAAAACATCTTCAAAAACTAATAAATTTCAGAATTATTACACATAGAATTCGTTATATTTGTAAATACATAACGATATTTAAATGATTTCCGTAGAAGACGCTATTCAACTAGTTAAAAACAACACCAAACCGCTTTTAAAAGAAACAACGAAACCTGTTGAAAAAGCTGGAGGTTATATATTATTCAAAGACGTTTTTTCGCCAATAAATATGCCGCCCTTTAGGCAATCGGCTATGGATGGTTATGCATTGTTTTTACATGAGAGTTTAAGTTATTCATTAATTGATGAAGTAAAAGCTGGCGATAACCACCAACCCATTTTAAAACAAGGAGAAGCGGTTAGAATTTTTACTGGTGCACCTGTACCAGATACTGCCAATGCTATCATGATGCAAGAAAAAGTTAAAAATGATGGCCGTAAAATAACTATTGAGCATAACATAAACCAAGAAACAAATATTAGACCACTTGGAGAGCAAGTTAAAGAAGGAGACATCGCTTTAAAAAAAGGAACCAAACTAACACCTGCCGCCATAGGTTATTTAACTTCTTTAGGTATAACAACCATTTCTGTCTATAAAAAGCCTTCTATAGCATTAGTAACAACAGGAAATGAATTGGTTAAAGCAGGACAACCTTTAAATTATGGTCAGATATACGAAAGCAATTCAACCATGCTTCAAAATGCACTTTATAATTTAAAGTTTTATGATATAACCTTACACAAGGTTGAAGATGATTACGAAAAAACAAAATCTAAACTTGAAACCGTTATAAACGAGAATGACTTGGTGATTGTAACTGGAGGTATTTCGGTTGGCGATTACGATTTTGTTGGAAAATCACTTATAGAATTAAATACTAAAAACATCTTTTATAAGGTAAAACAAAAACCAGGAAAACCTCTATTCTTCGGAAAAAAAGAAGATACACTCATTTTTGCACTACCAGGAAACCCTGCTGCTGCCCTCAGTTGTTTTTACGTTTATGTGTATATCACATTGCAAAAAATGATGAATAGAGATGTTATAGAATTACCACGTATAAAAGCAAAATCATTATCAAATTTTGAAAAGCGAGGTGATAGACCTCAATTTTTAAAAGCTATTTATAAAGAAAATACCGTTGAAATTTTAGAAGGACAAAATTCATCCATGTTACAAACATTTGCGCTTTCGAACGCTCTGGTTTTTGTACCTGAAACTGTTTCTAATATTTCAATTAATGATGATGTTGAAGTTATTTTACTCCCATCTTAAACTAAGATTATGAGCTATAAAATTAAAAGTAGAGTTTGGATTGAACATGATAATCATGTGCTTTTAGGAGAAGGCAGAGTACATCTATTAAAAGCTATTGAAGCAACTGGCTCGCTTTCTAAAGCAGCAAAATCGTTAAACCTATCGTATAAAAAAGCTTGGAATCTTTTAGATTCTGTCAACAAATCTGCTAAAAAACCAGTAACTATAAATAGTATTGGTGGCAAAGGTGGTGGTGGTGCCCAATTAACAGAATACGGAAAATCTTTAATTAATGTCTTTGACGATATCAATAAAAACTGTTGGGACTTTTTAGATAAACAATTAGAAAAAATAGAAGCGCTTTAAATATATAAATGCTAGAAAACCAATACATATATCTCTTTTTATTCATCCTACCAATAGTATCCTTTCTATACTCAAGCGTAGGTCATGGTGGCGCTAGTGGATATTTAGCACTTATGGCTTTGTTTTCGTTTGCACCTGAAACGATGAAACCCACTGCTCTACTTCTTAATTTATTTGTTGCTGGGATTTCATTTTATTACTATTACAAAGAAGGGTATTTTAATAAAAAACTGTTTTTAGTATTCGCTATAGCATCAGTGCCTTTTGCTTTTTTAGGAGGAACCATTGAAATTGATGCGTCTATTTACAAAAAAATATTAGCCGTTTTATTAGTCTTTGCTATTCTAAAAATGCTAAATGTTTTTGGAAAAGAAAAAGATTCCATAAAAGACATCAAACTATGGCAAGGCTTAATAGTTGGTGCTATTATTGGTTTCTTTTCAGGACTTATTGGTATTGGTGGTGGCATCATATTAACACCTGTTATTTTATTGTTCCATTGGGGTAAAATGAAAGAAGCCGCAGCCGTTTCTGCTTTATTTATTTGGGTGAATTCTGCTTCGGGGCTTATCGGACAATTAAGTAGCGGTGTAGTTTTAGAAAAAGAATCCTTTTTACTAGTGGCTATTGCTCTCATAGGCGGCTTTTTTGGAGGCTATTATGGAAGTAAAAAAATCAACAATAAGAAACTTCGATACATTTTGGCTTTTGTATTAACCATAGCATGTTTTAAACTATTTTTTACTTAAAATGATTGACAAAAAAAACATAACAGGTATTATTTTAGCGGGTGGAAAAAGTACGCGTATGGGAACCGACAAAGGGTTTCTGTTATTAAACGGAAAACCATTTACCCAATACAGTATTGATATTTTACAGCCTTTTGTATCTGAAATTTTAATTGTTTCAGATAATCCTGATTATGATATTTTTGGATGTAAGCGCATAAACGATATTACAAAAAATGCTGGTCCTGTGGCAGGTATTTGTTCAGGATTAGAAGCATCCTCAACTGAATACAATTTAATTTTAAGCTGTGATATTCCTTTGATTACTTCAGATATTTTAAAAAAATTGATAAAAGCTATTGATGATACTTCCGAAATCATTCAAATTGAAAGCAACGGAAAATCAATGCCGCTTATAGCATTGTACAAAAAGCAATGTAAAGAAACATTTAGCAAGCTATTAAAAACTAACGAAAGACGTTTACGTGTTGCTGTTAACGCCTGCCAATCAAAAAATATAGCATTAGAATTAGAACACGATCTATTTACAATGAATGTGAATACACAAACAGAATTAAAAGCCATTGAAGATGCATATAACCGTTAAATACTTTGGTCAAATAGCGGAAGTTACCGAACAAGAAGAAGAGTCTTTAGAGTTTTCTGGGAGTTTAATTTCTGAACTATTGGATCTATTATATTCAAAATATAGCGACTTGAAAACGAAAGATTTTCAAATAGCGCAAAACCAAGAATTGGTTACAAATGAAACTAAAATAACAGGACAAGAAATTGCCTTATTACCGCCTTTTGCAGGAGGCTAAATATAAAAACGTTCTGGTAGGAAGAAATTCCTGCCTACACAAGAATATGAGATATAACAGACATATCATCTTATCGGAAATAGGTCAAAAAGGTCAAGATAAACTTTCCAACTCCAAAGTATTAGTTATTGGTGCTGGTGGTTTGGGCTGCCCTGTTTTACAGTATTTAACAGCCGCTGGTATTGGCACAATTGGTATTATTGATTTTGATGTGGTAGATATTTCAAACTTACAACGACAAGTATTATTTGGAACATCGGCACTAGGAAAAAACAAAGCAGTAGCAGCTAAAGAACGGTTAACAGATTTAAACGATAGTATTTCTATTATCGCTTACGCGAAAAAATTAACGCACCAAAACGCTGTTAATTTATTCAATCAATATGACATTATAGTTGATGGTACCGATAATTTTGAAACGCGCTACTTGGTAAATGATGCTTGTATCATTGCAAATAAACCGCTCGTTTTTGGAGCCATCTATAAATTTGAAGGACAAGTATCTGTTTTCAACTATCAAAACGGACCGAGTTACCGTTGCTTGTTTCCAAATCCTCCAGAAAAAGGAAACGTTCCAAATTGTTCGGAAATTGGTGTTTTAGGCGTGCTTCCTGGTATTATTGGAACAATGCAAGCTAATGAAGTTTTAAAAATTATTTTAGATATTGGTAGCTTGCTTTCTGGCAAATTACTTTGTTATAATGCCTTGACGCTTCAAAATTCAACATTAAAAATTAAAAGAAACGAAAACATCATCCAATCTGTTTTAAAAGACAAGGATAACTTTCATAAAAAACAGATAGAATCTCATTGTGACGTAGACGTTATTTCAATTTCAATTAAAGACGTTTTATTTGCAGAAAATATTCAATTTATTGATGTTAGAGAAACTCATGAACAACCAAAAATTGAAAATTTAGATGTCACAATTATTCCATTAAGTGTACTAGAAAAGAATCTAAACAAAATCGATTCAGCAAAAAAGAAAGTCCTTTTTTGTCAATCAGGAATACGAAGTAAACGTGCTGTAAAATTATTGCACGCATTACATATTCAAAACTGTTTCAACATAAACGAAGGTGCTTCAGATATAAATAAACTTATAAAAGAACAACATAAAACAACTTCAAATAATGAAAGATAAAAAAACCATAAAAAGCGTATTCAAACAAGGCGCTATTTCTTCAGAATTTATAGGAAATTCTATTGCGAAACACCAAACCAAAACAAGTATTGGAGCGCACAATATCTTTTTAGGACAAGTAAGAGCCGATGTTATTGATAACAAAACGGTTGCTGCCATAGAATATACAGCTTATGAAGATATGGCTAATGAAAAGTTTCACGAGATTAGAGAAGCTGCTTTTGAGAAATTCGACCTTACTTGCATGCATATCTATCATAGTTTAGGAACCGTTAAAACTGGTGAAATCTGTTTATTCGTTTTTGTATCATCACCTAGACGAAAAGTTGTTTTTGAAGCTTTAGAATTTATTGTTGAAGCCATAAAAGCAGATGTTCCAGTTTTTGGAAAAGAGATTTTTGAAGACGAATCTCATCAATGGAAAGTAAACACGTAAGTGTTTTTTTGTATAGCTGTTTGTCATTAAATCGAGAACAACTAAACAACAAACAACTAAACGATTAAACAAATCAATAGTTAAACAACAGAGAAAATGGTCGACATTACACATAAAAACACAACATTACGAACCGCAGTAGCACAAGCCGTTGTAAAGGTTAGTAAACCCGAAACAATAACAGCCATACAAAACGATACCGTTCCTAAAGGAAACGTATTTGCCATGAGTAAAGCAGCAGGCTTATTAGGCGTAAAACGCACACCAGATATTTTACCTGATTGTCACCCCTTGCCTATTGAGTTTACAGGTATTGAGTACGACATAAACGGATTAGAAATCACCGTACTATTCACCGTAAAAACCATTTACAAAACAGGTGTCGAAGTTGAAGCTATGCATGGTGCTAGTGTAGTGGCTTTAAACATGTACGATATGCTAAAACCTATTGATAAAGGCATCGAAATACACGCTATAAAACTGCTGAAGAAAAAAGGTGGTAAATCAGATTTTAGAGATAAATTTAGAAAAGATTTAACAGCTGCAGTTATTGTTTGCTCTGATACGATTTCGGCAGGACACAAAGAAGATAAAGCAGGAAAAGCTATTATTGAAAAATTAGAATCTTGCGATGTAAAAATCACGGATTATATTATTATTCCTGATGAAGTAAAAGATATCCAAGAGAAAGCAAAAAGCTTTCAAGAAGCTGGTGTCGATTTAATAATTTATACAGGAGGCACAGGACTTTCTGGACGTGATGTCACCCCAAAAGCTTTATTGCCATTATTAGACCGAAGAATCCCAGGTATTGAAGAAGCCATTCGTAATTACGGACAAGACAGAACACCGTTTTCTATGCTGTCTAGAAGTGTAGCAGGTACAATAAAGAACACCTTAGTATTGGCTTTACCAGGATCTACAAACGGAGCCAAAGAATCTATGGATGCCATATTTCCATCGGTACTACATATTTTCAGAATTTTAAAAGGTGCAAGACACGATTAATGAATAGCAACAAAAATATATTACAAGATAATTTTGGTAGAGACCACGCCTACTTGCGCATTTCGTTAATTGAACGCTGTAATTTACGATGCTCATATTGCATGCCAGAAGAAGGCGTACAACTCTCTCCTAAAAATCATTTAATGACTTATGAAGAAATATACGATATTGCCAAAACCTTTGTAAAACATGGCGTTACTAAAATAAGATTAACAGGAGGAGAACCTTTAATTAGAAAAGACATTCCTATTATTTTAGAAAAACTTGCCACGCTTCCTGTAGAGTTATCTATAACATCTAACGCGGTTATAATTGATAAATTTATTGATATACTAAAAGCTAGCGGTATTAAAAGTATCAACGTGAGCTTAGATTCTTTAGATAAAGAAAAGTTTAAACATATTACGCGTCGCGACCAATTTGAAAAAGTTTACAACAATATTTTATTACTAGTAAAAGAAGGTTTTAAAGTGAAAGTGAATGCGGTTTTAATGAAGGACTTTAATGATAACGAAATTATCGATTTCATTAACTTCACAAAAGATTTACCTGTTTCGGTGCGCTTTATTGAATTCATGCCTTTTGATGGCAACAAATGGGATATGAGTAAAATGGTGTCTTATGCCGAAGTGATGGAATATGTAAATGATTCATTTTCTGAAGCACAAATAGAACGCCTACAAGACGCTCCAAACGACACCTCAAAAAACTATAAAATAAAAGGCTACAAAGGTAGTTTTGCTATTATAAGTTCGGTTACAAATCCGTTTTGCGATTCTTGCAACAGGTTACGATTAACCGCTAACGGACAACTAAAAAACTGTTTATTTTCATCTGGTGAATCCGATTTACTAACCACACTTCGTTCAGGAAAATCGATTGAACCTGTTATTCAAAAAGCAGTACAAGCTAAATTTAAAATCCGTGGTGGTATGAATACCATTGAAAAACTTCAAGAACCTAAATTACATGGCAAAAACAGAAGTATGATTACGATTGGAGGGTAAAATCGTTTTTTGTAAAACTAAAAAAATTCTAAATTTGTATGCATTTCTTATATTTTAAACCTATGACTAGATTAGAATAAGTACACTTATCTATTCTTCTGTCACATAGTAATAAATAGACAATCAATAAAAAACATTCTATAACAAAATGAATAGTAATATAAAAAGCAAGGACATTCTATTAAAAAATGGTGTTTGGGAATCTACTGGAGGCAATTTATTTTGGATTAATATCATTAAAGACAAAGTTTACTGGCTAGGTATGAACAATAAGACACTAGAAAATGAATTAGGTGAAGATTGGTGCCACGTTGGGAATGGAACAGTAGTTGGCAATCATATATCTTTAGATTGGTCAGATATTTCTGTTGGAAAAGGTAATTTAAATGGACGAATCGTTATTGAAATAATTAGCCCTATTAAAATGACCGTTATTGAGGATTCTGGAAACTTTGGTATGTCAACTTGGAATTGGAAAAAAGATCAGTTAAATTTTAGTCAAATAACTCAATAGAATACTAAATTATTTTAAACAACACTATTTGTAAAAATGGAAAGACTTTCTAAATTTATTGAAAGTAAATATAGTATCTGCAACAAATATATTTTCAATTACAAAAAGCATTTCAACAAGTCTATTTTTTATTGTATTAATATTGGTTAGAGTTAAACTTGTAAAGAGAAATTAAAAAGTGTAAAAGTTATAAAAAAAGAAACCTAGTTCTGACTTGTAAGTATTCATTATATTTGAGTCTATTAAACAGCAAAACAATATCAACATGAATTTTTATCAAAAAAAGTTCTGACTTGTTGATGATTTAGATATAAACTTCGGGTAACACCCTATTTAATTAAATGAAAAAAATATTAATTATTCCATTTCATATTGAAAAGGAAATCCCTGATGCAAAATATATTTCTGAAGGCATTATTGAACAATTAATAGATTTAATTTCTGGTTATAATCATTTGTCTGTTTTAAGTAGAAGTATTAGCTTTTACATTAAAGAAAACCCAAAATCGTTAAAAGAACTAATTAATGATTTAAGCATTGATTATATTATTGAAGGTAATATAAAACAAAAAGGCATTAATAATCAGCTAAATTTAAGATTAATAAATGCCACTAGTAGTGAAGTCATTTTATCAACAAAAGACGTTTATAAACATGATGAATGGGCTACTTTTTTACAAAAACAAGCAATAATAATTCTTGAAGAATATAAACTTATAAATCATACCACTGAAGTAAAAAAAGTAAAAGGACACGCTAAAGAACTCTATTTAAAAGGAATGTATCATTGGAATAGATACACGCATAAAGAAATGCTAATGGCAATTCCTTTTTTTAAACAATCTATAAAAGCAGATAAAAATTACGCACCAGCTTATGCAGGACTAGCCAATTGCTATACTGTTATAGCTACAATGGGCTATGAAAACTATAAAAAATCATATGAAAACGGGTTGAAATATGTAAAAAAAGCTCTCCTATTAAACGATAAACATTCAGAATCTTATTTATGTGTTTCTTTTATTAATCTTTTTCATCAATTTGATTATAAACAAGCCAAAACCAATCTAAATTTCGCTTTAGCTTTAAATAAAAACAATCCAAAAACACATCACACTTTATCATTTTATTATTGTTTTTCTAGAGAATTCGACCTTGCGGAAAAGCATTGTTTAAAAGCTTTGGAATTAGACCCTTTATCTATTCCTCAACACAATATGCTTATTCGAATAAGTCAATATAAAAGAAATTTCGCAAAAGCACAAGACGCTATTAACGCTGTACTACAAATAAACGACCCTGCATTACCAATACACCAATTACAAGGACTTAATTATTTATTTACTGGGAATCTGGAATCTGCAATTGAAACTTTTAAAGATTGTATAAAAATTTCTAACGAAGAGTTATTGAATTATGGTTACTTATCTTATGCATATTCCATTTGTAATTTTTACAGTGAAAGTTTATCCATTGAGCAAGATCTAGATGAAACTATCTATTCTAAAGAAAACGGAAACTATGATTATGCGAAAGCCGTTATTAAATTTGGCAGAAAAGATTATGCTGGATTTTTCAAACATATTAATAAAGCTATAAACAAAGGATTATCGGTGTTATTTGGTGACATTTTAAACAACCCTATTTATAGCGAAATAAGAAAAGACATTCGTTACATAGAGCTACTTAAGCGTGGTAATTTAAACAACATTGAAACCCAAATTGAAACCCGAAAACCATCTTCACTTTTCGAGATAAAAACAAACACAAAAGAAAACTTACTTTTAGATCCTCAAGACATTGCTTTTATACAAGGTGATGGCAACTATTGCTCTGTAAACTGGTATAATAATAACATCCTTTCTAAAACCGTTTTAAGAATCACCTTAAAACAACTAGAAACACAATTACGTCCTTTTAGCTATTTAATAAGATGTCATAAATCATACATAGTAAATATGGATAAGAGCGTAAAAACAGTTGGTAATTCTAAAAGTTCATTTATTGAAAGCCCGCTCTTCTCAATTCGAATTCCGATTTCACGAAATAAATTCACTGAAATCAAGGAATTAATGACAACACACTAACCTACCCGTTCATCACAAAACACCAATTCATCACACATTTAATAAAAATTATTCTTGCAGGGGTTCCATTCCTACCATTAATTTAATTCATAAAAATAACCACATTACGTTTGTCTTGAAATTAAATAAAAGACAAATAAAATGACAACATTTTTTAAGGAATTAGATATTCAATCTCCAAAAGAAAAGGTTTGGAAAGTCATGGCTAATCTAGGTGATATAAATAGATTTAACCCAAACACTTCAAAATCATATTATTCAAGCAACATTAAAGAAGGTATTGGCGCTGCTAGAATATGTGAGCTTAGACCAACAGGAGTTGTAGAAGAAACAGCAACTATATGGAATGAAGGCAACGGTTTTACTTTAAAAATTACGCCTATAAAAAATGCGCCTCCAGTAAAAAACATGTATGCAGTTCTTGATCTAAAAAGTTTAAACCCTAAAAACACTAGAGTTAAAATTAACATGGAGTATGAAACCAAACTTGGAGTATTAGGTAAAACATTAAACACTTTAGTTATAAAATCTCAAATGAAAAAAGGCATTCAACTTCTTTTAGAAGGACTTAAAGTACATCTTGAGCAAGGACATGACATTACAGACCCAAAAAGTTTAAAACAATATAAATCAGCATAATTACATTTAAAATGAAAAATTTAAAACACATTATAACACTAGCAGGAATCATATTTACAGTATACACAACTAGTGCTCAAAAGAAAATGAAACTAGCTACAATTCATAGTGAACAAATTGTAAATGTATCACCCGAAGAGGCTTGGAAAGTTATTAATAGCTATGGTAATGTTGGTACTTACCATAGTGCAATTGCAAGTTCTAAACCAATTAATGGTAGTAATGTTGAAGGATCATTAGGTTGTGAACGTCAATGCTATATACTAAACGGAAAAAAAGAAATTTTTGTAGATGAAAAAATAATTGATTTTGTTAATAATAGTTATTACAAATACACCGCTTCTTCTGAACAATTTCCTGCAAAGGCATTTTTTAACACATTTGGTGTCAAACAAAATGAAGAAGGAAAAACAGTTATCTATGTAACAACTGAATATAAGTTGAAACCGTGGTTTTTAACTTGGATGGCAAAAGGAAAACTTAGGAAAGGTAATGAAGATGCATTATTATTCTATAAGCATTATATGGAAACAGGCGAAAAAAATGCAGATCCTAAAACTATTAAAAAGAAATACAAAAACGCTTAAAACTCTATTGACAAAACAATTTAAAACTACATTATGAGTAAAACTAATCATTTACAGACGTTGCTATGCATAGGTCTATTTGCACTTACATTCGGAACAATTCAATCTCAAAACGAAATGACTATTAATCATCAAAAAAAGTCTAATATGGAAACCATGAAAATGACTAGCCAAAGTCATACACTCAAATTAAAAAAAGGAGAATTATTTCTTATAATTTCTTCAATAACAAAACCAGGAGCACAAAACTTAATGAATGATTATTTTGAAAAAGTTTTCCCTATAGCTTCAAAAAACGGTTTTAAACCTTTAGCTTCATTACCTATAGACAAGGTTGTTGCGGGGAATTACAAACCTAATAATTTTGTTGGTCTTTATAGCTGGCCTAGTATGGATGCCGTTCAGGCTTTCCTTATGGAATTACCAAATTCTGAACTTACAACCATGAGAAAGAAAATATGGAATGAATTAAAACAAGTTATTGTAAGCGTAGAAATGGATTTTGAAATTACTTTACATGAGGCTAAAGTATATGAAATACAAACCATTTGGAATGATAATCAAATAAAAGAAGACTTAAAAAACTTTAATGGCAATATTATTTTTAATTTACCTATTACAGGTTATGAAGATTTAAATAATGGAAAAAAACCTACTCAAACAATTTTAATTGAATGGGATTCTAAAAAAGATGCGAATGCATACCGAACGAGAAAAAAACCTATTATAGAAGAATCCTTTATAACGCACTTGCAGTTACCAGAACAAAAACAAGACTAATTCAAAACCATTTTTTAAAAAGTGCAACTTAAAAAAGTTGTGCTTTTTTTTGAAAGGTTTCTTTCTCTTTAACTAGTATGTATTAATTTTAAAATAAAAAAATGACACCTAAAGTATTTGAATACAAAAAATTAACTTACCAAGACAAAACTGTTTTTAGTAAAATTGTAATGGGTGCCTTTGATAGAATTGAAAAATATTTTCAAAAAAATGAAGCTTGTTTCATGTTTGTAAATAATGGCGACATGATACTAAGAACACCAGAACAAACAATTCACATTAAAGATGGAGATGGATTATTTGCTAAGTGTGGAAATTATTTCTTTGAAAAGCAATCAAGTGAAAAAATAACGTTAATAGCTGCATATTTTTATCCTGAAATTTTAAAACAAATTTTTTCTACAGATATATTATCTTCAGATTTCACAACTAAGTATGATGCTAAAAAAGTTGTAATAGATAAACTATTATCTGATTTTAAAGACAATATTAGTTATTTATTAGAAAACCCCAATGTGGTTGATGACACTTATCTACTCACAAAACTAAAAGAATTTATAATCTTACTTTCTAAATCTGAAAATGCCCCTAGCGTAATAAGTTTTGTAGCCTCTTTTTACAAGCCCCATGAATATGATTTTAAATCAATAATAGAGAAAAATAAATTTTCTGATTTATCATTAAATGAATTAGCTACTCTTTGCAACATGAGTTTAGCCTCGTTTAAACGTAAGTTTAAAGAATTTTATAATACTACCCCTAAACAATATTTGGTAACAGAAAAAATTAAAAAAGCGTCCCAACTGCTAAAAATAAAAGAAAAAAGAATTGTTGAGGTTGCATACGATTGTGGCTTTGAATCTATAACTGCATTTAATAGAAACTTCAAAAAAATAACGAATCAAACACCTACAGAGTATCGTAATAATTAAGATTGAGCTAAAACAACTAGTTGTTGAGCCATACTAGCCATTCAAAAAAACACCTCTAAATTACATTTGCATCATTAATAATTAAATAACAAAAAATGATACAATTAAAATTAACAGGAGCTTTAATAATAACAATGTTTACCTGTATAGGTATTTCTGCAAAAGAAAAAGATCCAACAATTATTAACCATGAAATTACTATTGAAGCCTCAATTGATGATGCTTGGGAAATTTTAGGTCCACAATTTCAAAATGCTCAAATTTGGGCTTCTTCAGTTAAACATTCTGAGGCATTAAACAATGAATCCTTAAATGGTTCTAATACCACAGTTAGAGGTTGTGCAATAAAAGGAATGGGAGAAATAAAAGAAACTCTTTTATCCTATTCTCCAAACAATTACTCACTTTCATATGTTGTAAAAGAGGGTATGCCTAAAATGGTAAAACATGCATCAAACAATTGGCAATTAATTGATTTAGGAAATGGAAAAACTAAATTAAAAATGAAAATTGAAATGAAAACTGGTGGCTTTATGGGATGGATGATGCGAGGTATGATGAAAAGAAAAATGACAAAATTATCTTCTCAAATAGCCGAAGAATTTAAATATTATGTTGAAAACGGGAAACCTCACCCAAGAAAAATTAAAGCAAACAAAAAATCATAAATCAATGATAATAAAAAAAGAAACCATAATACATTCTAATATTGAAAAGTGTTGGAATGTATTAGGCAAAAATTTTGCAAATGCTCATGAATGGGCTTCAGCAATAAAGCACTCAGAAGGAAGCGGAGATAGTTTTAGCGGTGCTTCATGTTCCAATAGAAAATGTGAAGTAAAAAAAATGGGGCATTTAAATGAAAAACTACTAAATTATTCTAACGATACACATTCCCTCAAATATGAAATTATTGAAGGTTTGCCAAAAATGATTAAAAAAGCAACGAATAGTTGGTCCTTGTCTGCGTTAGACACCAACAAATCTAAACTAACTATGGAAATGGATATGAATATTAGTGGTTTTTTAGGTACTTTAATGAAACCAATAATGAAAATACAAATGGGAAACATGGGAAATGTATTCTTAGAAGAATTTAAATATTACGTTGAAAAAGGCAAACCACATCCAAGAAAAAATTAAACACTTTTTAGTTTTATAAGAAAAATAAGACAGCTTTAAACCCCTTTAGAAATGAACAACAGTAAATTAACACAATTAAAAGCCCTTCATACTAATTTGATGGTTGATGATGTTGAATTAACTTTATCCTTCTATAAATCAATTGGATTTACAGTGCTTCAAAAAGCACCAAAAGAAAATCCGGAATGGGCTTATATAAAAAAAGATAATGCCTCTCTAATGTTTCAGTCTACATTATCTCTACAAAAAGAGTTTCCACAACTTAAAGAACAAAAAATGGGTGTTGGATTAACTTTATGGATTCAGACTGAAAACATTGAAGGCTATTATCTTCAAATAAAAGATAAAGTTGAAGTAATAAAACCTTTAGGAGTAACTGAATATAACGGAGCTACAGAATTTGTTATTCAAGATTTTAACGGGTTTATTTTACATTTCTCTGATCTTGCATTGTAAAAAGACAAAATCTATTTGACGCTCATTTCCATATCATTAACCAATGTTTCCTTTAGAATATAACAACGGTTAATTACCTCTAACTTTTACAATAAAATGCCCCAAGAGTCAGGCAACCATTATTAAAAAAATAAGCGTCTTTATATCATAGACAAAATAAATAACCATGAAAAAAACATATCACACTACATTTTTAGCAATATTTTTATTTATCTCTTTTTTTTCTCAGGCTCAAAAAAGTAGCATTTTTAATGGTATTAAATTTGATGAATCATTATTAACTACACAAAAAAAACTAAACGCCATATCTGATAACATAAAAGTAATCAAAACAGTAACACCTAGTTTTCCTTTATCTAAAAATAAAGAAGAACACTTAATTGCCACAATGGTTAAGGTTGAAAATGGAACTATATATAAAGTTGTTTTTACTTTTTCTGATGATAAGTTAAGTTATATCCAAGCTAAAGGCAATGTAGTTAAAGGACTTACTTCAAACATAAAAAGTGAATTCAAAACCTATTTAGACTATCAAATATATAAGTCGGATTTATTATTTATAAACGCTAAAAAAGATCTAGCTTGGTTACTAACTCCTGAATCTGCACATCCTAATTTATTTACATGGAATAATCCCTATTTAAACTGCTATAAAGGGCAAGAGATTAAATATAATCCATCTGTAAAAACTCCAAGTTTTATTAAAATGGGTAAAAACATGGACCATTTAATGCCTCTATTGAAAAGTAATAGTCAATTTATTGAAGTCAAAAAAATAAAAGAAACAGATTCTATTACTAAAACTCAGATTAACTGTTTTGGTATTGAATATGCTGGTTTCCCTAGAAAATTTGAGGCTCGATTTGAAAACAGCAAACTAAATATGGTTTGGATTTTAACTGGAAAAGGAGAGGAAACCCGAATACGTAAAAAATTAACTGAAGAATACGGAAAAGCTCTATTCGTTAATGATAACTGGGAAGTTTTTAACAATTGGACAGTACTGCTAAGAAAAGATAAACCTGAGGTTCTGTTATTAACAAAAGAGCTTGCATTAATGTATAAAAAGCAATATTCTAAATAAAGTAAAAGAAGCTCTATTCAAATAAAAAAAACACATTTCTAAATTTTAGTTTATAAAGAATGAAATTATTTGACGCTCATTTCCACATCATCAATCCAAAGTTTCCTTTAGTAGAAAACAATGCTTATTTGCCTCCTAATTTTACTACTAAAAATTACCAACAACAAGTCAAGGATTTTGGAATAGTTGGTGGAGCTATCGTTTCTGGCTCATTTCAAAAATTTGATCAAGGATATTTAATAGATGCTCTAAAAACATTTGGAGATAATTATTTCGGAGTAGCAAATATTCCAATAGAAATGAAACACAAAGAATTAGACCGATTAAATAAATCAAACATACGTGCTGTTAGATTCAATCTAAAAAGAGGAGGTTCTGAAAGTTTAGAAAATTTGGTTGAATTATCTAACAAATTATATGATAAATATAACTGGCATACAGAACTTTATGTTGATAGCAAAAATTTAAAAGAACTAAAAACCATACTTAAACAAATCCCTAAATTTTCAATTGACCATTTAGGCCTTTCAAAAATAGGGGTTGACGGTTTATATTATTGGGCAGAAAAAGGTGTAAAAATAAAAGCTACGGGTTTCGGACGGTTAGATTTTAATCCAATAAACGTCATGAAAAAAATTAATTCAATCAATCCAAACTCATTAATGTTTGGTACCGATTTACCATCAACACGAGCAAAAACACCTTTTACAGTTGAACATTTAAAAATGATAAATGATAATTTTTCGGAAAATGATCTAAAAAGAATTTTATATAAAAATGCCATTGATTGGTATGTAAAAAACTAATATAAACAGGGTTTTGGAATAATAACTAATTAAATTAAAACGTAAAAAAAATGAATTTAATTCCTCTTCCTTACAAGGATATTGGAGCATATCCTACATCACTAACTCAAGTTAATATTATTAAAAGATTTATTGACGGACTTGGTTATAGGTATTATTGGGCAACTGAATCTTTAACAAAATCAGATCTTAATTATAGAATAAATATTGGATCGAGATCATTACTTGAAACCTTAGAACATATTTTAGATATTTCAGGCTTCATTTTACGTGTTTCTCAACAAAAATACAATACCACTCTAGTTGATAAAGAAAAACTAGAATTTAATCAGATTAGAAGTCGAACTTTAAATGAGCTAAAGGAAGCAAGTCTTTTAATTTCTCAAATGACTGAAGAAGAAATTAAATCACTGGAAATTTTAATCCAACAAGAAGACGCTAAGTTATCTTTACCATTATGGCATGTAATGAATGGTCCAATTTCAGATGCTTTATATCATGTTGGACAAGTAGTATCATTCCGAAGAGCTTCGGGAAACCCCATCAATCCAAATACAGATACTTTTACGGGGAATAATAAAGAATAACTTAAATATTTAACAATAAGAAACCAAATACATTTAAGACCAATAAAACTAACAAACATTTAAAACAAATAACAAAATGAAAATCATGAATTATAAGTTTTCTATACTAATTATTACACTCTTTATAACTAAAATTATAATTGCTCAGAGCATTGAATTAGATAAAGGTTCTGGTTTTTTTAAAATCAATGGAAGTGGTATCCATAAAAATGATTCAATTACCATTTATTATCATAAACCAGTAAAATTTTCTCGAAGTTCCAAAATTTTGATTGTTGTTCCTGGAGCTGGTAGAAATGGTGATAGTTATAGAGATTCTTGGATTGAAGCATCTGAAAAATATAATGTATTAATTATATCACCATCATTTCCTGAAAAGGATTATAATTATGGAGATTATCATCTTGGAGGAGTAGTTAAAGACTTAGATTTATCAAAAGGAGTTTCCTTTAAAAAGGGTACAAATCAAATTCACATTGATGAAGATCTTATAAAATTCAATGTAAACCTAAATAAAGAAAATTGGATTTTTAATGATTTCGATAGAGTTTTTAAACTAGTAAAAAAGGCTACAAAATCTAATCAAAGAAAATATGACATGTTCGGCCATTCTGCTGGCGGACAAATACTACATCGATTTGTATTGTTATATCCAAATTCAAGAGCAAATAGAATACTTGCATCAAATGCAGGAACCTATACACTTCCAGATTATAACACAAACTTCCCATTTGGAATAAAAAACTTAGGAATTAACAAAAGAGATCTAAAAAAATCTTTTAAAAAGAAATTAATACTGTTTCTTGGAGAGTTAGACAATGATTCTGAAACAAGAGGTCGTATGTTAAGATCTAAAACAGCAGATAAACAAGGAACGAATCGACTTAATAGAGGTGAAAAATTTCACAACCTTAGTGAGGAATTGTCGGAGAATTCAGGAATCAAATCTATTTGGAAACTTGAAATCATACCAAATGTAGGCCATAATCAAAAAAAGATATCACAAGCTGCGTCACACTATTTATACGAACAAAAATAAAATAAACGTCAGGCGAACTACAAAGTATAAACAATTATAATTCGGCACTTTACTCAAATGCTTATCCTAAAAATATTTTATAATAAAAAACACATTTACTGTAACAGTCATTATTGAGCCGTGTCTAAATTATAAAGCAAGTATATATTAATAAAACAAACTTTATGATTTACAAAACACAATCAAAATTATTAATGGTCATATTATTTTTCATGACCACAATTACCATTAACGCTCAAACAAAAAACACAAAAAAAATGACTGAAGAACAACAAAATGTATTAAACACCATTACAAAAATGACAAAAGCTTTTCAAAACAAAGATATTGATGGTGTTATGGCTTGTTATGAACCCAACGCAGTAGTAGTATTTGAACCTGAGTCTCCAATATCTGACACAACTATTTTGCAAAACATGTTTACAGGAATGTCTAAGGCAAATCCTGTTTTCACATATAGCGGACACGAAGTGTTCATTACTGGAAATATTGCTACACATATTGCTCCTTGGAAAATGACTGCAAAAGCACCAGACGGAACAGACATTAAACAAAATGGATTATCGGTTGCTGTTTTAAGAAAACAAGAAAACGGACAATGGTTAATGCTTTTAGATAACCCACACGGGCAATTTTTAATGAATAAATAATTTCATTCTAACAACAATTTGTCTTTCTTAGTAAAGGCAAATTGTTAGATAAAAAAAACGAAATGGATAAAGAACTATTTGACATTAAGACTTCAGATTCAATTTTAATAGAACAATCGCTTTCTGGGAATAAAAACGCATTAGAAAACCTAATTAAAAAACATCAAGATTGGATTTATAATATTGCCTTAACTTTTGTAGGCGACAAAGATGAAGCAGCAGATTTAACTCAGGAGGTTTTAATAAAAATTGTAACAAAGTTAGATTCATTCAAACAAAAAAGTACTTTTAAAACATGGGTATATCGTATTGTAAAAAACCATTTTTTGAATATGAAACGTGGTAAATACGAAACTAACTCCCCAACATTTGAACAATTTGGGCAAGGATTAGACCAATTACCAAACGAAAATCTTTCTATTTATTCTTATGAAGTTGAAGATAAACTCTTAGTAAAGGAAGCAAAAATTAGTTGTATGAAAGGTATGTTGCTATGCCTAGACCGAGAACAACGCATGATTTATATTATTGGTGAATTGTTCGAGTTTACAGACGCTATAGGCAGTGAAATCATGGAGATTTCAAAAGAAAACTTTAGAGTAAAACTACATAGAGCAAAAAAGCAATTATATAATTTTATGGATAACAAATGTGGTCTTGTTAATAAAAGCAACCCTTGCCGTTGTGCAAGAAAAACAGCAGGGTTCATAAAAATGGGATTTGTAGATCCTGTAAACTTACATTTTCAAAAAAATACAATTGCCTATATCAATAAAGTAATTGATAAAAAAGTGGAAACTTATAGCAACCTAGTAACATCTGAATATCAAAAAATATTTCAAGAGCATCCTTTTTTACAAAGTCCTGATAAATTAGAATCTATTAAAAATTTATTATCCTCTAAAACGATAAAGGACACCTTTAATTTCAGCTAAAAAACTCCGAAACCAAAAAAGCTCTAAAAGAATAAAGATTCATATAAATTTCAATGTATTTCTAAAATACGCAAAATTCACAATTTTGCGTATTGTCAATTAATAGGGAAATTGTAAATTTCACTCAGTATTAAACTAAAAAACTAAGAAACACTATGAAAGTTATTATCGCAGGAAGCACAGGAATGATTGGTAAATTGATACTAGAAAAATGCTTGCAATCAAACCAAATTAGCGAAATAACAACATTGGTTCGCAAACCATCTCCTGAAAACAAAAATGATAAAATAAAGGAAATTATTGTATCCAATTTTGAAGATTTTTCAGGGTCGCCTACTGTTTTTCAAGATATAGATATAGCGTTTTTCTGTATAGGTGCTTATACAGGTCAAGTAGCTGATGACTTATTCAAAAAAATCACAGTCAATTATGCTGTTTCTTTTTCCGAAGCATTAAAAAATGAAAGCCCAAATGCGACGCTTTGTTTTTTAAGTGGAGCTGGCGCAGATAGGACCGAAAAAAGCAGAACTGCTTTTGCTCGGTATAAAGGAATGGCAGAAAATAGAATTGCAAAAACGGGTTTAACATTTCATTCATTTCGTCCTGGATATATTTATCCTGTGACACCAAGAAAAGAACCAAATATGATGTATAAAATATTCAGAATATTGTACCCAATCCTTAAATTACTCGGAAAAAATGCGAGCATAAAATCTACTGAATTAGCGCAAGCAATGTTCCTTGTTGGGCTTCATGGAGCAGATAAAGAAATTTTAGAAAACAAAGATATTTTCAATCAACTATAGCTTTATAAAACCGTAACTTTCAAGCTCAAAAATTGATCGAATAAAAATTTAATGACTAAAAAGAAAAACATCATTGGAATTTGCGGTAGCGCCAGTCAAAATTCTGGAAACCTAGCTATTCTGAAAGAATTAGCTGAATTGGGAAAAGCCGATTTTAATATTGAAATATTAGATAATTTAACCGAATTGCCTCATTTTAAAACTGAACTTACAGATAAAAATGTACCCGAAAAAATTATTGAATTTCGGAATAAAATTGCAAATGCAGACGGAATTATCATTTGTACGCCTGAATACGTTTTCAGTATTCCAAGTGGTTTAAAAAATATGATTGAATGGTGTGTATCTACAACTGTTTTCTCTGATAAACCAACGGGGCTAATAACAGCTTCAGCGAGTGGAGAAAAAGGACACCAAGAATTGAAGCTAATTATGGAAACTATTCAAACAAATTTTACGGATGAAACCACACTACTTATTCAAGGAATAAAAGGAAAAGTTAATAAAGAAGGTAACATCTCTGATAAAAAAACGGGACATGAATTAAAAAAATTCATGCACGCATTTAAAGACTTAACAATTCTATCTCATAGAGAAACAATATCATAAGACAATACTTCTTATTTCTAACCTATTAAAACGGTTAGAAATGAAATATCATGTAATATTAATCCCAATCCTAAAGAGAACTTAAATCTAATTTAGTAGTACACTTTCCCTTTTTAATAGCTATATAACTATGCACATTACCAAGTTCAGATATTAACGAAAGCTTTGTTTGTACAAATATTTCGTACGCATCAATATCGGCAAGTACAATTTTTAATAAAAAATCAAAATTTCCAGATACCTGATAACATTCTGTAACCTCCTCAAAACTATTAACTTGTTTTAAAAAATTCTGTAAGTAACTACGTGTGTGACCTTTCAATTTAACGCCAATAAAGATCGTTTGCTTTAAACCAATTTTTCGTTCATTTAATAAAGCAACATACTTATCAATAAAGCCTTCCTTTTCTAACTTCTTAATTCTTTCAAAAACTGGTGTTGGAGAAAGGTTTAATTGTTCAGCCAATTTTTTAGTTGTAATTCTACAATCGTTTTGTAAAATCTCTAATATTTTCAAATCTATTTTGTCTAATCGCGTCTTCATTCAGAATAATATTTTGTTTAACAAATATGACATTTATCATAAAAGAATAAAAATACATAAAAACTACGATAAACAGACAAATAAACCAAATACCAAATAAAAAATAGTTAAAAATAACACCCAGTATTGATTGTATATAAATTTGTTAGGAATCAAAATTAATTTTTACACATAATTTCACAAATGGAAACTATTTCAAAAAGCATAAAATCTCTTTTCAAACCTCATTTAACAGTTAAAGATGGATATAAAGGAGGCAAAGGAATTTCTACTAAAAAAGACAATCAAAAAACATATAAATTATCTTCAAACGAAAACCCAATTGGAGCTTCTCCTCTTGCCTTAGAAGCTGTTAAAAATGGTTTAACCGATTTACACTTATATCCAGACACTACAGATATTCGTTTAAGAGAAGCGCTCGTAAAATCGTATAACAACCAATTAGATGTAGATCAATTTATTTGCGCATCAAGCGGGTCAGAACTTATAGATTTAATCATTAGAGCTTTTATTAATGAAGGAGATGAAGTTATTGTTTCTACGCCTTGTTTTGTGCCTTATAAAATGTTTTCAAGCTGGTCTGGAGCAACAGTTGTTGATGTGCCACTAAATGAAGAAAACTATGCACTAGACGTTAATAATATTATTAATGCGGTTACTAGCAAAACTAAAATCATATTTTTAACAAGCCCTAACAACCCAACTGGATCCCATATTTCAAAAGATGAATTTGAATCTTTAATGCAACAATTACCAACTGATGTTTTGGTTGTATTTGATGAAGTATATTGGCATTTTGCTGATGCAGAAGACTATGTAAGAGCCTTACCTTATATTACAAAGTACCCAAACTTAATAGCCATTAACAGCTTTTCAAAAACCTATGGTTTAGCTTCGTTAAGAGTAGGATATTCGTATATGAATATTGAAGTTGCAGCATATTTAAGACAAATTTGCAAGCCTTTTTTAATTACAAAATTGTCATTAGAAGGTGCTATTGCTTCATTAACGGATGCTTCATTTATTAAACAAACAGTAGATACAATTCAAACGGAAAAAATCTATTTAGAAGCAGAATTTAATAAACTCGGAATCAAATATTATCCCACGCAAGCTAATTTTTATTTAATAACTCCTCCTATTTCAAGTAATGAGTTTGTTACTTTTTTAGCAGAAGAAGGCATTGCAGTTCGCCCTGTAGATAATTTTGGAGCTATTGGAAAAGTAAGAATTTCAATTGGAATTAGAGAAGCTAATGAAGCATTAGTTAAAGCTTTAGAAAAGCTAAAAGTAGTTACGCTTAACTAATAAGCTCACATACATATAAATACTAACTAAATTAATATACTTATGGCACGTTATCATACTTTAGGGAAGATTCCAAAAAAACGTCATACTGCTTTTGAGAATAGTGATGGCGGATTGTATCAAGAAGAACTTTTTGGTACTGCTGGTTTTTCGGGTATTTCTTCTTTGTTATACCATATCCATCCGCCAACGGTCGTTTCAGAAATTAAAAACTTAGGCTCTGTTGCTCCATCCGTAGCTATTGAAAAAAATATGACAGCGCTTAGTTTTAAAGGATTTTCTATAAAACCAGAGCAGGATTATTTAGAAAGCAGAAAAACACTATTTGTAAACAACGATTTACATATAGGATTGGCTGCGCCTAAAGTATTTTCAAAAGCATATTTCTATAAAAATGCTGATGCCGACGAAATGTTATTTATACATAAAGGTTCAGGAAAATTAAAAACGTGCTACGGTATAATTAATTTTAAATATGGTGATTATGTTATAATTCCTAAAGGCGTTATTTATCAAATTGATTTTGACACTGAGGATAATAGAATTCTATATGTAGAGTCTTTTGAACCTATTGTTACCCCAAAAAGATACCGAAATAATTTTGGACAATTATTAGAACATTCACCCTTTTGTGAACGCGATTTTAAATTACCTACAAACCTAGAAACTTTTAATGAAAAAGGCGCCTTTAAAATTAAGGTTAAAAAGCAAGGAGATATGTGGGAGTACACATATAACAACCACCCTTTTGACGTTGTTGGTTGGGATGGATTTCATTATCCGTTTGCCTTTTCTATTCACGATTTCGAACCAATTACAGGTAGAATTCATATGCCACCTCCAATTCATCAAACATGGGAATCTGCGGGATTTGTAGTCTGTAGCTTTGTACCAAGATTATACGATTATCATCCAAAATCAATTCCGGCTCCTTACCATCATTCTAATATCGATTCAGATGAATTATTGTATTACGTTGATGGCGATTTTATGAGTAGAAACAACATTGAATTAGGACAACTTACACTACATCCAGGTGGTGTACCACACGGGCCACATCCTGGAGCTATAGAAAGAAGTATTGGTAAAAAAGAAACACAGGAATTAGCAGTAATGATAGACCCGTTTAAACCATTATCAATTACAGAAGAAGCATTAAAACTTAAAGTAGAAGATTATTATAAATCTTGGAATACAAATCACTAAAAACACAAAACATGTCAACAGAAATAAAAAATTTAAAAGATTTACAAAATACAGAATATTCATTAAAAAAATTATTTAGTGATGCCGAAGATTTTCTTCCACTGTTAGGAACCGATTATGTTGAACTATATGTTGGAAATGCAAAGCAATCTGCACATTTTTATAAAACAGCTTTTGGTTTTCAATCGGAGGCTTACGCTGGATTAGAAACAGGTATGACAGACCGTGTTTCGTATGTATTAAAGCAAGATAAAATACGATTGGTTTTAACAACTTCGTTACAAGAAGATGGCCCAATTAATGAGCATATTAACAAACACGGAGATGGTGTAAAAATAGTAGCTCTTTGGGTTGAAGACGCTACAAAATCTTGGGAAGAAACAACAAAAAGAGGTGCAAAATCTTTTATGGAACCAACACGAGAAGACGATGGAGATAATGGCTATGTTATACGTTCTGGTATACATACATACGGTGATACTGTTCATGTTTTTGTAGAAAGAAAAAACTATACCGGTATATTTTTACCTAACTATAAAAAATGGGAATCTCATTATAATCCTAGTCCTGTAGGGTTAAAATTTATAGATCACATGGTAGGTAATGTAGGTTGGGATGAAATGAATAAATGGTGTGAATTTTATGCAAAAGTTATGGGGTTTGCTCAAATAATTTCATTTGACGACAATGATATATCTACAGAATATACGGCGTTAATGAGTAAAGTAATGTCTAATGGAAACGGACGTATTAAATTTCCAATTAATGAACCTGCAGAAGGAAGAAAAAAATCTCAAATTGAAGAATACATCGACTTTTACAATGGTCCTGGTGTACAACATATTGCAGTAGCAACTAATGATATTGTAGCAACAGTTGCAGAAATGAAAAACAGAGGTGTCGAATTTTTATACGTTCCTGAAAACTATTATGACGATTTAATAGAGCGTGTTGGTGAAATTGATGAAGATGTTGAAGTTCTAAAAAAACATGGTATTTTAATTGATAGAGATGACGAAGGTTATTTATTGCAATTATTTACAAAACCAGTAGTTGATAGACCAACCATGTTTTTTGAAATAATTCAACGAAAAGGTGCACAATCATTTGGAAAAGGTAATTTTAAAGCTTTATTTGAAGCAATAGAAAGAGAACAAGAAAACAGAGGTACATTATAATTAATGAGCAAAAAATCTGAAGATAAATTAGAATTAAATAGTGTAACAAAAAGGTTACCTAAACATTTACGTAAGTTTATTGTTAAACAACCTTACAAAGACTATACGGCACAAAATCATGCTGTATGGAGGTATGTAATGCGATTAAATATTGATTATTTAAAAAACGCAGCGCATAGTTACTATTTAGAAGGATTAGAAAAAACAGGCATCTCAACAGATTACATTCCTAAAATGGAAGGTATGAATCGAATATTAAAAGAAATTGGTTGGGCTGCCGTTTCCGTTGATGGATTTATTCCGCCTAATGCCTTTATGGAATTTCAAGCCTATAATGTTTTGGTTATAGCGTCAGATATTAGAACCATAGAACATATTGAATACACACCAGCACCAGATATTATTCATGAAGCCGCAGGACATGCACCCATAATAGCAAACTCTGAATATGCCGAATATTTAAGACGTTTTGGTGAAATTGGTAGTAAAGCCATTTCTTCTGAAAAAGATTATGAAATGTATGAAGCTGTTAGGCATTTATCCATTATAAAAGAAGATCCTACAACTCCCACCGAAGCCGTTGAAAAAGCGACTAAAGTAGTTAACGATCTTCAAAATAATATTGGAGAACTATCTGAAATGGCTCAAATTAGAAACCTACATTGGTGGACGGTAGAATATGGTTTAATTGGCGAATTAGAAAACCCAAAAATTTATGGAGCAGGATTATTATCTTCTATAGGAGAAAGTAAAACATGCTTAAATGAAAGCGTAAAAAAAATACCGTATTCCATAGAAGCGGCTACTATTAATTTTGATATTACAAAACCCCAACCACAACTATTTGTAACACCTAATTTTGCACATTTAAGTTATGTACTTGAAAAGTTTGCAAATACCATGGCTTTAAGAAAAGGTGGTTTAGAAGGTGTTAATAAATTAATTGAATCTAAAAATATTGGAACTGTAGAATTGAGTACTGGAATTCAAATTTCAGGAAAATTTTCTAAGGTAATTGGTCATCAAAATAAACCTATTTACATTCAAACCATTGGCGAAACGGCATTAGCTTCAAGAGATAAAGAATTAATTGGCCATGGAATAAACACACATTCTGAAGGTTTTGGAAGCCCTATTGGAAAACTGGAAGGCATCAATTTAGCAATAGAAGACATGTCGCCTAAAGATTTGAAAGTTTATGGTATCTATGAAGGTCTTACAACCGAATTAGTTTTTGAAGGCGGTATTAAAGTTGTTGGACAAATAATAACAGGCAAAAGAGATTTACAAGGCAAAATTTTATTAATTTCTTTCGAAAATTGCACTGTAACTTATAATGATACTATTTTATTTAAACCAGAATGGGGTATTTACGATATGGCTGTTGGAAAGGAAGTAATTTCTGCTTTTTCTGGTCCAGCATCAACCGAATCGTTTAAAGATATTTTTAAAGTTCCAAAAGAAAAAACACATAAAATCGCTTATTCTGAAGCAGATAAAACTTTGTATTCGTACTATTCTGAAATTAGAAACATTAGAGAATCAAATGCATTAGATTTAATAGCAATTGAAAAAATATTCAATGAAATATCTAATAAATATCCTAACGAATGGCTGTTAGTACTTGAAATTTACGAATTAGTTTATTCTTTAAAAAATGATTTTTCTAATACGGTTTTAAACAAACTTGAAGCGTTAAAAGCAACTAAAAAATATAAAAAACTAATAGAAGATGGCATTCATTTACTGTCTTGAAAAAAAATAATTAAAATGAAAACTTGGTTAAATATTCCGAAAAATTCGGATTTTAGTATTTATAACATTCCTTTTGGAATATTTTCAATTTCAACACAACAAAAAAGAATTGGTGTTGCAATAGGCGAATATATTTTAGACTTACATGAAGCTTGTAAACTGGGTGTTTTTAAAAATTTAAACTTAGACGACACTGTTTTTATTGCAAATTATTTAAACGATTTTATTTCATTAGGAAAAACAATAACATCAAAAGTTAGAACCAGTATTCAGAATGAATTATGCGATGAAAATTCGGTTTTAAAAACATCAAAAGAGGTGTTTATACTTCAAAATGAAGCCGACATGCATTTACCTGTTTTAATTGGAGATTACACCGATTTTTACTCAAGTATAGAACACGCAACCAATGTTGGCATGATGTTTAGAGATCCTGAAAATGCCTTATTACCTAACTGGAAACATATTCCTGTTGGTTATCATGGGCGTGCTTCTTCCATTGTTGTAAGCGGAAAAAATATTCACAGACCAAAAGGACAGGTTTTAAAGCCAAATGAAACAGCTCCTGTTTTTCAAGCTTCAGCAAGAGTAGATTTTGAATTAGAAATGGGCTATGTTATAGGGAAAAACACCAATTTAGGTGATACACTTTCAACAGATAAAGCCGAAGAATATATTTTTGGAAAAGTATTGTTTAACGATTGGTCTGCAAGAGATATTCAAAAATGGGAATATGTGCCTTTAGGCCCGTTTTTAGCTAAAAACTTTGGATCATCCATGTCGCCTTGGGTAGTAACTATGGAAGCCTTAGAACCATTTAGAGTAAATGGTCCTGAGCAAGCACCAAAAGTATTACCGCATTTAGAATTTGATGGATTAAAAAATTATGATGTAAATTTAGAAGTGCTAATAAAACCAGAAAATGGTGAAGAAACCGTTGTTAGCAAATCTAATTTTAAATATATGTATTGGAATATGTCTCAACAATTAGCACATCATACAAGTAATGGTTGTAATTTAAATGTTGGCGATTTAATGGCTTCTGGTACTATAAGTGGCAAAAGTCCCGATTCGTATGGCTCTATGTTAGAATTGTCTTGGGCTGGAAAAAAACCAATCAAATTAAATAATGGTGAAGAACGTAAATTTATTGAAGATTTTGACACCGTAATTATGAAAGGTTATTGTGAAAAAGATGATATAAGAATAGGTTTTGGAGAAGTAAAATCTCAAATATTACCAGCAAAATAATGAAAAATAGCATTTCAATAGATCCAAATACAATTCCTATAAAGCAATTACACAGCATTTTGTTAACGGCTGTAGCGCCTAGACCTATAGCTTTGGCTAGTACTGTAAATAAAGATGGTGTTGTAAATTTGAGTCCGTTTAGTTTTTTTAATGTGTTTAGTGCAAATCCGCCTGTTTTAATTTTTTCTCCTGCACGCAGAGTAAGAGATAATACAACAAAACATACTTTAGAAAACGTTGAAGTCACAAAAGAAGTCGTTATTAATATTGTAAACTTCCCTATTGTAGAGCAAGTTTCATTATCAAGTACAGAATATGAGGAAGGCGTAAATGAGTTTATAAAATCTGGCTTAACAGAAGTCCCTTCAGAAAAAATTAAACCACCTAGAGTACAAGAATCACCTATTTCTTTTGAATGTGTTGTTGATAATATTATTCATTTAGGAAATGAAGGTGGCGCAGGTAATTTGGTTATTTGTAAGGTGGTTCAAATTCATATAAATAAGGATTGTCTGGATGCTGATGAAAATATTGACACCAAAAAATTAGACTTAGTAGCACGATTAGGCGCTAATTGGTATACAAGAATTACTGAAGAATCGTTATTTGAAATACCTAAACCAATTTTCACAAAAGGCATTGGCGTTGATAAGCTCCCTAAACACATTTTTTCAACTAGTATTTTATCAGGAAATAATATTGGCAGACTGGGAAACTGTAAAAATATTCCAACAACTCAAGAAATAGAAGACATTAAAAAATTACCAGAAGTGGTTGTAATGCTTTCTATTGAAGATGAACAAGAAAAATTAGAAACGTTACATAAAATGGTTAAGTCTCATTTAGAAAATGATGATTTAGAATTAGCTATAAAAATAGTATACTGCTTATAATTACTATATTTTTAGATAAAAATTAAATAGCTGTAACTAAATTAGTAACTCCATTCAAGTTAGAAATAAAATGAATTACAACAATAAAACATTTAGACCCGTTGAGAATTCTGAAAATGGAGAAACAACTGAAGAAACCATTTTTAAATATAAGCAAAACGGAAATATTCTAACCTCTGAATATAGTGGCGGACACATTGTTAGTGGACATTTAATAGGTTTGGTAGATGACGATGGCGCTATTAACATGCGCTATCATCAAGTAAATACAAAAGGTGAACTGATGACTGGTATTTGTCATTCAAAACCTGAGATAATGGCAAATGGAAAAATTAGACTTTATGAGGAATGGACATGGACTTCGGGCAATAAATCTAATGGAAAATCTATTTTAGAGGAAATCTAAATGACTCTAAAAAACACGGGGTCTTTTTGCGTTAGCGATAGCAGTAATAGCTTTTGGCGAGCGGGAGCTTCGAGCCAAAACTACAAACGGATAGCGCGACCTTTATACTGAACAGATTTCAGGATAAAGGTAACGCCCTAAAAAAATGTTTGCTATTAACTTATCTTTTTAATTCCTTCACTAACTCCTATATGTTTCTGATTTAAATAATCTACAACTGATACTATATTTTTAAAAAGAGTTCTTTGCTTTTTATTATTCTTTACTTGCCGTAAGTTATAGTGCTTTATTAAATCGGTAGACTTTTCAAATGTTCTTAAAAACTCCAATAAATACCGCATAGTTTTACCTGCTTCAAAATTTATAAAACCAATATAGTTTAAGTCTTTTTGATTAAAAAGATACCTAACTCCTGCTTTTATTGCGGCTTCATGTCCTTTGTTTTGTTTAATATCTATAATGGTATAAACATGTTCTGATGCATCATTTAATTGTTGTAATTTTTCTAAAGTTTTATCTGTACTTGCATTGTTTACTAAGCATAAATGTGTAGCGTTTTTTAAATCTAACAATCCTTTATGCAGCTTATTATCTATAGAAAAAGCATTGTTGTGAAATATTATTATAATTCCAATTTTCATGAATCACTTTTTTAATATTAAAGTACTAAACCACTTCTAATTTAACCTCTACACTTTTTTTTATAGCATGCTTTTTACTTCTATAAACCCAAGCTATTTGTGCTAACTGTCCCATAATTTTTATTGAATCTTTCATTGATAATTTAGATCCATCGGCATGTATCCATCTTTTTAATGGTTGCTCGCATAACATTGCCTTTGCTTTTTTAAGTCCAAAGTGTAGTGTCATTCTTTTAAAAATTTCGACATCAAATATCCATTGCGTTACAAATTTTTGATTAAAAGCAATACCTATAACATCTTTATGAAAAATTTTAGCACCACATTGTGTGTCTTTAAAATTCATTTTTAAAATCTTTCTGATAATAAAATTGATGGTTAAACTAATTATTTGTCTTGCAGATTCTTTAGCAATGTTTGCTCCCATTCTTGTGATACGTGAGCCACTTACAATTTTAAAATTAGAGTGCTCAATGGTTTTTACTAAGTCATCAAAATCTGCTAAATCTGTAGATAAATCGGCATCTAAAAACCCTATATAATCTAAATCTGTTTTTTTAGCCATATGAAGCATACCTAAACGAACAGCTTCAGCCTTTCCTCCATTTTTTTCGCAATTGTAAACTGTAATAAAATCTTCTCTTCCTTTTCGTAAGTCATTTAAAACTTCAAGAGTTTTATCTTTACTACCATCATTTACAAAACACAAGTGGTACCCAGAGTTTTGATCTATATAATCTGTAAATTCTTTGCTTAATAAACGCTCTTCTTCATTATAACATGGAATAACAACCCCAACACAACGTTCTTGTATCATAACATTGCTTATAGTAGCTACTGTCTTTATTTCAGGCGCACCAATTAATCGTTTTACACGTGCACAGATTTCGTTTAAGCTAAGCGGTTTCTTCATATAATCGTTAATACCTAGTTCAAAACCTTTAGTAATCGTTTCGTCTTTGGTATCACCAGACAATACCATGATTGCTGTTTTAGATTTTTCAGTCTCTCTAATTTGCTTCACAATATCTAAGCCTTTAATTCCAGGCATATTAATATCTACAATAACTAAGTCTGGATTAAATGATTCGTATAACTCCAAACCTTTAGCGGCATCTGTTTCTATTTTAACTTCGTAACCTAATTCTACTAATCGCTTTTGTAAAGGCAACAATACTAATTGTTGGTCGTCTATAGCTAATACTCTCATAATTAAAGTTTTTTACAATTATTATACTCCAAAAGTAGTTGACAAGCCTTCGTTAAAATTGATATTTAGTTAAACACCAAGCTTTGTGTAGACGAATGGTAATTTTGTGTAGACAATTAAAAATGAAAGCTCCACTTAATTTATTTATATTTACATTAACAAGATTGTTACTACATATTTAATGAAAGAAACAACAAATAAATACTTAATTGTAGCCTTACTTTTAGGATTGGCTTTTCATGGAACTTCTATATTCTTTACTTTAGAAACGACCTATGATGCCTTAATTCATTTGTTTTTTGCCGATCATTATTCTAACAGTTGGTTTGAACCCTGGAACCAAAAATGGTATACAGGTTTTACGGTAATGAGTTATCCGCCTTTAGTACATCAATCTATTGCAGCACTTTCGTTTATTGGAGGTCTTAAATTTGGCATGTTTACAGTCGCTTTAATTAGCATAGTTCTTTTTATTACTGGTGTTTACAGATTTTCGCTACTTATTACATCGAATAGAACCGTGGCTGGTTATGCGTCTATTTTAGCTGTTTTATCGTCATCTTTTGTTGAGACTTTACACATTTTTGGGCAGCTCCCTAGCATTATTGGTATTGCCGTTTTAATGCATGCCTTACCAGAAATTTATTTATGGTTAAAAACAGGTAAGTACCGTTATTTATTTACATCGCTGTCATTAATTGCCGTTACTGTAACCTCACACCATGTGACTCCTATATTTGGAATGATATTTTTTATTTTCCCACTAATAGGCATGGTAATTATGGATGTTTCAAGAGAACAGGTAGATTCTGTAAAAGCCATTACCATTAAAGTATTTTTAAATAGTTTTTTTAAACTTTTTAAACGTATTATAAGTTTTGGAATGCTTTCACTGGTTATTATAGTTGGCTGCATTTTACCATATTGGATAAATTCAAAAAACAACCCCATTACTCAAGTTCCAATTCCTCATGGTTCTCGCGATAATTTTTTAGAGATTACATCGTCTGGGTTAGTATTCTTTTTAATTCCTTGGGGTATTTTATTAATACTTCTCCCCTACATCTTTTATAGATATTACAGCAAACGGTATTTGTTTTTTGGGTTTTCAATAACAATACTCACTATTTTAGGAACTGGAGGCACCACCTTTATTCCTAGACTTTTTTTAGGTGAAACTGCTTTTAACATATTAACATTAGATCGCTTTACGCTTTGGGCATCCATCATGTCCTTACCGCTTTTTGGAGAATTCGTATTTCGCTTCGCTGAAGGCGATTTAAAACAACTTATTCAAAATAGATTTGGTGCCATTTATCATCGACTCATTGGTGGTTTACTTGCTGGCTCATTTATATTCATGACCATATTCACAATGAGCTTGGGTTATTTTAGACCTTCACAACCTCAGCAAATTAAGATGTTGCCTATTGTGAATTTCCTTAATCAAGACCAGCACGATCAATGGCGGTATATGACTTTAGGATTTGGTGATCAAATGGCATGGTTATCTGCACAAACCAACGCTATGAGTGTTGATGGTAATTACCATTCTGCAAGACGTTTACCTGAGCTTACCACACGCCCTATTGAACGTTTAGAAAACTCTAAATTTAAAGGTGTTGAAGGTATAGGGTCGTTACAACAATTTTTAACCACACCCGAAAAGTATAACTTTAAGTATATTTTTTCTAATGATAAATTTTACGATCCTATTTTATATTTCTGTGGTTGGCAACGCTTACGGCAATTAGAAAACGGCATACAGGTTTGGGAAAAACTAAACGTCCCACCTATGTCTTCTATTTTACCAAAAGATGATGTTGCAAAATGGCAAAAAATACTGTGGGGTATTATGCCTTTCCTAACAGTTATTATTGCTTTTATTTTAAATATTCAAATGCTTTGGATTCGATTATTAAAAAGAAAGCGAAAAGTTATTCCTGAATATTTAAAATTTAAAAATAACTATACTAAGTTTTCAAAAGGTATTCTTAGAATTACTCATATTTGGTCGGTAATTTTAGCTATTATAGCATGTTTTGGTATTTACAAATTCTATATTAAAAATGATGCGCACCATTCTCCTGAAAATGCATTACTAACCTATTATGATGCCTTAGATTTTAAAGAATTTGAAAAAGCATATAGCTTAATTAATCCGAAAAGTAATTTACCTATGGCTCAGTATATGTTGGAAATATCGGTTACCGATGGCCTACTGAGTTCTTATGCGAAATTAGATGCTATTGAAACTATTATCACTTCTAAAACAGACAATTTAGCAACCGTAAAAGTAAACACCAATTGGATTACGCCTTTAGAAAAAATAAACAAAACCGATTATAAATCGTTAGTAAAATTAAAAGGAAAATGGTTTATTCAACCAGATGATATCGATCTAGACTTACCTCCAGATCAACTGTATTCAGGTAATCTTACAAAATATTTTAACCAAGGACGCCGACGCATCACTACAGAACAAACACACCATGAAGATGTTTTAAAACAACCTGTTTTAGAAATACTATCTGCTAAATTGGTAAAACACAATAACAGTTATGCTTTAATTGGTGAAGTTCAAAATATAGATAACGTCCCAGCTGATGTTGTTTTAAAAGGCACTTTGTATAACGATGCCAATAAAGAGTTAGCAACCTACAACGCTAAATATCATGTTAAGCATAAATTAATGCCGAAGGAAGTGAGTTCTTTTAAAATTAATTTTGAAGGTATTGCCTGGTCTAAAACTCAAGATTCTATTCCTAAAACCTTTAACCCTGATGAGTTTACTCCTGTTGAATTTGAAGAGCAACCTACAAAATTCAACTTGCAAATAGCAGGTAATGTTTCAGGATCTGATTTATATAAAGATGCGACTTTAAGTGATTTAAATATTTCAACAAATACTATTTCAGGGAAATTATTTAATTCTGGATTAGAAGAAATCACCATTCCGCAATTAATAATTACGTATTATGATACCAATAAGAATATGCTTTGGGTAGATCATCATTTCATAGAAAAAGGCATCAGACAACAACGGCAACAAGCTTTTGAATATCCTATTCTAAAAAATGACAGCATTAACATCATAAATGAAAATATGAAAAACTGTTTTGTTAATGGCTTACCAAACGCATCTATTTCTAACAAAGTAGTTCCAAATAGAATTGACAATCAAACACATACTGTTTTACAACCCATAAAACATGCAAACTATAGTTTTATAAAAATTGAATTGAATAGCTATATAGGAAATCCGAATTAATGAAAATAAAATTCACATATCTACTTATTATATCAATGGTGTTTTCTTCATTCACAAGCACTGTAAAAAACAATGATGCATTTAAATTGCTCACTACCTCAACAGAATTTGAAGCTGGTAGCTCTATTTCTTTAAAATTCTCAAATGAAAGTAGCGAAAAACCTAATTTATATTTAAGCAATAGCTATGGTTCAACTATAATAAAACCCAATACTGAATCTGGTATTTTAAATTATCAAATACCTCAAACAATATCTAACAAAACAGGAATTGTAAACTGGAAATTATTAAGTACGTCTTCCCTTTCAGGGAAATTCAAAATTACATCAAAACAAAAAGTAGCAAGCATGGAAACCTATTTAGGTCCACCAAGTATTGAAGCTGGTGGAACAGACTATGCTATGCTCGTTGTTATTCCTACCGATGTTTTAGATAACCCGTTAACCGATAGCACCAAAGTAAACGTAAAACATCAGTTTTTAGAAAATCAAAATGATGAAGATATCCTTATAAAAAATAACATTGCTTATAAAAACATCTATTCTGAAACAAAAACAGGAAGAATTTTGGTGTCTTCAGAATGTCTAGGCATTAATTCAAAAGAATATACAATCAACGTACTACCTGCTATTCCAACAGATTTTAGTATTTCATACCAACGAAATCATGACTATGCCGATGGCAACCAAATAACAAGCTTCTCTACATCTACAATAAAAGATAAACATGGCAATATTGTGAGTGATGGTACCTATGTAGAATTCTTTATAAATAATACTTCAAAAAATATTTTAAAAACATTTGGAACGACAATAAATGGTATTGCAAAGGCTAAAATGATTCACCCAGACCATGAAGATAATTGGACGGTAAAGGCATTTATTGAAGGCATGGCAGAAAGTAATTCTATAACATTAGCTTATAAACCTGTAATTACAAATTTTGACGTCGCTTTCTCTTCAAACAATAGAATAATAACTATTGGTCCTCTAAAAAGTTTTATGAATCAAATGATTCCTGATGGCTTAGAAGTATCGCTTTCTATTTATGAAAACAACACAAAATTAAAAACACTTTATAAAAGCTCATTTGAAGGTTTTGCTACTTTTAAATTAGATACTAATAATGCTCCGAGTAGTACTTATACGTTTATAATTAAAGCTGCTGGCATTGAAAAAACACACTCAAACATAAAGCTATGACGTCTACTAATAAAAACATATTACGAAGTGTTTTAGTGATGTCTTACATTGCTATTATTGCATTTATACTATTTGGCATTAGTAGTTTATATAGTTACCTGAATACTGGAGCCGATAGAAGTTCTATGCTTCATACAGAAATTAAAAAAATAGATCAATACTTACCAAAACTAGAATGGGCGCCATTAGAAAATGAAGGTCGCCTCATGGATGCACAAACTTTAAACAGTATTCAAAACGATTATTTAGATGCTTGGTACGTAAAACATATAGCATATAAAACCAATACCACTAACGGCATTGAAGATTATTACACCGAAAGTGCTCGAAAAAACTTTATAGATATTGTAAAGGAGAATACAACTAAAAATATTACTGTAGATGGTACAACTTTAGAACATCACCTTAATCTCGATTTTTTTAGTGAAGACGGGCAACTTATTGTGTTTACTGATACTGGAGTTATTGAATACAAACATATTTACGAGAATAAGACTAGTGTTTTAGAAACCACTGAGACATCTAGCTATAAAATTATTATGCTTTTAGAAGATGGTTTTTGGCGCATTAGAAATATGATAAAAGAAGAGAGTAGCAATTATATAAATGCATTTACTCCTGCTTCAAATAAAGTCACTGAATTAAAAGGAATAAACTACTATCCGCAAGCATCTCCTTGGAGTATGTATGATGATACCTTTGACACCAACATTATTTCAAAAGATTTTAAAATTATTAAAGATGCAGGGCTAAATAGCATCCGCATTTTTGTGCCTTATGATGATTTTGGACAAGCGAATGTGAAAAAGGAAAAATTAGAAAAACTCATTCAGGTGTTAGACCTAGCCGAAACTCACAAACTAAAAGTCATGGTCACACTTTTTGATTTTTATGGCGATTATTCTGTTTTAAACTGGACACTGAATCAGCATCACGCAGCAACCATCGTGTCTGCATTAAAAAACCATAACGCTTTGTTGGCTTGGGATATAAAAAACGAACCCAATTTAGATTTTGAATCTAGAGGAAAAAACCTTGTAATTTCTTGGTTAAATACAACCATTGATTTAGTAAAATCTATAGACAAAAAACATCCTGTTACTATTGGCTGGTCTAATGCCGAAAGCAGCACAATTCTTAAAAATAAGTTAGATTTTATAAGTTTTCATTATTATGAAAAGTTAAAAGACTTAGACAAAACATATAAAGCTTTACAACTTAAAATGCCTAATAAACACATAGCCATTACCGAGTTTGGTTTATCAACATATAAAGGTTTATGGAATCCGTTTGGTAATTCAGAAAAAGATCAAAGTAATTATTATAAAGAAGCTCAAGGTATATTTAGCGATAATAAAATATCGTTTATGTCTTGGACACTTTACGACTTTACTAAAATACCAAAGGAAGTCGTTGGAAGACTTCCTTGGAGAAAACGGGCTCAAGAGCATTTTGGTTTAATTAACAAAAATGGAGAGACTAAACCCGCATTCGAATATATTTCTAAGCAATAATCTCTTCAGATTTCACTTGTTTTATTTCAGATTTTCTAGCTATAATATTTTCAAAAGTATTTAAATAAATATCTGCTATTCTAGACATAGGATACGCTGTTGCTGCTTTATAATTAGCCTTTTCTAATTCAATACGATAGCTATTATTTACAAGAATTTTTTGAATAGCTAATGCTAAACTATATACACTTGTAGGTTCAAAAAACTCACCTTTATAACCTTCATCTTTTACTAAAAGAGCTAAGTCTCCTAAATCGGGCATAACCACTGCTTTACCATAACTACCAGCTTGATGCAACACCCCAGAACTTCCAGTTGTAGACGTATACGGAAATACTACTAAGGCACTTTCTTTAAATAATTTTGGCACATCTTCTTCTGATACATAACCTGTAAACGTAATACCATCTAAATGTTTGTAATTTTCTTTAACTGCGTCTAAATAACCCGGTGTGTTTGGGTTATCGGTTCCAGCAATAACAACTTCTAAATTTAAATGAGTCGTTCTTTTTATATGCTCAACCGCTTCAATCATCTTCTCTACTTTTTTGTAGGTTCCAAATTTTCCAAAGGTCATAATTTTAAAAGGTTCTAACGGAATATCATAACTAGGTTCATCTAGAATTTCAAAAGTACCATGTGGTATTAACTTCACGTTATTCACTTTATATTTTGCTTCTAAAACATCTACATATTTCTGCATAGTTACAGCAACAGTATCAGCTTGAAGAATTAATTTGGTTAAGGTGCTTCCGATAAATCCGTAAATTTTCTGCATCCATTTATTACTTGTAAAGCCTGCTTTTCCTAAATCTACTTCTTCAAGAATATTGTGTAATAAAACAATATTCGGAATCTTTTTCAGCTTACAAACCAATGGTAACATTAATCCTAAAGCAGCTGCTACTTTTTTATCACCAAACTTCATAAATTGTAAATTAAACAACACCGCATCTGGTTTTTCTTGATTTATAGCTTTGGTTACATTTATAATGTTTGTATAGCTATTAAATGTCCAACATTCTTTGATGGTCATTTTACAACCTTGCTCTGTAAATGTGATATCTTTTTCACCTTCAGTTCTATCGGTTAACAGAACTAATTCTGTGATAGGTTCTTTTTGTCTAAAGTGTTTTACTAAATGAAATGCGTACTCGTTCAATGTTACTTTACTTGGGGGATACGCTGTTACGATTGCTAATTTCATAATAATCTGGTTTTAATTATAATACAAATTTGGGCTTTTATCTTTTTAAAAAGAGGTGATTACAGGTGAGGAAACATTTGCTGTAGACGAATGGTAAATTACTTTAGATTAAGCTTTTTTTCGACTTTAATTGATCTACTTTAAAAAATGCTAACTGGATAACTAATAACATTAACATTGCTATAATTTGCATGTGCACCACTTGCTCTAAACTATCATGGTAAAACACTACCAAGCCCATTTGAAGCATACCAAATACACCAGAAATAACAACAGGTATATATTTATCTAAAGACAAATAGTAATACGCAAATATGTTAGATATGGCGAACATAGAAGTCGCAATAGCATATTTCCATAATAATGGTGCCATAGCAATGTAACTGTCCCCAAATAATAAGGTAATAATGGTTTCAGGGAAACTAATGCAAACACCAATAATGGTTATTGAAATAACAGCTATATAACCTACATATTTAAACAATATAGAAGCCGTTTCTTTACCTTCCTTTTTAAGTTGCACCACCGTTGGTAGTAACAACATCACAAACATCCAAGCAATGAAATAAACAATACGACCAATGAGTGCTAAAGAAGCATACAAACCAGCTTCATACGATTCAAAATAATGTTTCACTAAAAGAATATCGCTATTATTAATAATGATTTGAGTAAGTTCATAAAAGACTGTGATAATAAAAAAACTTCTAATATTTTTTGAATGAACTTTACTTAGTACAAGTGTTTTCTGCGGAAGCATATTACTAAACTTAAACGGTATCAATCCGAATAAAAACGAAGCTAAAATCCCCACAGCTATAACAACAGATGATTGAATATTGAATATTAGAATAAGTCCTAATGTTATTATTAAACGACTTAACATTTCTAATTGATAGGTTATAGATAATGATTTAAAAGACTTTTTCCCTTGAAAGACACCTCGATTCACGCTCATTAAAAAATAAAGCGGTACGCCACAACCAAACACAACAAACATACTTGAGGACGACGTATTAAAAACCTGTTGTAACTGACTTGCAAAAACGACGATTAAAATCCCCATAGCTATTCCTACCAAAAGAGCATTTTTATATACTTTAGATATAAAACTTTTGAATAACTCATTTTCAAAAAGTACTGAAAATTTTGCCGTAACTAATTGAAATGTCATAGCAGCAAAACTCAATACTAACAAAAAGGTTATAAGTACAGCGGCATCTGCAAATTGTGCAGGGCCTAAAATGCGACCAAGAATTAAATTGTATAAATAATTACCGCCATTTACTGCCAGAACACTTATCATAAACAACTGTTCTGGCGAAATACTTTTCTTTAAACTATTGCTTATCGTAATCATTTTTAAATATGGTATTTAAATTCGCTTTCTTAAATTGATTTCTAATCCTTTTATTTCCTTTTCCTAGAACAAATAGTACTTTGCTTCTCTTCTTTGCTTTTTCAGATATAAAACGCATAACTTCTAAAGCTTTATTATCAATTTGTTTTACTTTTTTAAGACTTATTACAACCTCATAATAGGTGTCTAATAAGTTGTTAAAATAGGTTTCAACTTTGTTTGTATGGTCATTAGTGAAATCTCCATGTATTTCATAAACGCCTTGATTATTTATTATTTCAAAATTCATAATAGTATCGATTTAGGGGTTAATGATTAAGCTACATTGTTATAATACAAGTCATCATAAACTTCTTTACAACCTGTTCCAACGATATAAATCTTTTTATCAAGAGCAACAGATTCATTATAAATATATCGCATAGCGTTCATGCCATTAGTATCAATTTCTACTACATTTTCAATGTTAATTACTAATTCGTCACAAGTTTTTAAAGCAAACTTTAAATGGCTTTGAAAGTTTAAAGCCGTCATAGCATTAATAGTTCCTTCTACTAAAAATGTTTCTCTTTGTTGTGTGATTTTAAGTGCCATAATTTCTAGATTTTAAAAGTTAATATTTCTTGTTTCTGACACAAATATCTTTGAAGAATCAGTGGGAGGACGTTTAATTTCGTTCAGTGGTAGATTGCTGTAGGTGAATGAATAGGTTCTTGTCCGTAACTTGCAATAGAACAAAAAACCTAAATTATGTCTATTAAAAATCACGTTATATTACTAGTCTTTTTTATATCAACTTTGGTGTATTCACAGAATATGCAAGAAGGCTTTACGTATTTAGAAACAGGAAACTACCAAAAAGCTGAATCTTTTTTTACAACCATATTAAAAGACTATCCAAATAACAAAACGGCTAAATTATGTTATGGACGTGCTGTTGGGTTGTTAGGAAATTCAGATCAAGCGGTTTATATATTTACAGACTTACTAGCTACCTATCCAAACGATTTTGAAATTAAATTGAATTATGCAGAATCTTTACTTTGGAACAAAAACTATAACAATGCCAAATCTTTTTACGAAAACTTAATTAAAGAAGATGACAAAAGTTTTCCTGCGCTTTTAGGTTATGCTAACACACTTTCTAATTTAAAAATATACGATGAAGCTTTAATTTATGTGAATAAAGCTTTAGATGTTTTACCAGGAAACTCAAATGCATTAACATCTAAAAAGTATATCTATTTAGGATATGCATATCAAAATCAGCAAGCTCAAAATTATGACGAAGCTGAAACGCTTTTAAAAGAAAATCTAACTCTTTTTAATAATGACAATGACACCTTATTGAATCTTGCAAACCTCTATTTAATTGCTGGCGAATTTGATAAAGCTGAAAGCACATATAACACCATTGCCGAAAATCCAGAAAACAAAATAACAGCATTAAACGGTCTTTCTTTAGTTAAGCACTTAAAAGGACAAGAAAAAGAGGCTTTAAAAATTAGCGAAGAAGCATATAATACTATTTCGAATATAGATGACGCCACATTGATTCAACAAACTAAAGAGCGTTACATACAAGCTTTAATTTGGAATAAATCATATAAAAAAGCGGAAACATTAATTGATGCTATTATTAAAGAAACACCAAACGAAAACTGGATTTTAGCTTTACGCGCCACACTAAACATTTATAAAAGTGATTTTAAAAAGAGTGTTGCCGATTACAATCGTATTCTAGAAAATGATAGTACCTCGTTTGATGGTAATCTAGGAAAAGCAAATGCATTAAAGGCTCTAGGGTATTATGATGACGCATACCAATCGGCAAATAACACGTTATCCTTTTATGAAAATCAAAAAGATGCTACCAACTTTATTAAAAACTTAAATGCCACCTTTACCCCATCATTAGAAACCAAGGCGTCTTACTCGTTTGATAATGGCGATAATGAAGCTTATGCATTTCAAAGTCGTTTAGAATTCCCAACCTCAACCAAATTTAAGTGGTTAGCTAGTTATGCATACAGAACAACTAGCAACAACATTACAAACAGTAAAGCCAATTCAAACCAAGCATTATTTGGTTTAGGCTATCAATTGTTACCTAATGTTACTTTCAAAGGAAGTGTTGGTGTAATCTCAGCAAAAGTAAACACCGATGATTACACACAATTATTAACCGATGTATCATTCAATATAAAACCTTTTAAATTACAGACTTTAGATATTGGTTATAAACGCGAAATACAAAGTTTTAATGCCGATTTACTAGATAGAGAAATCGTTATGAATAACTACTACGCGAATTACAACCTGAGTACAAACTTCAACCTAGGTTGGTTTACACAGTATTATTACACTTCGCAAAACGATGCTAATAACCGTAATTTATTATTTACTTCGTTGTATTACAACATACTTAGTAAACCATCTTTAAAAGCAGGTTTCAACTACCAATACATTACATTTAAAAACCAAGTGCCTACCATTTATTTTAGTCCAGAAAAGTTTAATGCTGTTGAAGTTTTTATAAACCTGATTAAAGATGAAGCAATTACCAAACCAAACGAATGGTTTTACGAGTTAACAGCTGCCACTGGTTTACAATACATTGAAAACGACAGCAAACAAAGCACCTACAGAATACAAGGAAAACTAGGTTATAAATTTACAGATCGTGCTTTATTGAATATTTACGGAACCAAGAGTAATATAGCTTCTGCTACAGCAGCTGGTTTTACTTTTACAGAAATTGGATTGCGTTTTAAATGGGTGTTGTTTGATAAGCCTGTTTTTAGGGAGTAATACAATGGATACTTACCTTTAGTTTAATGATTCCCATACATTTTGAATCTTATTCAATTTAATTAAAAATGGAATTAACAGTGCTAATTCTAATCGTATTGAAATATTAAACCCTTCTTGAAAAAATGGTAAAACAAGCATTGAAATTGTGCAGATAACAATGCCAATTATGGCATCAATTTTCCCCATTTTTATAGCATAATCTTTTTCTAGCCACAATGAAAATGCAGTAAAGCCTTTAAAAATCCCAATAGCTATTATCATCAATCCAATTAAAGAAAACTGCTCATTTGTTTCAAATCCATAAAATGATAAATTGGCTCTTATATTAGCAAATCCTAAAATTAAACATACAAAAGCTAATAATCCAAATAACATGAAAATCCAACAAAATATTTTCACCCACCACGGCAGAAGCATTCTTCTCCTTACTTCTATGTTTTCAAATTCCTCAAATTTACTTTGCTCTGAATTACTTCTCCATTTTTTGCTTTTATGTTTTTAATATTTATTGTCTTATTATAAATATACTGCCCCTCTGGAGCTTAAATTTAATGTTTTATAATTTAGCCTATTAATATATAGTCACGCTGTGACTGTTTTATTATTTCTTTTTTGAATATAAACAGCTCCAGAGGAGCGACATTAATCATCTGTAAAAATATATTCTGTCTTATATTCAATATTATAAGCTTAAAAAAAATCAGCATATTTTTCTTTAAATGTTTTAACTCTATGATGTTCTTCTTGATTTTTAATATAATGAATCACTTTATTTACTCCAGATTTACTAACTGTGAAGGCTCAAAATCCTGTTTGCCATTCAAATTTTCCATTTACAAAACGTTTCTCGTTAATCCATTTAGATGAATTTGCTTTTATATCTCTTATTAAATCTGATAAATTACAATTTGGTTTTGTACCAATTAATAGATGCAAATGATTTGGCATACCATTAATAATCAATAACTTTTGATCTTTATTAGATATAATTCCTGTAATGTATTTATACAACTCGTCTTTCCATGTAGCCTTAATTAGATTCTTTCTGCCTTTTACAGCAAAAACTATATGGAAATAAAGCTGTGTATATGTGTTTGCCATGTTATAAATATATCGCTCCTTTGGAGCTAAATTTAATGCTCTTTTTTCTATTAATATGCTGCCACGCTGTGGCTGCTTTTATTTTTCATCTTTTTCGGTATAAAAGCTCCAGAGGAGCATCATATTAATAAACTTTAATTTCTTATCTATTTTTTAAGCTCCATAGGAGCGACATTTATCACCTTTGAAAAGATAACCTGTTCTATATTCAACTCAATAAATATACTAAATCAAATCCGTTTCTTACAAAAAAACAAAAAGCAAAAGAAATGACTCTTTTGCTCTTTAAAATTTGGAGGGAATTGCTATTAATTATTCTACAAGTAACTTGACTACTTTATATTGTTTGTATTTACTCTTAATTTTACAAAAGTATAATCCGGAAGTTAACTGCTGTCTATTTAGAGGTATTTCGTTTTTGCCTGTTACAGCTTCAAACGACACTTCTTTTACAAGCGATCCTAATTGATTATAAACTTCCAACACCGCAGTTTCCGATTGTACTGCTGAAAAATGAATAACCGTGTTGTTCTTCATTGGGTTTGGTACTGCAAATGTGTTTATATTTTCTTCATTTAAAACTTCTATCGAAAGCGTTTTACTTGTTGAAAAACGAAGTTGTTGTAAATTCATTTCTTTAGTTTCTACCTCGCCATTACTAGCCAACATGGTAAATACAATTGAAGTTACATCATCTAAATCCATATCTGCTCCAGTTACAGATTTAAACTCGGTAAACGGAATGCTAAAACCTTGCATGGCATCGGTTAAATTTATAGCTGTTTTATATTGGTTTTCCCAATTGCTAACACTTGCTTTTACTAACCTAATAATTAAAGTACCCGTACCTTTTGCTTTTAATTGAAAGCTATTATAATTTGATAAATCTATAGGATTAAATTTAGGAGTTAAAGCCCTATAGGCTGCAACATATTCACTGGTGGATGCCGTTAATTCTATATTACGTTCTATTGGATATTCGTCATCATTAAATTGCTCATCGTTTGTTTGAATAGTGTAACTACTAACACTTGTACTTGGTGCTGCATCATCATAGCCCCAAGGGCCATCAGACATAAATAAATCGTCTGGTGTAGCAATACCATCTCCTATTCTAAAGCCAATATCAAATAAGTTTCCTGCATCTACTTCTACATTAGAAATATAATTTCCATTTAAATCAATTGAAGACGACACATAATTGACTCCTTCTGTTTCGGTAGCTCTTAATCCGCCATCAAAAATCACATTATTACTTCTGTTAGTGTTTACTATTTGTAAATCTAGTTTCCCATTTTGATAATGTCCTTTTCTAACAAAAACAGTTGGCGGTGTAGAATTGTTAAAACTTGCAATGGGTTTTTGAACTTCTAATAAACGCACCACTTCTTCTCCAAGTCTTAATAAATCATCTAAAGAATTAGACCATATTTGGAAATTATAAAAAGGAACATTTTTTTCGTATTTATCTAAAGTCCAATGACTCTCTATAGCAAAATCAGCATCATTATTAACGGGTTTAGCAGATAAGCTTAATACAAACTCTAACGAGCCATCAATATTTCTTATTAGTGATTTAATGAATTTTTGCTCTCTAATTTCTATGGTTGACACCGAAATTAATTGAGCTCCTAACAATCTATCGCAAATGTATTTGGTATGCTCATAAACACCTTTGTCAGTTTTTAGAAGTAGTACGGAAGCCACGGCTTCATCATTACGCATATAATCTACCGAGTATAAATCGGTGGCATTGGTAATGTTCAACAAATCTTTAGGAGACGAGTCTATTACATAATCTTCATTTATTATATCTAACGGAATAAAATCTGATAGTTGAATACCTCCTTTACTAGAAGCTGATTTTCCGTATCGTGATGATTTTGAAAACTTTTTTGCAATACTTTTATCAAATTTATAATTGTTTTTTGTACGATTGAAATTTCGTTTACTTATCTGTTGAGACAGTCTATTATTACTTTCTAACCCACCTGAATTGGCTGTAGAAGTAGGCGCTTCAATAACAGGACACGCAGCATAACCAGAACATGAAGGGTCTTCACAATCTATCAATCCATCGCCATCATCATCAATACCATTGGTACAATCTTCTTGTGGCACTGGAGCTGTTGGACACCGTGCGCCATCATTTTGAGAACTTGAAGGTCCGAATGCAAAAAGATTAGAATCCATAGCGTTTGTACCATCTAAATCTTGAACATTTTGAATGACATAAATAGTTCCTGTTTGATTAGAAGACACATAAAACCTTCCCGATGCATCAAAATAAACAGCGCCGTAAGTATAATTTAATCCAGAAAGAATTGGCACTTCGCCCAAGCTTTCTATAATTCCTGTTTCAGCATCAACACGATATAAAATATTTGTATTCTTTTCTACGGTATATAGTTTCCCGTCTACGGCATTAAATGCCCAATCATGAATACTTAAATTTTGCGTTAAGGTTTTTGTTGCTATATAAGCGCCATAATTATCAGATTCAGGATTTACATCTATAGCATAATAACTCGTTCCGCCTCCTTTTAAATAATACACACCTTCTGCACTTACATCACCCACATAGCGTCCGCTAGTTGGTAACTCATCTACATAAAAAATTAAAGTAGAGAAATCTTTACCAATACGGACAATAGATTTTGAAGGAAAACTTAAAGACCCCCATATAAATCCATCGGTTGGGTTATATGCTGCAGCGTTTACAGTTCCTTCAGTTATATCTGTTGCTACTGCATATGAGTTTCCCGAAGCTAAATCAATCGCATAGACATCGTTATACTGAAATAAGTAAGCGTTGTAGTCGCAATTGAATGGCGTATCTTGAGCAGGAACACTCAAATAACAAAAAGCTAATAATAGTAATATTCTTTTCATGATATAATAGTTTATATCACAAAATTAGGATTGAAAGGTTGCTTTAATTTTTATTTTCGTTAGATCAAAATTAAGTGTAGACGAATGGTTTTTATTAGAAGTTTAGCGTACTAAACACTAATAAATTAGTTTAGACCGAAATTGAATTTAAAGCAAGTTCAATCGTTTCATTAATTCGGGTCTGTTAGAGCGACTTACAGGAATAACATCTTTTTTTATAAGCACACTATTATCTTCTATATCAATTATTTTTTGAATATTAATAATATAAGATCGGTGTACTTTTAAGAATAAATCGGTTGGTAGTTTTTCTTCTATTTTCTTTAGTGTAGAATGCACCGTATAATTTTTATCTTCGGTTTTTACATGAATATAATCGCCTTTAGCTTCAACTAAATAGATGCTGTGAATATCTATTTTTATTAAACGTCTATCAATGTTTACATATAAATCGTTTCCCGAAGAGCTTTCCACGCTTTCTGATGATGTTGCTACTTTTGAAACTGTAGATGCAGCCTTCTGAATGGCTTTTTCAAAACGAGGTAAAGCTATAGGTTTTACTAAATAATCTACAATACAATCGTACTCAAAAGCTTCAATGGCAAATTTAGAATCGCTTGTTGTTAAAATTATTTTAGGCGGATTTTTTAATGTTTGAATAAAATCGAACCCTGTAAAATCGGGCATGTGTATGTCTAAAAATATTAAATCGACTTCATTCTGATTTAAATATTTTATAGCTTGAATGGCATTTGGAAATTCTTCTAACACATTAAGACTAGGTACACTTACACAAAGTTGTGATATAATAGCTCTGGCAGTTGCCTCATCATCAATAATAATACAGTTCATAAAAATACTTTATAGCGTAGCAAAAAAGGTTGTCATGGCTTTAAGAATGTTTTCAAAATCTTCTTTACCAACTGTGCTATTTTCTTTTAAATTATCTTCAAAAGATGCAGCAACCTCATAACTTTTTTCTAGCCCTAAAATACTAATTTTATGTTTAAGTTTGTGTACAATTTCTGCTGATTCTTTAAAATTAGCCGATTTTATATGTTTAAAGTAGATACTTTTTTCTTCTGGAAATTCTGTTTTAATTATTGAAATAAGCTTTTCTTCAAAGGCTTTATCTCCTCCAGATAAGGCATGTATATATGATAAATTGGGCTGTTCCATATTTATTTTTTTAATGTGAAGTAAAAAGTTGATCCAATACCATATTCAGATTCTATCCATACGTTTCCTTCATATAAATCAACTATTTTCTTTACAATAGACAAGCCAATACCTGATGATTCTTTGCTTTTATTAAGTGAATGAAATATTTTAAAAATCTGATCATGATACTTTTCTTCAATACCAATACCATTGTCTTTTATTGAAAATTCATAATAAGCGCCCTTGTCTTTAAAATCTATTTCTACGGTACCTTTATCTTTATCTATAAACTTAATAGCATTACTAATTAAGTTTTGGAAGAGTTGCTGCAATTTAGTTTTATGACCTTCTACTTTAGGTAAACGATTATTGATATTAATTGAAATATGATTTGGAACGTAAAGTATTTCAATTAAATCTTCAACAAGTGTGTTTAAATCAATTTGAGTTAACACTTCATTTTGAGCACCTACACTTGAATAACTTAACACATCTGAAATAAGCTGCTCCATCTTCTCTAAAGTAGTTTCAATTAAGCCAAAATTTTGTAGACTCGTTTCATCTAGCTTACCTTCATTATCTTCTTTAAGCCAACTTACAAGTGCATTAATACTACGTAATGGCGATTTTAAATCATGTGATACCACATGCGCATATTCCTGTAATTCATCATTACTTTTTTCTAATTTTAAAAGTAATTTTTCTTTTTGATGCTCTAAACTTTTTATACCAGTTATATCTAAATGAATCCCTATAGAACCTACAACCTCGCCATTCAAATTATAATTAGGCGCGCCACTTACAAGCCAATGCTTTACATCTCCTTGTTTATTTTTTATTTTTAATTCATAAGAGCTAGATTCGCCCTTTTTACGTTTTGTTATTTCACTTTCTACAATTTTTTTTCCGTTAGCAATGGTAATTATTTCAGTTCCAATTTTACCTAGTAATTCCTTTTCACTATAGCCAGACATTTCAATAAAACTCTGGTTTACCATTAAAACTTTACCGTTAGTATCAACCTCTAATAAGCCCAAATTCATATTAGCAATAATATTACTATACTTTTGTTTTTGAGCTTCTAAACTCTGGCTATAATTTCGCCTTAATGTAACATCTCTATAACTCCATAAATGACCTTTATATTGATTGTTTCTAAAAATAGGAATGTAATCTCTTTCTAAAATTTTACCATCTACCATTTTTAGTTCATCACCTAAAACAACCTCTCTTTTACTTAAAACTTCTTCTATTTTAAGCACAAAATTTTCAGGATCGACAAACATGTTTTTACTTAATTCTGCTGCATTGGTACAATCTTGACCAACCATTAATTCTGGAGAAATTGGTATATTAAATATTTCGCAAAACTTTTTATTTGTAAGTGCTATTTTCCTGTTTTCATCTTCTAATAAAACGGCACTATCTAAATTTAAAATTAATGTTGACAATCTTTTTTCAGATTCAATCAACATATCTTCTGCTTGTTTTGCTTTGGTTATATCTCTAACAATACCTTGTGCTGCAACAGGTTTTCCATGATCATAAATTATACTGGCATTAATATGGACTAATTTAGCCTCTCCTTTTCTTGTAATTATATCTAAATAAAAATCTGTAAGTGTGCCTTTTTTAAGAAGTTGTTTAAAGGACTTTGCTACACGATCTAGCTCTGAAGGCTTTGCCATTTTTAGCAAATTATAATCTACTTTAGCATCCTCAAAACCTAATAATTCAACAGCAGCATCATTCAATTTAAGAATATTTCCTAGAAGATCCATAATAACATAGGCGTCAACAATATTCTCAAAAACACCTTGTAATTGCGAATCGGTTCTATCTAATAATGTTTCTAACTCTGAATAAGATTTTTCTAATTGCTGCTTTGCACTATACAATTCGGCAGACTTACTTTCTAGAATTTTCTCAGCTTGTTTTCTAGCAGCTTTCTCACGAGCAAGTGCTCGCTTTAAAATGTCAATTTCACTTTGGCTCATTAATTTTTCTGAATAAAGAACTTTACTTCTGTACCGTCTTCTTTTATTTTTTCTAATTCTATGGTTGCTGTAGCATCAAAATGTTCGAAGGTTTTATTCATTAAACCCAATCCGAAATGATGCATCGCTCTACTCGATTTATAAATCATGACCAATGAATTATCTGTTCTTTCAACAACTTCAAAAGTAGGTAATTCTGCATCTGGGTAAATTTTCATTACTTCTACATGGATGTGATTTTCTATAGAAGCAAGCATTTCTATGGGATCTTTATAGGTTGCTAAAAGACCTGGGTAACTTTGTTCTAAAACACTAAAAAAATGTTCGGCATATACCAATAACAAATCGTCAATTGAAATACTAGTATGCGCGCTTAAATGCTGTAATAGCTGAAGCATTTCTGAAAACTTATAGGTTCCTACTGATGTATAAATACCTTCAGATTCTAAGTTAGATTGTGAAATAATTTTATCAACTACTTCTAATCCAAACTTAACTTCTACTAAATCTAAAAACTCTGTAAAAACAATACCTTTCATCCTAAATTCGCTTTAATTCATTAATACTCCAATACGCTAATAGTTTTTCAATTTTAGAAACATAATCCTCATACTTCAAAGGTTTTAACACATATCCTGCTATACCAATTTCATAACATTCTAATAAATCTTTTTGATTGTTAGATGTTGTTAAAACAATGGTTGGTATAAATTTTAATGCCTTATCTGCTTTTAAAATTTTTAAAAATTCGATGCCATCAATTTTTGGCATGTTTAAATCTAATAAAATTATATCGGGTAATTCCTCTTTTTTCTCTAAAATAGCTAAAGCATCTTCTCCGTTATTAGCTTCAATAATTTTATGATTGAGTTTAAGTGATGAAATCGTTCTATTAAATTTCATTATTTCAATCATATCATCTTCTATTAGAAGAATATTTAGTGCATGTGTCATTACTTTTCAATTATTTTATAGTGAAAGTAATGCAAATAGACAGACGAGTAGATAGACTTCGTTTACTCGAATTTAAGTGTAGACGAATGACGGATAAGTGTCGACGAATGGAAAACGGTAATTTTTATTATTTAACCAAAACCTTTTTCTCAAAACTACTTTTTGGAGCTTCGCAAAGCGAACACTCATAAGTTTCTGAAAGGCTTTCAAAAGGTGTGTACGGCTCTATATTTTGAGTCATATCGCCATAAACCTCATTATAAATAGTTAAGCAATCTTTACATTGATAAACTTCTTCCTCTGTTGTTTCTTTATGAACTTCAAGTGTTTTTTCCTCGATGGTTTCAGAGCCTAATTGTTCGAAATACAACTGACTCAATTCCATCAATAAACCAGGTAATTCTACCTTATCTACATCTTGAACATGCATGATATACTCTCGGGTATTCGGGTCGAAATTTTTAGCATACAACAAGTTATACGTATCTCTAATAACAAAATCGCCTGAAACTTCTGGTTGCTTATTTTTTTCAACAACAACGGATGTAAAATTATAAGTATCACTACCGTAATTTGAAATACCAAATGTTAAACCATAGGTACTTATATCGTTCTGATCGAAATTAGTAACCAAATATTTTTTTAAGCTTAAAGCATCTTTATCGTTAACTGGTAAATGCCAATTCAATTCGAGCATAGAATGGCGCACATTAATACCATATCTGCCCAAAAACTTTTCCCACTGTATTTTAGAATCGATAGGAATTCCTTTTACAATAAAGGATTTCCATGGGGTTATTGATATTTTACCAATTTTACTTTCTGCGCATAACTCACACATAGCTTTTAAAAAGGATAAATCGTATCTGTTGTTTCTCCAATAAAGACCCAACCAATATTTATCCATAGCAATTCTATTCATGCCCTCGTAATACGGAAATGGGTAAAATGGTACCTCTAAAGGTTTATCTACTGTTCTGTTATTAGTGTCTATAGCATCACTAACTAAATCGAAAACAGTTTCTATGGTTTCTGGTTCTTCTTGCAAAATATTTTCAATAGCAAGTTCTATTTTATCCATGTCCCAACTATAAATAAGCGCGGGATACATTTCTGTTTTTTTCCATCCTGGAAGTCGAACATACAGATACCAATAATCTTCATGTTCTGAAGCTATAAAGTTTATATGCCCTGTAAATAAAGGCACTAAGCGTTGTTTAGGATCGGTAATATTTAATCGTAATTTAAGTTTATGCTTAAATTGCTCAATAACATACAAGTATCTATCACTAGTAAGCCATGAGGTACTTGGTAAAATATCGGCAGACACATAAGAAGACGCTATATTTTCAATACCATCTCTTTTGGGTTTTATAAATTGAAGTTTATCAAATTCGCTAAACTTAGTTTCATCAATATCTTCTGGGAAAATAATATCTTGTCTAGAACCAAAAGATATAGCATCTAATCCTAAACTTTCTGCAGCTTCACAAATATATTTAAGCTCTCCCGGAGATAACACACCTCCATTTATTAGTAATCTATATGGTTCTTTTATCATGCCAATACTTTTGTGTTATTCAATATTTCTCGAACTTCTGTTTTACAACTTCCGCAACCTAAACCGGCTCCTGTTTTATTACAAAGCGTTGTAAAGTCTGTACAACCATCTTGAATGGCTTCTTCAATATTTCCTGCTCCTACCTGACTACAAGAACACACTAATTTCCCTAAAACAGGCACGTCGTTTGAAGCACCTCGCAATAAGGTATTTCGTTTTTCAGACATTTCTATCTTACTTTCAATCATTGTTTTAAATTCGGCAAATTCGTTTTTATCGCCCATTAAAACAGCTCCAATTAAAAGATCATCTTTAACTATACATTTTTTATAGTAACGTTTTTTAATATCGGTAAAAATAACTTCCTCATAGCTATCATCATTTTCAGGGACATTTATCTCACCAATACTACAAAGGTTTAAATCATTGAATTTTAAGATATTCATTAACACTGATCCCTGATACGAACAACTAATATCGCCAGCAATAAAATTGGCTAAAATATTGGCTTGCTCTTCTGCTGCCGAAGTAATTCCGAATAACTGATTATTATATTCGGCTATTTCTCCAATGGCAAAAATATCTGGATGCGACGATTGTAAATGCTGATTCACTTTAACACCACGACTACAGTCAATACCATTTTCTCTAGCTATTTCTACATTAGGAATGGTACCAATGGCATACACAATAGCATTAGCTGTGATTAGTTTTCCACTTTTAAGCGTTATGTTTAATTCGCCTGTGTCATCATCATCAAACACCGTGCTTACTTCATTATCAAAATAAATTTGAATACCACGCTCTTGCACATCTAACGCCAATAATTTACTAGAGACTTTATCTAACTGACGCTCCATTAATCGCGAAGCACGCTGAATAATCGTGATTTTTACATTTTTGTGTTTCATGGCTGCTGCCAACTCCAAACCTAATAAACCACCACCTACAATAGCAACATGCTGCTCTTCTGCTGGTAATCCTGTGGCATCTAAATAATTTTTAAATGCATCGGCATCACTTTTATTTCGCATGGTAAATCTACCAGGTAAATCTATTTGAACATCCTTTGGAATAAAGGCACGACTTCCTGTTGCCAAAATAAGTTTATCAAAGGTGTATGTTTCACCATCACTAGCGGTAACCACTTTATTTTCTTTATCAATTTTAGAAATAAGTGTTTCAGGATGTACTGTAATATTCAGCTTGTTTAACTCTGCTTTCTTTATTTTAAGAAGTTGTTCCCATGATAATTCCTCGGTAACATACTCAGGTAATAATACGCGGTTGTAAAACAAATTAGGCTCTTTAGAAAACACATGGATTTCATCTACCTCGTTATATTCTCTATAATTTTGGACAAACCTAAAAGCTGCTGCACCTGCACCCGCAATAATTATTTTTTCTGCTTTCTTTTTATATTTTTTAACCGACACAGTCGTGAACTTAAAATCGGGTTCTTTAGACTGCGGATCTATATGTGTATTCGTTAAATTATTGGTTCTATTTAAATCGCTTTGCAACTGTTTTCCCCAATGCATAGGCAAAAACACCACGCCTTTTTTAATAGCATCGGTTACTTTAGCACGAACACGAACCACACCATTCGCACTTTTTATTTCTGAAATATCACCGTCTTTTATCTTATTTAAATACGCATCTACAGGATTTATTTCTAAAACGGGCGTTGGATAATGTGTTTTTAAACGCGATACCTTTCCTGTTTTAGTCATGGTATGCCATTGATCGCGCACACGACCTGTGGTTAATATTAAAGGAAATTCGGCATTAGGTTGTACCGACGTATTATTAATACTTTTTGCCACATTAAAAATGGCTTTTTGAGATGGCGTATAAAACTTTTTATCTTCAAATAATCTAGGAGTTCCGCTATGTCTATATTCTGGAACTGGCCATTGAAACGTCCCTTCGTTTTTTAATCTGTAGTAATTTAAAAAGGACACATCAATCTTCGTCCCTTTGGTCATAGACGCATACTCATCATAAATCTCTTCGGCACTGTTATAGTTAAAACCTCTAAAGCCCATACGCTGTGCAAAATCACAAAAGATCTCAACATCGGGTCTGGCTTCTCCAGGCGCATTAATTTCTTTAGGCAAGTACGAAATACGTCTTTCAGAATTTGTCATCGTTCCTTCCTTCTCTAACCAACCGGCAGCAGGAAGCACTAAATCGGCATACTCTAAAGTATCCGCTTTATGAGAAATATCTTGAACCACAACAAACTTCGCATTTTTCATGGCACGCTCAATTTGATGGGTATTTGGTAAACTTACTAACGGGTTGGTACAAGCAATCCAAACGGCTTTTAATTTGCCGCTTTCCAATGCTTCAAACATTTCGGTGGCTGTTAATCCTGGTTTTGGAGAAATATTATCGACACCCCAAAACTGAGCCACTTCACGTCGATGTTCTTCATTCTGTAAATCTTTATGAACCGCTAATAAATTAGCCATTCCTCCTACTTCACGACCACCCATAGCATTAGGCTGTCCTGTTAATGAAAACGGTCCTGATCCTGATTTTCCTACTTGCCCTGTTATAAGTGACAAGTTTAAAAGCGCTGTGTTTTTATCGGTTCCAACCACACTCTGGTTAAGTCCCATAGCCCACATACTAATAAAACCTTTTGAAAGTCCAATAGTATCGGCTGCTTTTCTTATTTCTTTTTCTGAAACACCACATAATTTTGATGCTTCTCTTAACGAGGTTCCAAAAATTTGTTCTTTATAATCTTTAAAGCCTTCGGTATATTTTTTAATAAAATCTTCATCAATCAAACCGCGTTTATATAAACAACGGGCAATGGCATTATAAAGAATGACATCGGTTCCTGGGAGTACTTGAAGATGAATATCTGCAAAGTTTGCCGTATCTGTTTTTCGTGGATCGACCACTATAATTTTAACGTCTGGGTTCTTTTCCTTGTGTTGCTCGATGCGTCTGAAAAGAATAGGATGACACCAAGCAGGGTTTGCACCCGTAATTAAAAAACAATCTGCCAATTCAATATCAGCATACGAAATAGGTACACTATCTTCTCCAAATGTTTTTTTGTAACCAACCACTGCGGAACTCATACACAGGCGTGAATTGGTATCTATATTATTCGTTCCTAGAAATCCTTTAGTCAGTTTATTGGCAATATAATATTCTTCGGTTAAACTTTGTCCAGACACGTAAAATGCCACACTATCTGGTCCGTGTTTTTTTATAATAGATTTAAAAACGCTAGCAGCTCTGTCTAAAGCATCATCCCAACTTACACGTTCACGCGGATGCGACCGACTCCATCGCATTTCTGGATATAAAATTCTATCAGAGGTGTCATTTACAACATAATGTAAATTCATTCCCTTAGAACATAGCATGCCTTTGTTTACGGGGTGGTCTTTATCGCCTTCAACTAAAACCTTGTTATTAAGATCTTTTTTAACAATAATACCACATCCAACGCCACAATAAGAACATGTTGTTTTTATTTCATTTTTAGACATTTACACCTGTGTTTTACACGAATTAATAAAATATTTTTATAACAAACAAGCGGCTTTACTTACTATTCTCAATACTTTAATAAAGCTATCTTAAATCAATTAAATTGATAAAATTTAACAACATTAATTAGCTTTTACATTTTCCATCATCAAGCACTTGGTTATTTACAAAATTAAGTATAAATACTTAATTTTAAAACACAAAAATACGTATTTTATGTAGAAATGTAATATTGATAATTATAAAATGTCGATTATGAGGATTTGATAATATGGAAGTAATACTGAATGTTATTATTTAGAATTAGTTAAAATGTTGACATATTTTACTGCTTTTAGTTTAAAAAACTTAACATATTTGTAGGTGTTTAATTATATTTGAGAGTAATTATAATTATAGATAGACATACTAGCGCTTTATCTAATATTTGCCAGTAAAAATTAAAACATTGAGTAAAATAGAAATTAATTATCCAAGAAAAGAATTCTTAAAAGAACTTAGCAGTTATATCGAGGAAGGAAATAAACTTCTTCAAACATACCAATCTAAATTTGTTCCTTCTATTCATCAAGAAAAATTAGAAAGAGAACTTAAATTTTGGAATGAAGAAGTACTAGAGTTTTTAGCAGTCAGATTAGAGTCAGTATTTTCAGAGAATACATATCTTGATGACTTCAAAAAAGTTAGTCTAATAGATTGGAATACGACTATTCAATCTATGACTGGAATGCATGTTGACAAAGTAGAAAGTAACTATCAACACTTATTAAATTGTATTAAAAAGAAAAATGATATTCTAATTTTATTAAAACGAAAATCAAAATTCATGGATAATACTGATTACCAGCGAGATAACATCATCAAAATAAAAGAAGAAAAAAAGAAAGAAATTTTTATAAGTCATTCCAATCTTGATGCTGAATATGTTGAAAAAATAATTGATATATTAGAAATAATAGGAGTTCCTAGTGACAAAATATTCTGCTCATCTTTTGAGGGGTATGGAGTAAAATTGGGAAACGATTTTCTTCAAGATATTAGACAAAGATTAAACAGTCAAGTTTTAGTTGTTTTTGTTTTATCAAAAAATTTTTATTCAAGTGTTGTTAGTCTTTGTGAAATGGGAGCCACTTGGGTAAAAACAAATTCACATATTCCCGTTTTAATACCTCCATTTGACTACAAAGACGTTAAAGGTGTAATACCTACATCTAATGGAATGAAAATTAATGAAAAACCAAAATATAATAGTCTAAAAACTCTTGTTGAAGAATTTCTTGACCTACAACCAATTAATAATTCTATCTGGGAACGAAAGCGAGATAATACCCTTAAAGAATTGAAAGTATTATTGGAAAACACCTCAAGTTCAAAAGAACTAACACAAAACAAAGATTAACATGTCATAACCATGTTCCAAATGTACTTTATATAAAAAAAACTAATCTTGAAAGTATATAAAAAAAGAAAATGAAAACAAAACTCATTAAACTGATTACAGAATATCCTTTCTATACTGGATGTATATTTCTGCTCATTGGAGTTTTCTTTTTAATTTACAAGATTAAAAAAAATGAATCATTTAATATGAAAAACTACAATACTGCTGGTTGGCAAGCCTTGATTAGTTCATGGGCATTAATTTTAATTTCAATTATATTTGGAATTATTCTAATTTTAAAATAAAAACGATCTCCTACAACCTAACCTAAATCAACCCATATTCTTTCGCCTTATTAGAAAGCTCTATAATATTTTTAGATGTTTTACATCCGTTTTATTTCTAAATATACACTTTCAGTAAAAGGAGTATTAATATTCATTTCTTTACCATATTTAAGAATAGCACCTGCAAACAATTCTAATTCATTATTTTCTTTTCCTGAATTCACATCAAGCTGTAAAGAAGTTGGCGTTTTTGGAGGAAATGTAGCTGCTTTTTCAAATGTTTTTTGAATAATATTTTCTTGTAAACAAATACCTTTTTTATCTGCAATTAATTTTATTTCAGCCATAATCTTCGTTGCCTCTTCTTTTTGAAATTCAATAGAACAAACGTCACCAATAGATGAATTATGCTTCGCTGTTACTAAACCAAAACTTGCTATAAAAATAAATTTCGTCCAAATATCAACTAGAGAATTCTCTTTAAACTCAAAATTTATTTTACTGTTTTCAATGATATTTACAATCCAATCAATAGTTTCAGAAGTATGTTCTGGGTCTTTACCTAAAATTAGTTTTCCTGCTTTACCTTTATGCTCAACAATCCCTTTCTCTTTTATATGTGAAGCCACATACACACAGGAAGGTAAAATAATATTTTTAGGAATTATTTTGCGAATTCTATCATAAATATCAGCTCCGTTCATCATTGGTAGTAAAACGGTTTTTTTTGTAATTACTTTGGATAGTTGGCTACAAATATTCTCTAAATCATATTCTTTAACGCAGATAAGCACCAAATCTGGATTCTTAATTTCAGAAATACTCTGATAAATAGCATCCGGCTTTGTTATACTATTTTTATGTTCTACAGAAAGTAATGTAAGTCCTTTTTGTTTAACTATTTCATATGTTTTATCCCTAGCTATAAACGATATTTGATGTTCTTTATTTGTTTCATTTCTCTGGCATATTTTAAATCCAAAATAACCACCAACTCCTCCAAGACCTATAATAACAATGTGTTTTTTATTCATTTTTTATTTTTTTACAAATATGAAAACTGTTGAACAAAAAAGCTCTTGATAAATGGCAAGAAATTATATTTTAATTATGTCTTTTCTAATTCTACTCAATGTACTATCTGTAATTCCTAAATAAGACGCTATAATTTTAAGAGGTATGTGTTGAAAAATATGAGGTTGTTGTTTTAAAAGATTTAAATACCTTGTTTCTGCTTTTTGACTTGCCATTTCAATGACTCTATCATTTAGTTTAGAATAATTTACAACAAACAAAAGCCTGCTAAACTCTCTAAATTCTGCAATGTTATGAAAGTTTGTTTGTACATTCTCTAAGCTTGTTTCCCAAAAGGAACAATCTGTTATCGTTTGATAAATTTCTTTTGTAGGTTGCTTTTTGAAAAAAGATAAAAAATCGTTTACAAAACAAGGAGCTGAATAAATGTTTGTTGTAATATCTTCATTGTCTTCATTTAGAATATATGAGCGCATATATCCTTTCTCTAAAAAATACGTTTTTGTACTAATCGTATCTTTATCAAGTAATATTGTATTCTTATCTAATGAGAAATCGCAAAATATTTCCGTTATTTTTTCCACAATTTCTTCTTCTATAGGAAACAAAGAATGAAAATAATTATTAAGTTTTGACTTCTCCATGAGTCTATTTTTTAGATACAAACAACTAAAACCCTAAATCAACCCATATTCTTTCGCCTTATTAGAAAGCTCCATAATATTTTTAACTTCTAGCTTTTTCATTAAGTTAAAACGGTGTACTTCGGCAGTACGTTTACTTATTTGAAGTTCTTCGGCTATATCTTTATTATTTTTTAGTTGGAGAACTAAATTAAGTATTTGCTTTTCGCGTTTGGTTAATTTAAAAGGCATTTCAATAACTTCTTTTTTAGGAGCTACGGCTGTATTTGTATTTCCGTTTACAAAGTTATTCATGATGATAGCCGTGACATCGCCTGTAAAATATTTGCCTCCAGAAGCGACTTTGGTTAAGGCTTTTATAAATTCATCTTTACTAGCACCTTTAAGTAAATACCCATCGGCTCCTGCTTGAATGGCTTGTACAACGTATTCTTCGGAATCATGCATAGAAAGCACCAAGGTTCTTACATCTGGATGTAATTTGCTCATGGCTGCAACCACTTCAATACCATTCATCTCTGGCATACGGATATCCACAATCAGCACATGAGGTTTATTGTTTTTAATAACCTCAAGCGCTTCTTTTCCGTTGGATGCTTCATCAATAACCACAATTCCAGATTGGTCTTCTAAAAGGGCTTTGATACCGTCTCTTACTAAAACATGATCGTCGGCTAATACTACATTGATAACATCCATAGGCTTTATTTATAAGTACAAAAATAATGATTTTAAGTAATACTACGTAATTTTGATTGAAAAAGCATGTTGTTTTTGGGTTTCTTTTCTTTTCGAGTGAAAGGATAAATTGTATCATACAATCATGTTCAGCCTCACTCTTATGCGATGTCTCAATCGTTCCTCTTGTCGACATGACTAAAAAACGAATACAAATTTGAGCTACTTTGTCATTTCGAACGAAGAGAGAAATCGCATAACAATTGTCACGCAAAAACGCTAAGGCACTAAATTTTAAACTTCTTTGTAAAGCAAGAAATCACATAATACGAATCATGTTCAGCCTCACTCTTATGTGATGTCTCAATCGTTCCTCTTGTCGACATGACTAAAAAATACATCATTATTAAAAAAAACGAATACAAATTTGAGCTACTTTGTCATTTCGAACGAAGAGAGAAATCGCATAACAATTGTCGCGCAAAGACGCTAAGGCGCTAAGTTTTTACTTTATCACGGAGATACTCGGAGGTTGCGCAGAGACTCTCGGAGGTTTGTAACGGATTGATAATTGAGCTCTTTGTCTTTTTGAGTAAAACGAGAAATCGCAACACAAGAATCAAACGTAACAATCTTGGTTATGCGATGTCTCAATCGTTCCTCTTGTCGACATGACAAAAACATACTTTTAATTTTTCTAAACCAAAGGAATATTCAAAGTAACACGCGTGCCCTTACCTATTTCCGAATTAAGAAAAAGTCGCCCATCAATATACTTAATACGCTCTCGCATGAACGTCATACCCATACCGCCACCACCATTTTTAACATTCTTAACCTTGGCAGGATCGAAACCTTTTCCGTTATCGTCAATCACAATACTCAGCATATTCTTGCTATGCGATAAAGACACTAAAACATGCTTAGATTCTGCATATTTAATAGCGTTATTAATAGCTTCTTGTACAATTCTGTAAATATTAATTTCAACTAAAGACTCCAAGCGCTCATTAAAATCGGTTTTATTAAAAAACACAATATCTTTATTCGTAAGTTTTGATAATTCTTGGGTAAGCTTTATTAATGCTGGCACAATACCATGATCTGATAATTCTGGAGGTGTTAAATTAAAAGTCGCCGTTCGAACCCCTTTAATAATATTTGTTGTGAGTTCTTTTAAATACTCAATCTTTACTGTGGCTTTTTCAACATCTTTGGTATCTATACTTTCAAGATTGTATTTTAAACCTGTTAGCATCTGCCCAATACCATCATGCACATCTTTAGCAATACGATTTTGTTCCTTTTCTTGATTTTCAATAATCTTACTTGAGATTATTTTTTGCTGACTCATTTTTTCCTCAAAACTTCGTTCTGTAAGACGTTCTATTTCAATTTGAGCTGCTTTTCTATCTGTAATATCTGAGGCTATAATGAGTAATTCAGACTTATCATCGGTAGGATTAAAAGGAATAATAGCCATTTCTAACCAAACATCAACACCATCACTTGTAGTTCCTTTTACTTCACCTTGCCAACCTGTTTTTTTATGTTTTAAAACAATATCATCTATAATTAATTGTTCCTTTCCATGATTAGAAAGCACTTGCGAAAAACTCAAACTTCCGCTAAACTTAGTATATTTAAAAAGACGCGAAAATCGTTTTCCCATGTGCAATAACTCACCATCCTGATTGGTTCTTGCAAACAGCAAGGTTTCATCCATGGCGCGACTTAAAGCCCGCAATTCTTTTATCGATTTTTCTTTGGCAACACTTAAGGCATCAGCATCAATTGCCATTTTTTTTGCTTTCTTTTCTGCGGTTAGCAACTCAGCAAGCGTTGCTCGTACGGTTTTCGCCGTAGGCCAAAAAATGAATAAAAATTCGCCTAACAATATTAATAAAGTCAGCGCTGTAAGTAACATTTCTAAGTTTCGTAACCAACTTACTTTTTCATCGGCTTCCAAATCGTACTGATTTACAATCTGATCCATCATTAAAAGGAAATCACCTTCATGGGCGCGAACCGTTTTAATATCTTCTATAAAAGACGATAAAGGCAAAGGTGGAATGTTTTCAATCTTTTTAACTATAGCATTCGATGCCTTACTAATAGTATCAAACGTAGGGTTTAACACTTTAAACTTATTAATAATAACCGCACTATTTTTTCCTGGTAAGCCTAAATTATCATTACCTTTTTGAAGCGCATTATGCGATACTTCCCAAAGGTTTAATGTTTGTTTAATATTGTCTTTAAGAGCAATACGTGCTTCTAAATTTTCTTCAGTAGAAAGTGCAACAATATCTTTTGTTAATTTCTGACTCAACATACGCTGTCTACCTGCCACATTTATAACCGTAGAATCGCTTTGCTGATCGTTAAGATGCTTACGAATAAGAATCTGACTAATAATAACAGAAAGTGCAATGGTACTTAAAGCAATTATGTATAAACGGCTTAACTTATCAAACGTTCTTTGGTCTAATGAATTTCCGCCTTTTGCCATGCTTTTTTATTTAAGAAATAGCCTGTTTAACTAATGACAAACTTTTTTCTGAAAAAGGAAGTTTTAAGGCTTCTGCATGTCCGTTATCAGACATTTTAACCCAAGTCTTTTTCAGGATATCTATTACTTTTTCATCGGTATGTTTTGCTGCAAACTCTTCAAAGTAATAATCTAAAAACACCAAACAAATTACATCTTCAATTATTTGGCTTTCTTCATTCTTCTTAATTAATTTCTTGTTAATCAATAAAGATACTCTATCAATAAATTCTTTATCATACCCAACCTGATTCAGAATTTCAGCCGTTATTTCGGCATGCATTTTCTTTAAAGTTTCACGCCATTTTAAATACCCCACTCTATCCATCGGATATTCGTTTCTGGCTATTTTCCAACGGCAAATATGTTGCGCACGCGCTGCAATTCGAAGTGCTTTAGACGCATTAGGATTAAACTGCAAAAGTTTCCTAGACATACGTTGTGCGTACAATAATTCTTTAGGATACTCTATACCAAAAACCTCGTAATTATTAGGGTCTTCAGAGTTTTTCTTATCTATTAATGCTATGGCAGTTTCAAATCGTGTCGGCTTCATTTTTATGTGTATTAGTCTGAAAAGCCAATATACACATTTCCGCTTTCAATTTTAACAGGATACACAGCAATTTTTAAATCGTCGCCAGCTAAATTCGATCCATCTTCCAACGAAAAATTCTTTTTATGCATGGGGCAAGCCACTTTTGCAACGCCATCCTTATCGCCTATCATTCCTAACGACAATACCATTTCCATTTTATGCGGACATAAATTTTGGCAGGCATACCACTTACCTACTCTAGCAAAATTATACACCGCTATTTGCTTAGTTTTGTACTTTATACAAGCTCCTGTATTCTCTGGAAAATCTTCAATAACTCCAACTTTAAACCAATCTTTTACTTGAGTTTCAGTAACCGTTTCGTATTGTTCTAGTATATTTTGCATATCTATTCTTTTTGTTGATTTGTTTATCTGTTGACTTGTTTATTTGTTACAAACGTTTAAACGCATAAACAATTAAACGAATCTACTATATTTAACTCCAGGCTTTTGGCATTTTCTGATCACGCATTGGCACAAACACCAAGTTATCATCAGTATCATCAGAATTCACAAAATGCTTGAAACGTTTTGCCATGTTAGGATCTTCAATCGCTTGTTTCCACTCACATTCATACTTGTTTACTAGTCCTTGCATTTCAGCATCTAAATCTGCTGCAATTCCTAAAGAATCTTCAATAACCACTTGTTTTAAATACTCAATACCGCCTTCTAATTTATCTAACCAAGGCGCCGTTCTAACTAAAGGACCAGCTGTTCTTATGTAAAACATTAAAAACCTATCTAAATATTTAACCGCCGTTGTATCATCTAACTGTTCTGCAAATAGCACTGCATGTTTTGGTGTGGCGCCTCCGTTTCCGCAGATATATAAATTCCAACCACCATCAACAGCAATGAGTCCAAAATCTTTACCTCTAGCTTCGGCACATTCTCTAATACATCCCGAAACACCACCTTTTAATTTGTGAGGTGATCGTAAACCTCTATATCTATTTTCAATCTCAATTGCAAAGGTTACACTTTCGTGCATGCCGTAACGACACCATGTAGAACCTACACAACTTTTTACTGTTCGTAACGATTTTCCGTAAGCATGTCCACTTTCAAAACCTGCATCAATTAAATCTTTCCAAATAAGTGGTAACTCATGTAATTGTGCTCCAAATAAATCGATACGCTGACCACCAGTTATTTTAGTATATAAATCATATTTCTTAGCAACTTCACCAATCACTATTAATTTGTCTGGTGTAATTTCACCTCCAGGAATTCTAGGTACTACAGAATACGTTCCGTTACGCTGAATATTGGCTAAAAAACGATCGTTTGTATCTTGAATACCTACCTGACGGTTAGGTGTTTCCATAGTAATACTAGCAAAAATAGATGCTACTAATGGTTTACAAGTTTCGCAACCATGACCTTCACCAAATAAGTTTAGCGTTTCGTCATAATCCTTTAATTGATTCACTTTTATAAGATCGTACAACTCTTGTCTGTTAAAACTAAAGTGCTCACAAATGGTTTCTTTAACTTCTTTTCCTATAGATTTTAAAGTTTCATTTACTAAATCGGCTACCATAGGTTTACAACCTCCACAACCTGTGGTTGCTTTTGTTTTAGCCACAACATCGCCATAATTATTGCTATCTCCTTCTGTAATAGAGCAGCAAATATCGCCTTTGGTAACACTTTCACAAGAACATACTTGCGCCGTGTCTGGTAAATCTAAAACACTACCAAACGACGAACCGCCTTCACTTGCTGGTAAAATTAACTCAGCAGAATTCTCAGGAATCGCCATACCATTCAAATATATTTGGTGTAACATATTATAATCGGATGCATCACCAACTAAAATCCCTCCTAATAACGATTTGCCATCAAGACTCACATTAATACGCTTGTATAAATGTTTTGTTTTATCTTCAAAAATAACAGAATGCCCTTTTGATGCTGGCATAAACGGTTCTCCAAAACTGGCTACATCTACGCCTATTAATTTTAATTTGGTAGACATATCAATATCAGCAGGCATTAGCACCGTTTCGTTTCCTAAAATTTGATTCACTGCAACATCTGCCATATCATAACCAGGCGCTACTAAACCGTATATCATTTGGTTATACAAAGCAACCTCGCCAATAGCATAAATCTCTGGGTCTGATGTTTGCATTTTATTATTAACCACAATACCACCACGTACGCCCATTTCTAAATCGCAGGTTTTAGCTAGCTCATCTCTTGGACGAATACCAGCAGAAACAATAAGCATATCGACATCTAAAACATCATCTTCTCCAAACTCCATGGCAGTAATAGCATCATCGCCTAAAATTTGATTGGTTGCTTTACTTAGGTGAATATTTAATCCGATAGATTCTAATTTCAATTGCAACACTTGGCTACTTCTAGAATCTAATTGTCTTGGCATTAATTTAGGAGCAAACTCAACAATATGAGGTTCTAAGCCCATATCCATAACCGCTTTACCAGCCTCTAACCCTAATAAACCACCACCTAAAACAGCTGCTTTCGCATCGGGGTTTTGCGCTTTAAGTTTAGCAGCATAAGCGAGCATACCTTCTAAATCTTCGATGGTTCTGTATACAAAAACACCATCTTTTTCAACGCCTTTAATATTAGGAACAAAAGGCGAAGACCCTGTTGCTAACACCAAATAATCATAAGCATATTCTTCTTCAGTAGATGTTGTTATTGTTTTTGTAGAACGATGAATATCGGTTATACGTACATTGGTAATTAATTCAATATCATTTGCTTCATACCAAGATCGTGGCGCCATTTCTAAAGCGACTGCATCTTGATTTTCAAAGAATTCACTTAAATGAACGCGGTCATAAGCTGGCCTTGGTTCTTCACCAAAAACTGTTACTTTAAATTGACTGCTATCTGATTCGGCTGCAAATTTTTCACAAAATTTATAACCAACCATTCCATTACCTATGACAAGAATTTTTTTCATATCTACGTATTTTTAAACAAAAGTAAGTATAAATACTTAATTTTAAATACGTAGTTTAATTATTTTTATGATGTCATACAATTATTATAGATTTCGCAAATTCATACTATCTTAATTATTTATTAGACAAAAAAGCTCCTTTTTAAATAGCATAAATAACGAAAAACTAAGTAGTACTTACCGTAATAACAACACTCTTTGATGCTGGTGTTTTAGCTGTATGTGCAAAACTATCTAGTGGTACAAGCACATTGGTTTCTGGAAAATAAGTAGCACAACAGTTTTTAGGAATATCGTAACCTACTACTTTAAAATTATTAGCAACTCTTATAATACCATTGAATTCTGACTTTAAATTCACAACTTGATGCTCCTCTAAATTACGTAGTTTCATATCGTCTCTATTCATAAAAATGATGCGACGCTCGTTAAAAACACCTCGATATCTATCGTTTAAACCATAAATAGTAGTATTAAATTGATCGTGACTACGTATAGTCATCATAATTAACTCTTCATCTTTCAACTTCCAATTTGGTAGTTTATTGATAGAAAAATTAGCTTTGGATGTTTTTGTTTTGAATTTTCTTTCCCGTGCTCCATTAGGTAAATAAAAACCTGCCGGTTGTTTTATTTTTTTATTATAATCATCAAACCCATCAACAACCTCAGCAATATCATCACGTACCAGATTATAATCATCTTTATACTGCAACCAATTAATTTTAGAACGCGTATTTAAAGTCGCATGTGCAATACCACAAACTACAGCGACTTCACTTAACAATGTATCTGAACAAGGTTCTAAAACACCTTTGGTAGATGACACTACGCCCATAGAGTTTTCTACACTTTGAACTTGTAAACCTGTTTTTTGATAATCTTTTTCGGTGCGTCCTAAACAAGGAAAAATCAAAGCTTCTTTCCCTGTAACCAAATGCGAACGATTTAGTTTGGTACTTACATGAACGGTTAAGTTGCAATTTGCCAAAGCTTGTGCTGCATAGGCTGTATCTGGTACTGCCGAAATAAAATTACCTCCTAACCCAAAAAAGACCTTTGCTTTTTTCTCATACATGGCTTTAATGGCATCAATAACCGAATATCCATGCTTAGTTGTTGGCTTGAAACCATATTTCGTTTCTATTTTAGCTAAAAATGCTTGTGGCGCTGATTCCCAAATACCAACCGTTCTATCACCTTGCACATTAGAATGTCCACGAACCGGACAAGTGCCAGCTCCTTCTTTTCCAATACTCCCTTTAAGTAATAACAAATTAACGACTTCTCGAATATTATCAACCGCATTTTCATGTTGTGTTAAGCCCATCGCCCAACAAATTATAATCTTCTTTTTATTCAGAATTAATTCAAATGCCTCATCAAAAATAGCTTTGGTAATTCCTGAAGCTTCTAAACAAGCTTCAAAACTATAGGTTTTTAAATCGGCAATAAAAGCATCATAACCATGCGTGTGTTCATTAATAAAATCTTTATCAAAAACATCACCTGTACTTTCTTCTTTTTCTAATAATTTAAGAAGTATAGCTTTCATAAAAGCCACATCGCCATTAATGGTTATCGGTACAAATACATCGGCTATTTGAGTACCACCTGTTAATAATTTGATAGGACTTTGAGGATCAGTAAACTTTATTAAACCTGCTTCTGGCAACGGATTAATAGCTATTATTTTTCCGCCATTATTTTTACATTTTTCTAAAGCAGATAACATTCTTGGATGATTCGTACCTGGGTTTTGTCCGATAACCATAACCAATTCTGCTTTATATAAATCGTCTAAAGTAACGGAACCTTTTCCTATTCCTAAGGTTTCAGAAAGTGCACTTCCACTAGCTTCATGACACATATTAGAACAATCGGGTAAATTAGCTGTACCATATTCTCTAACAAATAATTGATACAAAAAGGCTGCCTCGTTAGTGGTTCTTCCTGATGTATAGAAGACTGCTTCATCCGGATTGCCTAGAGAATTTAAATGATTACCAACTTTCTCAAAAGCAGCATCCCAAGAAATAGGTTGATAATGCGTCGCGCCTTCTGCCAAAAACATGGGCTCAGACAAACGCCCTGATTTACCAATTTCAAAATCTGACCAACTTGCTAATTCATCCACACTATGTTCTGCAAAAAAATCAGTTCCAATCGTTTTATTTTGAGCTTCCTCTGCAATGGCTTTCATACCATTTTCGCAATACTCTCCTAATTTAGAACGTTCATCGTCTGGATCTGGCCATGCACAACCAGGACAATCAAATCCTCCTTTTTGGTTTATTTTAAGTGACACCTTTAAGGCATCAACAGGGTTCATGTATTTAGCAGCATGATTAATTGCCGCTTTAATACCTCCAAAACCAACACTATTTGTTTGTGGTTTTGTTGTTTTTAATGTTTTGAAATCTTCAGGTGTTTTCGCTTTATCCTCTGGAGTTGAACTCATCCTAATCTTTAAAGTTTGCTTTATATAAGGTCTTGTATTCTTCTTTCGAGTCTAAATCTACATTTTTTATAGGAGGAACTAAAGCTTTTACAAAAGATTGATATTCATTTAAAAGATGTTTTGCACCTTTATCATCTTCTAATTCAGATAATGCTTTAAAGTATTTTTTATCAAAAAGAGTAGGTACGCCATAGTTTCCTTTTTTATACGACGTTGCGATAATTTGATTTTTTGAAGCTGTAAAATTCTGAATTAATTCATTTAAATATGCTGTATCAATTAAAGGCTGATCTGCTAAAACAATAAGAACACCTTCCGCTTGCGGATTAAAATCCATAATATAATGCACACCACAGGCTATAGACTTACCAAGACCTTGTTGCCATGCTTCATTTTTTAAAACTGTTACAGAAAGTGAAGAAATCTGTTTATTTATAAGTTCATAATTAGCTCCTAAAACGACAATCACGGTATTAGAAATTGTTTTTAATGCTGTTTGCAATGTATGTTCTAATAATGTTTTTCCTCCCCAATTAAGTAATTGTTTAGCAGTTCCCATTCTAGTAGATGCTCCAGCTGCTAAAATAATTATTGGAATTTTTGACATGATTATATTAATCTTCAGTATGAATACGTCCACGCTTTTTATTCAGTGGCATAAGCTCTTGGTTTCTTGTAACTGTTAATATTTCTGCCATAATAGAAATAGTAATTTCTTGTGGTGTTTCCGCTCCTATATTGATACCTGCTGGCCCGTGAATGCTATCTAAAAACACATCACTAGTATCTGGACTATATTCAATAAATTGAGATAATAAATCGTCCCGTCTTCGAGCTGGTCCTAACAAACCAATATAAGCTGGATTGGTATTTTTTAAAGCGACTAAATACCTTAAATCGTTTGCGAAATTATGAGTCATTAATACTATAGCCGTTTGGTTATCTATAAGCGAAACATCCATTTGTTCTGCAGAAATAGCAAAAAAATCATGAGCGCCAGGGAAATTCTGTATTGATTTAGATTCTGAAGCCCCTGAAATAACAACCACTTCCCAACCTGTTAATGCCGCATATTGACAAAGCTGAACAGCATCATGCTCTGCGCCAATAATAACTAATTTGAAACATGGTGGCATACTCTGTTTAAAAACGGACAGGGCAACTTCTTTTTTATCGCTAATACCAGAAACCGAAAAGACCTCATCGTCAATTTTCACATAAGAACCAATTCCTGCTGAAACACCTTCTTTTTTAGTAAAATAGGAAGCTATTTCGAACGTATTTCTATTTTTTAAACATTTAAAAAATTCAACTGCAAATACTTCATCTGGATTAAAGGGTTCAAGTAAAATATACAAAACACCTTCACAACCTAAACGATACCGACCATCATAAGTTATTATTTTAGATTCACCTGACTTAAAAACAGTTTCAGATTGTAATAGTATTTCTTTTTCAACACATCCGCCACTTACCGCACCAACCATTTTTCCGTTTTCTAAAACAAGCATTCTTACACCCGGTCTTCTATATGAAGATCCGTCTAAAGCAACGACTGAAGCTAATACTGCTTTCACACCATTTTTATTAGCTAATAAAGCTTCTTCTACTATTTTTTTAAACTCGTGGGTCATGTAAAAATTCTAAAAAAGTATATTCTAATTTAGCTAACAACTGGTTGTTTTGAGATAAAGGGCTGCTTATAATATCGCTGACCTGTTACCTTATATAGCGCATTTGCCAATGCACCAATAGCTGGTGGCAGTCCTGGTTCGCCTAATCCCGTTGGATCTATATTACTTTCTACAAAGAAAACTTCGATATCTTCTGGTACTTGCGAATGACGAATTAATTGATATCTATCGAAATTCATTTCATTAGGAGCTCCATTTTCAAAAGTTAGCTCACTATACATAGCGTGCCCTATACCGTCTATAACGCCACCTTGAATCATATTTATTGCAGCATCTGGATTTACTACAATACCACAATCAACAGCACACCACACCTTTTTTATTTTAGGTTTTCCATCTTCAACAATCATATCTACAACTTCAGCCACATAGGTTGAATGACAAAAATAAGCTGCTACACCACGATGCACTCCTGGTTTTGACACTCCCCAATTAGATTTCTCCTTAACCAATTTCAAAACGCCCGCATAACGTTCTGCCTCATAATCATTTTTTTCTCCTATAGGATTACTTATGGCACGTTCAAATAATTCTAATCGAAAATCTATAGGATCGGCTCCAGCTAATTCGGCTACTTCATCTAAAAATGATTGTTCCGCTCCAGCAGTAAAATTAGAACTAGGGGCTCGCCATGCTCCAGTGGTTACATTGGTTTTTGCTCTAAATTCTTCGGCAGAATAATTTTCAACTGTGCCAGCTGGAAAACGATTAGGAAACATGGGACCTCCTGGTAACCCTGCTCCTTTTGCTGTAAAAGCAATAAGTTTATTATTTTCATCCAACCCTGCTTTGTATTTAATTATATAAGCTGGTCGGTAAGTCCCTTGACTCATATCGTCTTCTCTTGTATAAATAAGTTTTACAGGGCCTCCTATTTTTTTAGAAATAGCAGCTGCTTCTACACCAAAATGAACATAAAGTCTCCTACCAAACCCACCACCAATTCTAGTCATATTAACTGTTATATCCTCAATAGGCATATTTAATAATTTAGAAACAGATGTCTCCAACGCCTCTGGTGTTTGAGTAGGACCAATTAGTTCAGCAGAATTTTCAGTAACGTTTGCAAAGAAATTCATGGGCTCCATGGTATTATGAGCGATGAATGGCGCTGTATAAGTGCGTTCAATAACTTTTGCAGCCCTTTTAAAAGCTGCTTCCGGATCGCCATCTTTTCTGATTTTCACTGCTTTTCCAGATGCAATTGCTTTTTCTAATCTTTCGGTATGAATACCTGAATTTTCTAATTCACCAATAACTTCCCAATTGGCTTTTATTCGCTTTTTCGCTTTCATTAATTGCCAAGTAGAATCCCCTACAATAGCTATAAGCTCTAAAAACCCTTTTTCATCAGACCATGAAGGTTCTTCTATAGAAATATCAATAATAAACGCATCTTTTACCCCAGGCATACTTTTTATCTCTTCAGCATTAAACCCCTTCACCTTCATACCAAAAGCAGGCGGGTGCTGAATCATGGCTAATTGCATGCCTTCTCTTGTAAAATCTAAACCAAATAGAGGTTTTCCGGTAATTATTTCATTTCTATCTACATTCTTTTGGCTGGTTCCTATTAAGTTGAAATTCTTTGGACTTTTAAGTTCTACTTCTTCAGGAATTTCAATCCCAACAGCTTTTGACGCTATCTCTCCATAAGAAATACTTCGCTCTCCATTTTTTTCTTTAATGATTCCTTTATTTACAGTTAAATCGGAAACGCTTAAACCCCATTCTTTAGCTGCTGCTTCTAATAACATACGTCTTCCTGTTGCTCCTGCTAGTCGCAATGCGTTCCAACTCAATCGAATCGATAAACTCCCTCCTGCAAACTGATTTTGATAAAACCCTGTATTTAAAGGCGCTTGTTCTACAACAACATGATTCCAATCTACATCCAATTCTTCTGCAACAATCATGGGCATGGAGGTTTTTACATTCTGACCAATTTCTGGATTGGGCGAATATATGGTAACCATGCCTGTGTCTCCTATCTTGATATAACCATTGATATCAAACCATTCGTTTGGAACCTCAACTGTTTTAACATTAGAATCTGAAACGCAACCCGTTAACCAACTAAATCCTATAAGCATACCGCCACCTGCTGCTGCAGATATTTTCAGAAATGAACGACGATTATATTGTGTTTTTATTTTTGTCATGATTTCTGAGTTTATAGTTTTGAAGCGGTTTTAATAGCTTGTTTAATTCTCAAATAGGTACCACAGCGACAAATATTTCCATTCATTGCGGCTTCGATATCTTTATCTGATGGATCTGGATTATTCTTTAATAACGACACAGCCGACATAATTTGCCCTGCTTGACAATAGCCACACTGAGGAACATCATGCTCAACCCACGCCTTTTGAACAGGATGATCGCCTGTTTCTGAAAGACCTTCGATGGTTGTAATATTCATTCCTGCAGCTTGAGATACTTGAAGCAAACAGCTACGAGTTGCAACACCTTCTACATGAACTGTACAAGCACCACATTGTCCTACTCCACAACCATATTTAGTACCTAATAAATTTATTTGATCTCTCAAAACCCACAATAAAGGGGTATCCATATCTGCCTCGACAGTATATGTTTTATCATTAATTTTCAAGTTGAATGTTGGCATAGCTGTAGTTTTTAGAATCGATTAATTAATGATTTAATCTTTCTAAAATACAAAAAAAGGCACCAAGAATAATTACTTGATGCCTTTTAACATAGATTTAAGAAAAACACTTTAAACCATTCTTAAACTAAAAATTATATTATATCACCCCCAGCTCTTTACCAACTTTTACAAAAGCTTGAATAGCCTTTTCTAAATCTTTACGATCGTGAGCTGCAGATATTTGAACACGTATTCTAGCTTTCCCTTGCGGCACAACAGGGTAAAAGAAGCCTATTACATAAATGCCTTCTATCAATAATTTTGAAGCAAATTCTTGAGCTAATTTAGCATCTCCCAACATGATTGGCACTATAGGATGATCGCCAGAAATAATATTAAAACCAGCAGCTACGACTTCTGATCTAAAATAAGTAGTATTTTCAACTAACTTATCACGTAAATGAGTGGACTCACTCAATAAATCTAACACTTTAATAGAAGCACCAACTACAGACGGCGCTAATGTATTTGAAAACAAATAAGGTCTAGAACGCTGTCTAAGCATATCTACAATCTCTTTTCTTGCCGCTGTAAAACCTCCTGATGCACCTCCTAATGCTTTTCCGTAAGTTCCTGTAATAATATCAACTCTATCCATGACATTTCTGTACTCATGGGTTCCACGACCAGTTTTACCAATAAAACCTGTAGAATGACATTCATCAATCATAACCATAGCATCATATCTATCGGCTAAATCACAAATTTTATCTAGCTGTGCTATTGTTCCATCCATAGAAAAAGAACCATCGGTCACAATTAGTTTTCTACGAGCATCTTTAGCCTTGATTAATTGTGCTTCTAAATCTGCCATATCATTATGGTTATATCTAAAACGTCCTGCTTTACACAATCTAATGCCATCAATAATAGATGCATGGTTTAAAGCATCAGAAATAATAGCATCTTCCGCCCCTAAAATAGGTTCAAAAATCCCGCCATTAGCATCAAAAGCAGCTGCGTATAAAATACAATCTTCCATTCCTAAAAAATTAGCTGTTTTTTGCTCTAATTCTTTATGAATATTTTGAGTTCCACAAATAAAACGTACCGATGACAATCCGAAACCATGTGTATCAATTACTTTTTTACTCGCTTCAATCACCTCTGTATGTGATGATAATCCTAAATAATTGTTAGCACAAAAATTCAACACGCCATCTGAAGCTGTTGTACTAATTTCAGCACCTTGCGGCGTTGTTATAATACGTTCTTCTTTATACAAGCCTGCTGCTTTAATTTCGTTTAACTCGTTTTGTAAATCGTCTTTTATATTTGAATACATAATTTTATTTTTATTTTTTTTGTTGCTTAAACGGCCTTTTTATAATAATCTGTTAAGGCACTTATCATATCTTTTGTAATGGCTTCTAGATTATAATTAGGCTGCCAACCCCAATCTGTTTGTGCCTGAGAGTCATCAATAGATTTTGGCCAATTCTTAGCAATAGTTTCTCTAAAATCTGGTTTATAAGTTATCGTAAAATCAGGAAAGATTTTAGATATTTCTAAAGCCACATCTTTAGGCGAAAAACTAACACCTGCAATATTATAAGAGGTTCTTATTTTTATATGTTCTAAAGGTGCTTCCATAAGTTCTATAGTTGCTCTAATAACATCATCCATATATATCATAGGCAGCGTTGTATCATCATTTAGAAAGCATGTAAATGATTCTTTTAAAACCGCTTTATGATAAATATCTACCGCATAATCGGTTGTACCGCCTCCTGGTAATGATTGATAGCCAATAACTCCTGGATAACGAATAGATCGTACATCTAATCCGTATTTAAGGAAATAATACTGTGCCCAATTTTCACCATCAACCTTACTGATTCCGTATACTGTAGAAGGATTTAAATACGCATCGTTTGGGGTATCCTGTTTAGGAGCTGCATCACCAAAAACAGCAATAGAACTCGGATAAAACACTTTTTCAATATCATTAAGTCTTGATATTTCAAGAACATTTAATAAGGTTTTTGTGTTAATATCCCAAGTTTGTAAAGGATTTTCTTCACCTCTAGCAGAAAGAATAGCGGCTAAATGATAAATTTGAGAGATTTTATATTGTGTGACTACATGTTGAATTCTATCATAATCTGTAGCATCAATAATCTCAAATATCCCATGATTATGCTCTGCTTTTCTTAAATCGGAAGCAATTACATTTTCAAGTCCATACTTGTCTTGTAAAGCTGTAGTTAGCACAGACCCTAATTGACCATTTGCTCCTATTATTAAAATTTTAGTGTTCATTATAAAAAGTATTATTCACTAACAAAATTACATTATAGAAGTTTTAAACTCCAAAAAACACAACAAACAAGTAATAAAAGCTTAAAAACAATAAAAAAAAAGCTATATTTACTTTTTATATTTAAATAAATTAATCTTTGCCATAATTTTTATTTGACATTTCATGGAAAATTTAGACGAAACCGATGTAACCATCCTTAGAATTTTACAAAACGATTCTAAAAAAACTGCTAAAGAAATTGCTAACATTTTAAACTTAACACCTTCACCTGTTTACGAACGTATTCGTCGTCTTGAAAAACAAGGGTTTATAAAAAAATATGTTGCGATACTTGACAAAAAACTTATTGACAGATCAGTAACTACCATATGCCAAGTATCGATGCGCTATCATAATGAAGCGTTTATTGAAAAGTTTGAAGAACAAATTCAGAATTTAAAAGAAGTACAAGAGTGTTACCATATGGCAGGACAAGTTGATTTTATTTTAAAAATAAATACCAAGGACTTAGAAAGCTATCACAATTTTGTAAAATACAAACTTTCTAAAATTGAAAATATTGGCGTACTAAATAGCACCTTTGTTTTAAAGGACATTAAGCATACATCGGCGTTTTATATTTAAGCGTGTATTTTAATAAACTCTAAAGCGCGTGCTTCATTATAATACACATTCTTTTTACCAATAAACCCAACATGTCCTCCATATTGAGGCATCTCTAAGTATAAATTCGGATTTTCTTTTGCTTCCTTTACAGGATAGCATTCTGGAGATAAAAACGAATCATTCAACGCATTAATAATTAATGCTGGTGTTTTTATATTTGGTAAAAACTGAAGACAACTGCTTTTTGCATAATAATCTATGGCATCTCTAAAACCATGAGCTTTAGAAGTGTAAACATCATCAAAATCTATGAGTGTTTTAATGGTACAAAATTCTTCTTGCGATAAATCCTCAGGAAACTTAACAAGCTTATTAACTAATCGTTTCGTTAAATGATTCAAAAATCGATTGGAATACAATCTGTTTTTAGGTTTATAAAGTTCGTTACAAGAACCCATTAAATCTGCAGGTACAGAAATAGCAACACCTGCTTTTATTTCATTTGGTACTTCATCGCGCTCACCTAAATATTTTAATATTACGTTAGCACCTAAACTTATACCGTATAAATAGATATCTGTATATTTATTTAAAGCTAAAACATGCTCTATAATGTCTTCCAAATCATCGGTAGCTCCAGAATGGTAACTTCTGTATTTTAAATTATCTTCTCCACTACAACCTCTAAAATTCACACAGATGGCATCAATACCATCATTATTAAACAATTTTGCTAAACCCGTTACATACGGTCTTTGTCCGTGACCTTCTAATCCGTGAAAACACAACACAAGTTTGTTTGATTTCTCCTTAGAGAAACTCCAATCTAAATCTAAAAAATCGCCATCTTTTAAAGTAATTCGTTCGCGCTCTTGCTTTAGTTTAACGCGCCGAACTAAACCCGAGTAAACTGTAGAAATGAATCCGTTTTTAAAAAGAAATGAAGGTTTGTAGGCAGCGTCTATTATTGGCATATTTACAGTATTCTGTCGCAGTCGCAGTTTTCAGTTGGTGAAATTAATATTAAAATTTTCATATTCTTTTATACTTTGCGTCTTTTACTAAAAAACAACACGTTTTTAGTTGACTTCTAAGTCTGTAAATTTAAAATCGGTGCCATTAAAAAGCCCCTTATCACTTAATTTTAATGATGGAATAACCAACAAAGCCATAAAAGACAAGGTCATATAAGGCGCATGTAAAGTGCTTCCTAATTCTTTTGCCATCTTGTCGAGTTTCGCATAATCTTCGCCTACTGTTTTACCATCTTTATCACTCATAATTCCTGCAACAGGCAATGAAATTATTTTTTCTTCGGAATTGGACACAGCACAAATACCACCTTTGTTTTCAATAAGAAAATTAACCGCTTTACAAATGGCTTCATCACTAACTCCTACAGCAATAATATTATGAGAATCATGACCTACGGAAGATGCTATCGCTCCATCTTTCAAACCGAAATTTTTAATGAACGCTATGGCTGGATCATCGTTATTGTAACGGTTAACCACCGTCATTTTTAAAATATCTTTTTCAATATTTGAAACTAAGTTTCCATGTACAATTAAAGCGTCTTCTTTTAGTTCGTTAGTTACTAACTGCCCTTCTAAAGCTTCAATAACTCTTATTTTTTTAGCTGAAGATTCAAACTTAAAATCTGAAATTTCTTTTTTATCACAATTGAAATTATTCAAATTTTCAAAAACAACGGGCTTAATCAAGGACACTCCTTCATTAAACACCAATGTGCCATTTATATATGTTTGAAGCGTTTTAAAGTTGACTAAATCTTCCACAACAATACAATCGGCATCATCGCCAATCTGTAACAATCCCACATCTAAATTATAATGTTTTACAGGGTTAATACATGCCATTTGCAGCACTTTAAAAACATCAACTCCTTTTGCTACCGCTCGTGCACAAAGTTTATTAATGTGATCTAATATTAAATCGTCTGGATGTTTATCGTCACTACAAAACATCATGCTTTCAAAATGCTCTGAAGCTAAATCTATTAAGGCTTCAAAATTCTTAGCAGCACTACCTTCACGAATTAAAATTTTCATACCTTTTTGAAGCTTTTCTAAAGCTTCGTCATAAGAAAAACACTCATGATCTGTAGAAATACCTGCTCTTATATATTTTAAAACATCCTTTCCTCTTAAACCTGGTGCATGACCATCAACGGGTTTATTAAAATATTTAGCCCATGCTATTTTTTTCATGACTTCATCATCATCAAACAACACGCCTGGATAATTCATCATTTCTGCTAAATACTTAATATCTGGATTTTCCAGAAGTCTTTTAATAGCATCTGAATCTATAACAGCTCCTGCCGATTCAAAAGTTGTTGCTGGTACGCAAGATGGTGCTCCAAAATTGAATTTAAGAGGCACTTGCTTCCCATTTTCAATCATAAACTCAACACCTTCAACACCTAAAACATTGGCTATCTCATGCGGATCTGAAACAGTTGCTACCGTACCATGAGTAACTGCTAGACGAGCAAACTCACTAGGCACTAACATAGAGCTTTCAATATGAATGTGAGCATCTACAAACCCTGGTAATATGTAATGATTTACATCGTGATCTTTCTCTTGAATAGAAACTATTTTGCCATCCTTAAAAGTAACTTCACCTTTAAAAATACGTTTGTTTAGTATATCGACTATGTTACCTTGTAGCTTCATGTTTATTATAGATTCCTGCCTACGCAGGAATGACATATTGTTTAATTAATAAAATGCTTCGACTGCACTCAGCATGTCAGTTTACTTCAACTCAATTTTAAGTATTTGCTTCGTTTTATCAGTTACTCGAAACCTGTTATCTGCTCTACGGTTAACAACCCAAACAATCGTATTTTCAGAACATAACAACCAGGTGTTTTCTTTATCTAAAAGCGATAATTTTTCGTCTTTAAAATACTTACTCAGCTTCTTTTTTCCTGTCATTCCTAACGGATAAAACACATCGCCTTCTTGCCATTTTCTTAGTTTCAATGGGAATTTCAAAACGTCTTTATCAACATAAATAACATTGTTTTGTTTTTTTAAAATAGCATCCGCTTCATCAAAAAGCAAAATCCCCAATGGGGTTTCAACGTTTTTATCTGTTTCAGAAATAACAATACTTTCATTTGCTTCTACAAAAAGCTCGCTTAACAAAACATGCTCTCTATCTTTTATTAAACGGTGAGTAGACGACAAAACTTGCTTGCCAGATTGTGCATCTAAAAGACTTACAACATCATCCCATTCTGTAAATCCGTAATCTTTAAATATTTCAAATAGATACGCTTTCGGGTTATTCAGCTTTTTAAATTCAGAAATTTTAAAAACCATTTGATGGTCGTCTATCATTTCAACAGCATTATTAAAAAAACCATCAATGCTTTCTTCAACAATATCGGCTGTATCATTTAAATTACTAATTGTATTTTGAAAATTCTGTAATACACTTGGATTCATTTCCTTCAAAATAGGAATCACATCGTGCCTTAATTTATTCCGTAAATACTTCGTAGAGGCATTACTGCTATCGTCTCGCCACTTTATATTGTTCGCTTTAGCGTAAGTTTCGATATCGCTACTAGAAAATGGTAACAGTGGTCTCACAAAATGGTTGTTAACTTCAGGAATACCTGTTAAACCATCTAACCCAGTGCCTCTTGATAAATTGATTAAAAAAGTTTCTAAATTATCATCGGCATGATGCGCTGTTAAAACATAATCGAAACTTAGCTGTTCTGCTAATCCTTCAAACCAATTATAACGAAGTTCTCTCGCTGCCATTTGTATAGAAACCTTATGTTTCTTGGCATATGCATTGGTATCAAAACTTTCAACAAAGGCTTCTAAATCTAAGCTTTCTGCCAATTGCAAAACAAAGTTTTCATCGGCATCGCTTTCTTCACCACGCAAATTAAAATTACAATGTGCTAATGCGATATTTAAACCTGCTTTATGAGATACATGTGTTAAAATCACACTATCAATTCCTCCAGAAATGGCTATAAGAAGTTTGCTTTTTTTCAAAAAAGGTAAACGCGATTCTAAATGGTGTTCAAATTGTGCAAACATGGTTCAAATATACAACTTTGAGGGTTTAATTTAATCGAAAATCGTTAATATAAAATGATATAAATCATGAATTTTATTCTAAAACAGAAGTACCTTTTAAGTATTAATTTTAAATACTATTGTTATGTGCTCATTAGATAAAATAAACGATAAAAAAACAAAAGAAGCTTTTGATAAACGTGTTATTTCTGCAACCCAACATTTACAAGCCTATGTTAAGCACAGACTATACATTGCAATATCTACGGGAATTATTCCTAAAAACATGTATACGTCTCATGGTATTATTGACGAGGCTATTGCTAAATACTACGAAAAAGGATATAATATTGATAGCGATGCTACAACCATAAAACTGAAGCTTTTTAAAATTGTTGATGCCGATTTAAACACGCTTTTTAAAAAAGAGGCCTTTCATAAAAACACGATTAGCACAAATTCTATTTTAGAAGAAGAATTGGATGATTTAGAAGAAAAATATACTGTTGATGCCGATATGGATTTTGTTATGAATGAAGATTTAAATGATATCTCGTACAAGCAAGACCATAAACACAAACATTTGTTTTTATATGCCGATAATGATAGTTCGGTTTTAGAAGCTTTTGATATTGATACCGCGTCACTTAATGACTCTAAAAAAAGACTAGGCAGTTTATACAGTTGGTTACCATTAAACGTGTCGAATATTATTGATTTAATAGTTTTTGGGAAGCTAAGTTTTGAAGAAATATCAAAAGTAAGATCTATGGAAGTAAAACGTGTGGAGTTTATTTTTAATGAAGTCAAAGATCAGTTTAAAGATCATATTGATTAGTTCTCCAAAACCGTTCGCATCGCTTTAGCCTTTACCAAACATTCCTCGTATTCTTTTAACGGGTCGCTTTTTGCTGTAATAGCGCCACCAACGGAATAAGACACGTATTTTTTGGTTTCGTTATATAAAATACTACGAATAACCACATTAAAATCGAAATCGCCTGTGGGGGAAAAATACCCCACGGCACCTGAGTAGAGTCCGCGTTTGGTAGCTTCTAAATCTTCAATAATTTGCATTGCCGAAATTTTAGGAGCGCCCGTCATACTTCCCATTGGGAAGGTGCTTTTTATAATATCTATAGGATGTGTTGAAGCTTCAACTTGCGATGTAACCGAAGAAATCATTTGATGCACTTGGTCGAAGGTATAAATCTTGCACAACTCTTTTACTTTCACACTTCCTTTAGTGGCGGTTTTAGACAAATCGTTACGTACCAAATCAACAATCATAATGTTTTCACTTCGCTCCTTTTCGTTTTCTAACAAATCCTGTTTCAGCTTCGCATCTTCTTCAACATCTAACGAACGCTTTGCTGTTCCTTTTATAGGCTGCGAAATTAAGGTTGTTCCTTCTTTTTTCAAGTAACGCTCTGGTGAAGCCGATAGCAAGTATTTATCTTGACATTTTAAAAAAGTTGCAAAAGGCGGATTAGAAATGTCATTAAGTTTATTATAAGTCTCTAAAGGATTAATTGTTGTGTCTTCGGCATAAAACTCTTGACAAAAATTCGCTTCATAAATATCGCCACGATGTATATGGGCAAGCATATTTTTTATTTTCTCGAAGTATTCATCTTTATGAATGCGAAGTTTTATTTTGATTTGATCATCGGAAATCTTGCTCTCAAGGTCACTATCATCTATATTCTCAATAGCGTTTAAATCGTCTTCAATTTCATCATCAACACAATTTAAATATTGAATTTCAACATTATCACCTCTAAATAAAAATAGTTTCTTAGGCTGAAAAAAGTATAAATCAGGAAATTCTAAACCATCAAAATTAGTCGATTTTAAAGCTTCAACATCGTTTTTTAAATCGTAGGTTAGGTACCCAAAAATCCAATCGTTTACTAAGGTTTGATACTCTTTTAGTTTTTCAAAACCCTGAAGATAATCTGTTTGAATGCCAGTAAACGCATCAACCGCCAAAACCGCATCGTAATTAGAATAGCTTTGCTCGTAATTATTAGAATCTAGCCAAACCACATCATCAAACTGTTGTGCCCAAATGCGAATCTGACTTTTAAAGACTTTAGAATCTTTAAATTTAAAAATTTGTTTTGTTCTCAATAAAAAAGATTATTGCGCAAAGTTAAGTAGAATACTTAAAAAATTAAGATTTTTGTACTTTAAACATCTAAAAGCATGTACACCTTACAAAACGAGAAACTTAAGATTGCAGTTAAAAAAATTGGCGCCGAATTATGCAAAATTACATCGACAAAGCATCACACCGAATTTATGTGGAATGCCAACCCAGATGTTTGGGGTAGCTTCGCGCCTAACCTATTCCCAATTATTGGTGCTTTAAAAAACGACACCTATTTTTTTGAAGATAAAGCATATAGTTTACCAAAACATGGTATGGTGCGAAACAACGACCATGTTACGCTACACGAACAAACCGAAAACAGCTTAACATTCAAACTTATTTATAGTGAAGCAACGCTAAAAACATATCCGTTTAAGTTTGAGTTTTATATTAAGTACACACTAACAGACACAACCATAACAATAGCACACACCGTTAAAAACGTTGATAGCAAACCCATGTATTTCTCGGTTGGCGGCCATCCTGCTTTTAAGTGCCCTGTGTATGACGATGAAAATTATGATGATTACGTTTTAGAATTCGAACACCCTGAAAACTCTGAAACACACCTCATCAATATGGAAAACGGCCTTATTTCACCTAAAACAAAATCCGTATTTAATAATACGAATTTGTTACCGCTTATGCACGACTTATTTAATGCCGATGCGCTTATTTTTAAAGATTTAAAATCTAGAAAAGTCATCTTAAAGAGTAATAAATACGGAAACATTTTATCTTTTACTTATAATGATTTCGACTTTTTAGGTATTTGGGCAAAACCAGAAGGCGATTACGTTTGTATAGAACCTTGGCTAGGTATTGCCGATAACGAAAACACCAATCAAGATTTAAAAACCAAAGAAGGTATTATAAAACTTGCACCTAACGAGACCTTTAATGCAAGCTACAGTATTGAAATAGGGAATGAACATTTAGTGTAATTATTTTTATGGGTGTTATATAAATCTCTATTAAATTTTTAGTGTTTTTTTACACCTAATTTCTTCAATATTTCTATTGCATTATAGTTATCTGAATTTAACTCTACTGATTTTATATAATTTTCTATAGCCTTATCTCTATAATTCCCTTTTAAAAGAGCCTCAGCATAACTATCATAAACATTATAGGATTCTGGGAAAGCTTCAACATTTAGTTTGAATACAGCAATTGAGTTTTCAATTGCTCCTTTTCCTAAATAATAGTAGCCCAATTTATTTAATTGTTCCTCAGAAAAATTATATTTATCTAATTGATTTTTTTTTAATTCAAAATAATCATTATTAATATAATTAGTACCATCAACATCTATAATTTGTTTTATCTTATTTGAGATAGAAGGTAGTTTATTACAATCAGCATCATCTACCTTTTTACTGCTTTTCCAATGCTCCCAATAACAAATTATCTGACTATAAATATTATATCCTGCACCTCCGTTTGTAAACATAATAAATCCATCATTAGAGATTGGGTCTACCATAAACAAAGCATGCCAACCTGAATTAGCCCCTCCATGACCTTTTAAAACCTTTGAATCTCCTAATATTTCCACTTGATACCCTAAACCATAAACTCCATTAGTTTCTGGTTCTGGTGACATCATTTGTTCAACATAATCTGTCGATAAAATATGCTGATAACTTTTGTTGTTTTCACTTTTATAAAGACTTGCTTGTACAAAAAGCATAAAATCTTCTAAAGTTGTATGTAATCCAGCTGCTGCTTTTGCAGTAAACAACTCAAAATCTATTTCTTCTCCAAAATCATTATATTCTAAAGATGAAGAATTTAATATTTTTTCATCAATAGTATAACTACTATTAATCATTCCAAGAGGATTTAATATTTCTGTTTGCATATAATCCTCAAATTTCTCCCCTGTTACTTCTTCAATTATTAATTGAAGAATTGTAAATCCTCCTCCAGAATACTTCCATTTAGTTCCTGGTTCCATAATTATTTTTACACGTCCTGGTCCATTATTTTTACCATTTAAAGACTCCTCTATTGTTGGCAATATATCATTAGGCGACCACCCAGGGTATCCGTGTAATGACAATCCTGCTGTATGACTTAACAATCTTCTTATTGTTACTTCATTTGAATCAAAACCTGATTTTGGCAGATGCCATCGTGTAAGATACTTTTCAGCTGGGGCATCAAGCTCTATTTTCCCTTCTTGCACTAATTTCATAATTCCCCAAGCTGTTACGGTTTTTGAGATTGATCCAATATTAAAACCTGTCTTAGTAGTTACTTTAATCTCTTTATCAACGTTAGAATAACCATAACCCTTTTGTAAAATAATTTCCCCATTTTCAATAATTCCTATAACAGCTCCAGGAACATTAAAACCACGAAGTAATTGAGGTGTTTTTTCATCTACACTATCTATAAATTGCTTAATATCAGCCGAATTGTTTTGTGCAATAATATAAAGCGGTATCAAAAAAATAATTGCAAAAATATTTTTTCTAATCATCTATATTTTTTTAATATACTAAGTTAGTTTTTAAATAATTAAAAATTAACGAATTCGATAATATTTTACTTAAAGGTAATAAACCATCTAAAAAATAATAAACGTAACTTTGCCAGCTAAATAGCATATTTTGACATTTCACGATTTAAATTTAAACACCCCACTATATAACGCCTTAGACGATTTAGGCTTTACAACACCTACACCCATTCAAGCAGAAGCTTTTAATGTGGTAAGTTCGGGTAGGGATATGGTTGGTATTGCCCAAACAGGTACTGGTAAAACCTTTGCCTACATGTTGCCTATTTTAAAGAATTTAAAATTTTCGACACAAGAAAATCCGCGTATTTTGGTGTTAGTACCAACACGCGAATTGGTGGTGCAGGTGGTAGATGAAATTGAAAAACTATCAAAATACATCAATAACCGTGTATTAGGAGTGTATGGAGGCACTAACATTAACACGCAAAAGCAAGCCATTGCCGAGGGTATTGATATTTTAGTAGCAACACCAGGTAGATTATACGATTTAGCTTTAAGCCGTGTATTACAATTAAAATCAATACAAAAATTAGTGATTGATGAAGTTGATGTCATGCTAGATTTAGGCTTTAAACATCAGTTAATTAATATTTTCGATATACTTCCAGAAAAGAGACAAAACATTATGTTTTCGGCAACCATGACCGAAGATGTCGATTTACTAATTAACGATTTCTTTAAAACTCCAGAGCGTGTATCCATTGCTATTTCTGGAACACCGCTAGATAACATCTCGCAAACACGTTACAAAGTTCCTAATTTTTATACCAAAGTAAATTTACTAACACATTTACTAAACGATACCGAAACCTTTAATAAGGTTTTAATATTTGTGGCGTATAAAAAAATGGCCGATCGCTTGTTCGATCAACTCGATGAAATTTTTCATGATGAGTTATGCGTCATTCACTCTAACAAAACACAAAATTACCGTTTACGTAGTATCGAGCAATTTAGAAACGGAGACAACCGTATTTTAGTGGCTACCGATGTTATGGCGCGTGGATTAGATATTGACAACGTATCGCATGTTATTAATTTCGACACACCAATTTACCCAGAAAACTACATGCACCGTATTGGTAGAACAGGTCGTGCCGAACGTAAAGGAGAAGCCCTTATTTTTAATACCGAAAAGGAAGCCGATGCCATTGAGAATATTGAAACCTTAATGAATATGGAAATTCCGTTATTGGAAATTCCAGAAACCGTTACAATATCTACCGAACTTATTCAAGAAGAGCGTCCGGTAATAAAAGAACGTAACAACCCTAACAAACGCAATACAGACGAAGATGCGCCAGGACCAGCCTTTCACCAGAAATCTGAAAAGAATTCTAAAGAAAACTTAGGTGGTTCCTACAAATTTAAAATAGCAGCTAAGTACAAAAAGCCTAAAACTAGAGGCGATAAAAATTATAACAAACGAAATAAGAGAAAGTAATTTTTTGGGCGTTACCCTATCGGGTCGGGCTTTCTGTTACAAGTCCTCGCTCCTACGTCGCTGTGGGCTTTTCACGGCAATCCCTAACGCGGGTGTATTTGTTAAATTTAAGTCTATTCCGCTAAAACTAAAGTCTACTTAATTAATTTCTGACTTGTGGATTCCTGCCTGCGCAGGAATGACAAAATGAACATAAACAAAAAAATCTCCTTTTAAATTAATAAAAGGAGATTATAAAATTACATTACTTGATGCTAATAAAGGATTAACACATGGTTTTAAGTTTAGATCAAAATTAAGAGCCCAAAAGCTAAATTTGAAGTTCCTAAGTTAAAATCAAATACATCCGTTTTATCTTTACTACTATCAGATTCCCATTTACTATTAGTAAACCCTAAAGTACCCATAGTAGCGTTTAAATAAATTTTATGAGATAAGCTATATGTTATTCCTGGTCTTAAACCTACAAAAAAATCATTACCTTTCCCTATTGATGAAAAATTAGTTGAGCCTTCTTCTTTAGTTTTACGCTCACTATCAGAAAATGATAATTCTCCCTGTATGTTAAAAGCAAATCTCTCATTTAATGGAAAATATTTTCGTACGTATGGTGTTACTCTATATGTTTTAGTTTGATACTCTTCACTATTTATATTTTCATATTCAGAATATAAATAACCAACACCTAAACCCAAAATTAAATTATTACTTATAGCATAACCAACTTCTGGTTTTATACCAAAGCCTTTAGCTTTATTCTCATATTTATTAATACTATTTACAGAATTATTTTCATATTCTGAACTCCTAGAATTAAAACTAACGTTCCCTCCTAACGTCCACTGGTTTTTAGGAATTTCAAATTTTTCTTCAGTGTTTTGCGCAAAAACTGTTGAACCTACTAATAGCAATGCAATAATTAATTTGTTTTTCATAATCTGTTGTTTTTAAGATTGAAAAACAGATATCACAAACCTCATGCCGCTAAGCAAGTTTCAAAGTAACCTTATTGTAAAATAAAAGTTACCAAATTAAATTTCAATAAAAATTAAAACACCTCTTTTAAGATAAAAAGCTTTAATGATAAAATTGACGTTGGATTAGTTGAAATAGAAACAAAACTAATAGAATTAGATTTGCTAATGCTTAGCAAACAATCTAATGCCTTTCAAAATAATCACCTATCTAATATTTAATTTATATTTGCAACACATTGCACTTTATGATAGCTAAAATTAAAAAATTCTTACTCTCTATTGAACAAGTTCCCACACTACTCTATCTTGTAAAATGGGTGTTTATTTGTTTGCTTTTAGGCGCTGTTGCTGGTAGTGTTTCGGCTTTCTTTCTTACAAGTTTAGAATGGGCTACAAATTACAGAGAATCTCATTTATGGATTATTTGGTTGTTACCAATTGGCGGTTTTATTATTGGCTTGTCGTATCATTTATATGGTAATGATGTTGTAAAAGGCAATAACTTATTACTTGAAGAATTTCACTCACCAAAAAAAATAATCCCTTTTAAAATGGCTCCTTTGGTGTTATTTGGCACTATTGTAACACATTTATTTGGAGGATCGGCAGGTCGCGAGGGTACAGCTGTACAAATTGGTGGCGCTATTGCCGACCAGTTTACCAAAATTTTAAAACTCTCTAAACGCGATAGACAAATTCTTTTAATTGCAGGTATTAGTGCTGGTTTTGCTTCTGTTTTTGGAACGCCTTTAGCCGGTGGTATTTTTGCTCTTGAGGTTTTAGTTTTAGGAAGAATTAGACTTGATGCTATCATCCCAAGTTTTATGGGGGCTGTTTTTGCAAACTATTTTTGTGAAATCTGGAATGTATCGCATACACATTACCATATTTCTACGGTTGCCGAAATGAATCCTGTAAACCTATTATGGGCTTTATTAGCAGGTATTATTTTTGGTTTGGTTGCTATGTTGTTTTCTAAATCGACTCATTTTTGGAGTAACTTATTTAAAAAACATATTAAATACCCGCCATTACGACCTGTTGTCGGTGGTGTTATTTTAGCCGTTACCATTTACTTTATGGGAACAACTAAGTACATTGGTTTAGGTATTCCTACCATAGTAGAGGCTTTTGATGTCAATCTCAACTCTTATGACTTTTTATTAAAAGTATTACTCACCTCTTTTACGCTAGGTGCTGGTTTTAAAGGAGGCGAAGTAACGCCTTTATTTTTTATAGGTGCTACTTTAGGAAATGTGTTAATTTGGTTTATCCCGTTACCCATGGGATTGCTGGCAGGCATGGGCTTTGTTGCTGTTTTTGCAGGCGCTACCAATACGCCTATTGCATGTACTATTATGGGCATTGAATTATTTGGTATCGAAGCAGGCGTTTTTATTGCTTTAGCTTGTAGTACGGCTTATTTGTTTTCTGGACATTCAGGTGTGTATGCTTCTCAAATTATTGGAAGTCCGAAAAACAATTTCTACATACGTGAAAAAGGTTTACCTCTTTCGGATATTAAAAAGAGACGCGATAAACAGGAAAGAAACTGATTAGCCCTAAGCCTAATCATACGTTTATATAAATAAAAAAATCCCTTTCAAATGAATGAAAAGGATTTTTTGTTTTAAAAATTCATTATTGCTATTTCTTAATCTTTAGTTCTTGAATTCGCTTTTTATAATAATCCTTACTATTCAATTCAAAAGCTCTAGTTACATATTTTAATGCGTTTTTATAATCTTTTTGAGTTTCATAATAATCGGCCATAGAATCATAAGCATTATCACTTTTTGGAAAATATTTTACGGCAAGTTCAAAATACATTTTAGATTTATCTAGCTGTCCCATTTCCATATTCATATATCCAGACATGTTTAAAAGCATCTCAGGGTATGGTGGTACTTGATACCCAAAATGATCTTTAAGTTTTATTTCTCTATGCTTTATAATATTAAAAAGGTCTTCTTTTGATGTTTCTGGAGAATTTATTTTATCTGTGTTTTCCATTTGAAACCATTTAAAAGTTGACAACAATCCATCTTTAATAGAAGGCAAAGGAATTGTACCATGTATATCGTTAGCATAAAACTGCCATGTATAATTCAAACCGTTTTGTTCATGCTTCTCTATTATATTTGACAGCATCAAATTTGAACGTGAAAAAACAGTGAAATCTGTGGTGTCTTTCATAACATTATCTATAGTGATATTTGGATTTTGCATATGCAACTGACCACTTAAAGAGACGTATAAAGATTTTTTCGAAAAATCGTTTTTAGACAAAACAGCTTCTGCTTGTTTTAATACTTTTTGATTATCCCAATCTAAACTTGGGTCAATACACAAATAATTAGCAAATACATCAGGATCATTAATTAATGTATAAACACCAAATAATCCGCCGTAAGAATGCCCTATTAATGTTCTGTAATTGGTTACTCTATAATTACTTTCAACATAAGGAACTAATTCCTCTTTAATAAATTTCAAGAAATTAGCAGCGCCTCCATTTTCTTCATTAAACGGCATACCATATTTTGATGTTATTTTAGATGTTGTTAAATCTCTTGTCCTGCTTTTAGCATTTGAAATACCTATTAACACCATTTCTGGTATAAACCCGCCACTATAAAAACTCTGAACATTACTTACTATGGGAAGAAACAATTCTCCATCTAAAATATAAGCAACAGGATACGTTTTATTAACCTCAGCATTATAGCTATCTGGCAATTGAATATAGATGTCTCTAGATTCATTTAAGGTTTTAGAATAAATACTATCTAACGCACCTACGTTTTGTAAAAATTGTTGGCTTTTATTTGTTTGAGCATTAATTGACTGCTGCATTAAAACAAAAATCACTATAACGAATACTACTATTTTTTTATGTGTCATTTAAAAAATAAATTAAAATTTAAACAGTTAGTATGAATAACTAAAGAGCTCAAACGATTACTTTGAGTAAAATTGTTTAAAAAAATTTTAAAATTAGATTGATTACGATTTTTGCAACCCTCTTAAAGCAAGAATACCTATTCTAGCAATAACAAAAGTAAAAAGTCCAAAAACGGCTGTTAATAAAGACACTTTTAGTCCTCCAGCAAAAATAGAAGGATCTGCATCTCCCATAGCTTCTACAGAATCGAATGCTGTTATTAATCCAATTACAGATCCTAAAAATCCTAATGTAAGTCCTAAAAGACTACTATCTACAACTAATTGAATCATTTTTTTTGATGTCTCACCATTCTTTTTTATACTTATAAAACCTTTAATTAAAAAAAAGATAGATAATAAAAAGCAAATAAGAATAAGCGACATAAAAAAAGTACCTCCCTCATTGAATCGATCTACTAAGGGACTTGAAACCATTAATAATTTTGGTAATGCTAATTGTGTTAATACATACATAACTGTTTGTTTTTTGATTAATATCTCACAAACTTACTGTAGAACATTCTTTTAAATTTTTAAATGCGATGAATAACCTAATTAGAACGGGATTTTACAAATTGCGAAAACCCCTCTTAAAACCGTCATTCATCTACAAAACATAAATTCTCTATAAAAATATACTATTATTGTAATACTATTTACTCTATATGTTAAAAAAGAACTTTATTTTAAAAAAACTAAGTCAACTACTATTACATGCATTATTTTGGTGTGTTGTATTATTCTTTTTTACTTATTTCTTTGGATCTGAAAGTAAAAATTACAAAGACACGCTCTATTTTTCACTATTCTTAATGCCCATTACTATAGCAACTACTTATGTTTCTATATACAAATTAATACCAGATTACCTTATTACAAAGCGCTATTTTCTTTTTATAATTTACAGTTTATATACACTCATTATTTCCGGGTACTTAATTATGTTATCCATTTTTTTTAGTTTAATTTATTTGGCTGGTTTTGAATATAACAATATGAATCCGGCAACTAAGAATATATTATTAGTAACCACTGGCGTGTATTTAGTAACCATCATTGTAAGTGCTTTTAAGTTACTAAAACTAAACTTAAATCATGTTGAACAAAAAAATAAACTAGAAAATAAAATACTAGAAACTCAGCTTAAACTTAAAGAACAAGAATTAAATTATTTAAAAATGCAGATTCATCCGCATTTCTTATTTAACACTTTAAATACCATGTATGGATTTGCTTTGAAGAAAGCTGATGAAGCACCAGAAATGATTTTAAAGCTTTCTAATTTATTAGATTATTTACTTTATAAAGTTGACAAACCGTTTGTGCTTTTAATAGACGATATCAATCATATTAAAGATTATATTGAATTAGAAAAAATGAGATTCAATAAAACATTGAATATAGAATTAGTTACCGAAAACATTTTAGAATACACCAAAATAGCTCCCATGCTGTTACTGCCTTTTATTGAAAATAGTTTCAAACATGGTGTTATAAAAAATGGTGCACTATCCATAAATATCAATATTTCTTATAAGGACAAAAAACTGTATTTTTATATAGAAAACACGAGTACAGACACCGAAAAATCATCAAATGGTATTGGATTAGAAAATATACAAAAGCGTTTAGATTTATTATATAAAAACAATCACACACTAACTATCAATAATGATAACCATTTATTTAAAGTGAGTTTAATACTAAATATAACAGAATAATTGCAACAAAACAATAACATATCGTGCCTTATTGTAGATGATGAAGCTATAGCTAGAGACATTATAGAAACGCATTTAAACAAAATACCTAATATTAAAATTGTTGCCAAGTGCAGTAACGCTATTGAAGCTTTTAATGCGATAAGAAATCATACCATAGATTTGGTTTTTCTTGATATAAATATGTCAGAAATAACAGGTATTTCGTTTGCAAAATCTATAAATAAAGACATTAAAATTATTTTCACAACGGCGTATCGTGATTATGCTGTTGAAGGTTTTGAACTTCAAGCTGTCGATTATTTACTAAAACCTATTTCGTTTGATCGCTTACTTAAAGCCGTTAATAATTATTTCGATATTTATAGTAACACTAAGAATGACGTTATTAAAGAAAGTAGTAGTAATGATTTTATGTTTGTACGGTCAGACAGACGTATGATTAAAATAGACTTTAATGCGATTATTTATATTGAAAGCTATAGCGATTATATAAAAATCCACTTAGCCAACGAAACCATTACAACTAGAGAAACCATAAGTGCTATTGAAGCAAAACTACCAAAAGAACAGTTTATTAGAATTCATCGATCTTATATATTATCTATATCCAATATTACGTCATTTACTCACGAGGAAATTATTATTAATAAAAAATCACTTCCCATAAGTAGAAGTTATAAAAAGGAGGTTTTAAATATTCTAGAAAAATTTTAAACAAAAAAATCCCTTTCCAAATGAATGAAAAGGGATATGTTGAGAGTTTTTTAGTTTACAAAAATAACCAACCAAATTTTAACCCTAACTTAAAGTTAATCTCGTATTCTTACTTGACTCTCTACAATATCTGAAATAGGTACAACTAATTTTCCTTCTGATGTTTTTAATGTTACTGATGCGCCATCAATAGATTCTACCTCTCCTTTAATATCATTAAATTCTATCTTTTGTCCTATCTCGTATGTTTTTCTAGCATAAAACGTTTTTAATAATTCACCTACCATTTTTTGTGCTCCAAAACCAAAAGCTAATGAAAAGGCTAACAAAAAGGCAGCCAATATCATGGTAATGTTACTTGTAATAATAGCTGTATCTACACCTGCTTGATTTAAGGCTGTTATAGATGTAAAAATAAGGATGATGAAAAATACAACTTGACTTATAATTTTTGCTCCTGATAAATCCATAGATTCAAAAAAGGACTTTAATCCTTTTTTAATAAAATTGGCAAAAATAAGTCCTATGGTAAAGATAACTATGGCTGCAAACAACTGAGGTAAATATCCTAAAAGACTGCTTATTTGCTCAGAAATCATGGTTAAATTCAGTATATCTGAAACCATAATTATTAGCATAATGTACATGATCCATTTTACAAAATTTGAAACAATTTTAATGGTATCAAAATTCAGTTTTTTACCTTCAATTATTTCAATATCGTTTAATTTATCATCTAACTTATTAGCTTTAGCGATCTTTAAAGCTTTCTTAATAATGCGAACTACTAATTTCGTAATTAACCAACCAATAACTAAAATAACTAATACTGTTATTAAAGTAAAAAGTCCTTTTACTATTTCAGGCCATAAAGCTGATAAAGATTCTAAAGCTCTATCCTTATATTCTGTTGCTTTTTCCATGTTTTAATCTTTTTGTTAGGGTTACTTTGGGTTATTTGGATTTTTATTTTTTTCTTTTGCTTACTACAGACTCAATAAGGTCTCCTATATTATAAGAGAATAAAGCCGCTAACTCCATGAGTAATTTTGCCATAGCAATATCACTCATAACCTTAGACTTAAGTTCCTGAGGAACTTCCTTTAGAGGCTGGTCTAAATTTTTAAACGGATTCTCCATTATTTAAGGTTATTAGTATATACGGTTACTAGTTTATCTTTAGCACGTTTAATTCTCATTTTAACCGCACTTTCACCTATTCCTAAAACATTTTCAATCTCTTTTATAGAAAGAGAATCTTGGTATTTTAGTAATAAAATCATTTTCTCCTCTGGAGAAATTAGCTCTAAAGCTACCTTCAGTTTATCAACCTTCATGCTTAAAAAACTAGTATCGTCTTCCTCATCATCAGAAAGATTTTCTATATCAGTATAATCTACCGATTGTTTCTCAAACTTTTTAGCTGTATTTCTAGTGACATAATTTACACAATGATTATATGTAAAGGAATATAACCATGTTGAAAATTTAGACTTCCCCTTAAAACTTGCTAATTTAACAAAGAGTTTTAAAAATACATCTTGTGTTAAATCTTTAGCTTCGTCTTCATCTTTTGCAAACCCGTAACATTTGTTATATACTAGCATAGAATATCTGTCGTACAGAATCTCGAAAAGTAAAGTATCATTGTTTTTCACAATGCCATTTACCAGTTCTTCGTCTGTTAATTTGTTAATATTTGCTAGGGTTTTCAAATAATGTAGCTTTCGCTATTTTGGTTGTTATAATGTTTAAGACACATCACTTTTTAATAAGTCACAAACTTTTTATTTCTTTTTAATAAAACAAAAATAAGTAAGTTTTTACTTTAAATTAAAGAACCACCAATCTTTTATTGAAATAAAATTGGTGGTTCATTCTAAAACAAAAAAACAATAGCAACTACTGAAAAGTATAGCTAGTTTTAACTACTTGAGTTACCCTAAAATAGCCATAAGCATAATTATCTGGAGTTGTTGTATTAATACAGTTACCTTTTAAAGGTACTGGTGTTGTACTAAAAAGACCTGCGCCTTCAGATTGTTCTATTAAAACTTTAATATAGTTATGATATGCTTCAGAAATACCAAAAAATGAAATATCTACAATATCTCCTGGTTTATATTCTTCTATCTTATCGGTATCTTCATCTTCTTCGTTTTCAAACCACCAAGTAATTTCATTACCATTTACAAATTCATCATCTACATCTTCTAATTCTGGAAGCAAATCGCCTTGTCTTTGAACTTTAAATAAATAATAATTTTCTTCATCTACAGGATCTGTAAAAACAACATTAAATTCTAAAGCTTCATCATCAAAACCATCTTCAACAGACTGAGTAATATTTGTTATGTCTGTAACTGTTGTTAAAGTTTCATTAGCGGTATACGTTTCGCCTTCATAAACAACTTCTAAAGTATAAGTAGCATTTGTAACAGGGACAAACTGGTTTGTTGTATAAATGCCATTAGCTTGATGCGTAAACACAAATTCTTGGGCACTATCATCATTTGTAACTTTAACAGAAGCATTGGTAACACTTACATTGGTATTGGCATCAAAATAAGGCGTCGATTTACTTAATTTTATTGTTTGATTGTTTCCTGTTGTTCCCTTTTCCCAATCAAGAGAAGCTTCAATAACTAATCTAGACGGTGCTTCTTGAACATCTACATCTATAACATCTTCACAAGATGTAAAAACTAAAACAAAAAGTAATATGGTTAATTTAAAATATGAATTCATTTTTCTTAAAATTTAAAGTTATAAGTTACTGATGGCACCATTCCGAAAATAGCCGTTCTTGTGGCTTCGTTAATTCCTAAATCTTGATTTTGGGCAAACGATATAGATGCTGCGTTTTTATGATTATATACATTATATATACCAAAAACCCATTCGCCTTTCCATCGTTTGTTTGGTTTTCTATTAGGTTTATATATTGCTGAAATATCTAACCTATGATAAGCAGGTAATCGATTTGAATTTCTAGCAGAAAAACTAGCTATTGATTGTCCTTCATATTGATACTGACCGTTTGGATACGTTACTGGTCGTCCTGTTTGAAACACCAAATTACTACCAAATGTCCATTTATCATTAAGCTCATATGCACCAGTAATTGAGAAATCGTGTGTTCTATCGAAAGCCGAGTTATACCAATTTCCATTATTAATTCCTGGACCTCCTGCAATACCTCCTAAGGTTCTTTGCTCTGCTTTAGATAAGGTATATGCAATCCAACCTGTAAAACGCCCTTCATTTTTACGAACTAAAAACTCTAAACCATAAGCGCGTGCTTCACCGTTTAAAACTTCGGTTTCAATAGTATTATTTCCTATTAAATCGGATCCATCAATGTAATCTATTCGGTTATCTGTAGTTTTATAATACCCTTCAACTTCTAATGAATATTTTTTGTCTTTAAAATTTCTAAAATATCCTAAAGCATACTGATTAGATAATTGTGGTTTTATATATTTCCCACTTGTAGTCCAAACATCTAAAGGTGTTACAGATGTAGTGTTTGATAGCAAATGAATATATTGAGCAGCTCTTGAATATCCTGCTTTTATTGAAGACGATTCGTTTAATTGGTATGCCAAAGATGCTCTAGGCTCTAAATTACCAAAGGTTTTTATAGTTTCGTCTTTTTTATAATTGGTCTCTCCTATTGCAGTACCACGTTCATAAATTCCTAAAAGACTATTATAAACTACGGGTTGATTATTTGCATAATCTGTAATAGCTTGCCCTCCTAAACGGCTAAAGGCACTATATCTTAAACCATATTGAACTGTTAATTTATCGCTTAATTTATGCTCTGCATTAATATACAAACCACTTTCAAAAGCTTTTTTTCTATCTAAAGTTAATGGATTCACTTCTGAAGTTTCAGAAGTTGGGCGTATTTGTCCAGGATCAAAATCATAATAAATAGAACTCGCACCAAAATCTAACTTAAAATTATTACTGGCATAGTATTTAAAATCGTATTTAACATTGTAATTTGTAATAGACGACACCCAATCGAACTCCTCACTCGTAATTCCTAAGTCGTAATCATATTTACTATAAATTAAAGACAAGTTCGAAAATAATTTTTCATTAAAAATATGATTCCATCTTAAATTTCCAGACGTATTACCATAACTTGTTTTAAAACTTTCTCCTAACCTAAAAGTATCTCTACCAAAATATCCTGATAAGTATAATTTATTATTAGTGTTTAATTTATAATTAGTCTTTAGGTTTAAATCGTAAAAACCAACTCTACTATCTTCATCCGCAGCTTTTAAAAACAGATTTGCATAAGAACTTCTGCCTGATACTAAAAAAGATCCTTTTTCTTTAAACATAGGACCTTCAACAGTAAGCCTGCTAGAAATTAGCCCAATACCACCTGTTAAGGATAGGTTTTTACTATTTCCATCTTTTTGACGAATATCTAAAACCGAAGATGTTCTACCTCCAAAACGCGCAGGGATACCACCTTTATACAATTTAATATCTTTTATAGCATCGGCATTAAAAACAGAAAAGAAACCTAACATATGTGATGTATTATAAATAATAGCTTCATCTAGCAATACTAAATTCTGATCTACAGCACCACCACGTACATGAAAACCACCTGATCCTTCACCATTTTTTGTTACTCCTGGTAACATTTGCAACGATTTAATAATATCTACCTCTCCTAAAACCACTGGCATTTGTTTGACTGTTTTTATATTTAATTTAGAAACACTCATTTCTGGTTTTTTAAGGTTTACACGTTCTGTTTCTTCAGCTGTAATAAGCACCTCGTCTAACTGCGTTGACGTTTCCTTAATTTCAAAATTTATTTTTTGGTTTTTATCTAAGATGAATTCCTGACTCACATCTTCAAATCCTATATAAGACACAACAAGTGTATATGTGCCTTTAGGAGCTGAAATAGAATAAAAACCATACTCATTACTTACTGCCCCAATAGAGGTTCCTTTTAAAAATACAGAGGCTCCAAATGCGGTTTCTCCGTTACTAGCTTCTTTAATTATTCCACTAACAGTAAAATTTTCTTGTGAAAACATAACCGTTGTTAATAACATAAATAGAAATGCTATTTGTTTCGTTTTTTGATTTTTCATTTTAATAATTGATCGTTTTTTTAATGAATGACTATTTTCTTATTGATGATTATAATTGTTTTATATTATTATTTTGAAACGTTCTTTCTCTAGTTGAAGCATTATTTCTTGAACTAGTTTCTGTATGCCATCCAAAGCCTAAAAAAGGTCTAAAAATTTTAGTTGACTGATTTGCGCCTTTTTGATTCATAATTATTCGTTTTTTGATTGATGAAATAAACAACTACTTCATTGACATATAAAAAAACAAAAGGTTGCATGAATTACTATATTTATTTTTTAGGCATAAAAAAACAACCTTTTTAGGTTGTTCTTTTAATTGTTATAAAAAGTTTAACTATATAAAAAGTTAAAGTTTATATATACAACTTGACTCTATTTTCTACAGCCGCTATAACAGTCTCTTTAATAGCTTCTGTAAATATAATTGCCTGTTTATTTTTTATTGATAAAACAAATATTTACCTAATTGCCATATGAAAACATAAAAGGTTACATTATAAAGTATTTTTTTACTAATTTTATTTTATATAAATAATTTACCCCATGAAAACACCTCTTGTTTACTTACTAATTTTTCTTTTTTCACTTTCTAATTATAGTTCTGCTTCCAACGATATCTGGGGACCAACAGGACACCGCGTAGTTGGAAAAATTGCAGATCAATACCTTAAATCGAAAACCAAAAGAAAACTTAGAGAGTTACTGCATAACGAATCTTTAGCATTTGTTTCTACTTATGCAGATGATATAAAATCAGACAAAAGATATAACGACTTTTACACATGGCATTATGTAAATATGCCTTTAGACTCAAATTATGAGGATTCTAAAAAAAGTGAATCAGGCGACCTTGTTACAGGAATTGAACATTGTATTAAAATTATTAAAGACGACAATTCTAGTGATGACGACAAAGCTTTTTATCTAAAATTATTAATTCATTTTATTGGCGATTTACACCAACCAATGCATGTTGGACTTGCTGAGGATAAAGGCGGAAACGATTTTGAACTGCAATGGTTTTACAACGACACAAACCTACATGCCGTTTGGGACACCAAAATGATTAATAGTTATGATATGAGTTATAGCGAACTTGCTGAAAATGCCGATGTGTTAAGCAAAGAACAAGTAAAAGCGATACAAGCAGGAAGTATAGTTGATTGGGTAAATGACACGCATAAATTAACAAAACAAATATATGCTAACGTTAAACCTGAAGAAAATTTACGCTACCGCTATTCTTATGATAACTTTAAAACCGTAAGAGCGCAACTCCAAAAAGGCGGTATTCGATTAGCTAAAATTTTGAATGATTTGTTTTAAACGAATAATAAATATAAAAAAAGAGCGAACCAACTGGTTCGCTCTTTTTGTTTATATAAACTGTTGTTATATTTCTAAAATATTAAATATGCAACGCTCTATCATCAGTTGCCGCTAAAGCAGCTTCTTTAATAGCTTCGGTAAATGTAGGATGTGCATGAGACATTCTAGACACATCTTCAGCAGATGCTCTATATTCCATAGCCACTACAGCTTCTGCAATCATATCGGCAGCACGAGCACCAACCATATGAACGCCTAAAATTTCATCGGTAGTTTTATCTGCTAAAATCTTTACAAAACCATCTAAATCCATACTCGCTCTACTTCTACCTAAAGCACGCATAGGAAACTGCCCTGTTTTGTATGCTACACCAGCCTCTTTAAGTTGCTCTTCGGTTTTACCAACAGCAGCAACTTCTGGCCATGTATAAACAACACCTGGAATTAAATTATAATCGATATGTGGTTTTTGTCCTGCTAAAGTTTCAGCAACAAAAACACCTTCTTCTTCAGCTTTATGAGCTAACATAGCACCTTTTACAACATCACCAATTGCATAGATATTTGATGCGCTTGTTTGTAAATGATCGTTAACTTCAACTTGACCTCTATCAGTCAGTTTTACGCCTGCAGCTTCAGCATTTAATCCATCTGTATAAGGTTTACGCCCCACAGATACTAAACAATAGTCGCCTGTAAAGGTTACTTCTTCTCCTTTTTTATTATCTGCTTTCACGATAACTTCATCGCCAACACGCTCTACAGATTTTACTTGATGTGAAGCATTTATTTTGAATTTTTGTTTCTTTAAAACTTTATTAAGTTCTTTAGAAACCCCTTTATCCATTGTTGGTACAATTCTATCGGCATACTCTACTACTGATACTTCTGCTCCTAAACGCTTATAAACTTGCCCAAGCTCTAAACCAATAACACCTCCTCCAATAACGATTAAATGTTTTGGAATTTCTTTAAGTTTTAAAGCTTCAGTAGATGTTATAACACGTTCTTTATCTATAGAAATAAAAGGTAAACTTGACGGCTTACTTCCTGTAGCAATAATGGTATTTTTTGCTTCAATCTCGGTAGTTTCTTCTCCTGAAATTGTAATATGCGTTGCATCTTTAAAGCTTCCTAAACCTTGATAAACATCAATGTTGTTTTTCTTCATTAAAAAGTCAATCCCACCAGTAGTTTGATCTACAACAGCTTGTTTACGAGCTATCATTTTTTCTAAATTCACTTTAACTTCACCAGGAACTTCAATTCCATGCTCTTCAAAATGTTTAATAGCATCTTCGTAATGGTGAGACGAATCTAAAAGTGCTTTACTTGGTATACAACCTACATTTAAACAGGTTCCGCCTAGTGTACTATATTTTTCTATAATGGCAGTTTTCATGCCTAATTGTGCGCAACGTATAGCTGCAACATATCCTCCAGGACCTGAGCCTATAACGGCTACATCGTATGAGTTCATAATATATTTTTGACGTTCGTTTTTTTAAATCAATTTCAAAAATACAAATGTTTTATGGGAAGGCAATAAAAAACAATATTTTATAAATGAATTTATAATTTTAACAATAAAGTCGATATAAATTCGCAATAACTCTAACTTTTAATTACGAATGCTTCTTTTTGTTAATATGAGCTAAAACCCATTCTAATTCTGGATCTTTTTTAAGTTTTCTATCTTCAATTGTTGGTAATATTTCAACATCTGGTTTTATACCATAGCCATCAGGGTTTTGTTTATGTAATGTTTCTATTTGCATCAAGCCCATTCTTATTTTTAATTTTGATGTAGGCAACTTATATAATTTATAAAACCCAGCAACACATCCATTGTATGCACCACCGGTTTCTTCGCCAACAAAAATAGCACGTTTATTTGCTTTTAAATGTGTTGATATTAATGATGATGCCGAAAAAGAATTCCCGTTAATTAACACATACAAGTTTCCTTTATAATTTAATGGTTTTGGTTTTCTAAACTTGTTATATTTCATTTTGAAATATATTTTATCATCTATTTTTTTTGTATTTAAATACTGAACTGTAAGAGATAAAGGCTCAAAAACTAACAACACACCTAGTGCTTTTAAAATAGGAGAGTTTCCATTACTTAAAAATGATTTCATCATAGGAAATCTACTATTTACCTCGCTTTTAGTAATTAACTGATAGTTTTCTTGAGTTAAATATGAATACAAATAATCTATTTCTGCAATTCTTCCGCCTCCATTATCTCTTAAATCTATAATAACATTTTTAGTTTTAGCGGAATCTAATTTGGCAAAACTCTCTTTATAAAATTTCTTATAATTTCTATTGCCAAAAGCTTTAATCTTCATGTAAGCCACAGTACTATCGGCTTCTAAAAACTTAAAATTTCTGGTATAACCTTTGTCTTTACTTATAAACCCATATTTCCTGTCTTTCTTACGTTTTATTTTAGCTGCAATGCGGTTATTCTTTTTTTCTGTTTTAGTTAATTTCGGTTTCTTTACTTTTGCTTCCTTCTTTTTATCAGCAATAGAATCCTGCTTTTTATCTTTCTCAATACGCTTAAATGTTTTATTAAACAAAGAGTCTTTCAATTTAAATGTTATGGTTAAACTATCTAAAAAACCTTTGTCTTTATAATAAAAATATCGAAAGCCTTTACCAACATACCTGTTATATAATGTTTCATTATAACCATCGGAAGCAAAACGTGTTTTATAACGTTCTACTAAATCGGTTGCCAACTCATCGGCTATTTTAACAACCTCACTTCCTATTAATAAAGAGTCTTCTCCTCTAGCATTAGTCACCCAAAGTTTCCGATTTAAATATTCAAAATCTAAATTATAAAACTGAAATTTTTTCTTTTTTAATAGCTTACGCTCCTTTTTGGTAAAACGTTTATTAACAGAGCCTACAGAAATATGTCCCTGCCTTACAAATCTGATTACAGGTGCTAACTTTTTATAAAAATCGCGTGAATTTATAGGGTGTTTTATTGAAGTTTTAAGACTATCGAATTTAAAATCTAAATCTTCTTTAGAAATGTATTGATACAATTTAGGATGATTTTTCTTTAACTGCCCATATACTTTATCTATATCGTTTCGCAAATCTTCAACAGCATGTAGTTTTGTAGTTTGTTCGTTATATTTTTTAACACTATTACACGATACTAAAAGGATTAAAACAAGTACAGAACAAAGGAATTTCTTCATATAAATAATAAATAGCGATTTAAGTAAGCAACTAAATTACTTGTATTTAAACAAATTCAAAATCTATTTCATAATATTTAACTTTTCAACAATTTCAACTAACCTAGAGAAAATAAATTTATGTAGTTTTGTGCTCCATGCAGAAAAACATAAACATACAAAACAAAAAAGCGCGCTTTCTATATGAAATATTAGATAAGTATACCGCTGGTATTGTATTAACAGGAACCGAAATTAAATCGATACGAAGCAGTAAAGCTTCTATTGCTGAAAGTTTTTGTGAGTTTAATGAAAAAGGAGAACTTTTTATAATTAACGCTACTATTGAAGAATATGCTTTTGGTAATTACTACAATCACAGACCTAAAGCCGAAAGAAAGCTACTTTTAAACAAAAAAGAACTTAAAAAGTTACTTAAAGAAGTTCAAAATACGGGACTTACTATTATTCCATTACGTTTATTTATAAATGAAAAAGGCTATGCTAAAGTAGACATTGCCTTAGCAAAAGGTAAAAAGTTATACGACAAGCGAGAAACTATTAAGGATCGTGATAACAAACGTGATTTAGATAGAATAAAGAAAAATTACAAATAGAAATTCTTAATTTTAAGAAAGCCTTAACGCTTCAACGCTTTACAAATCTTTAATTTGTACGCTTAAATAATTACTTTCTATAAATGAAAAAACTAATATTATTGTTAGCGATATGTTTCATATCAATAACAACACATTCTCAAGAAAACCCTGAAGCGGAAAAAGATTACTCATCTAACGTATCAACGCTTGATAATACTATAGAATCTCTATACAATGTAATTTCTGGTGAAAAAGGAAAAGAAAGAGACTGGGATCTTTTCAAGTTTTTATTTAAACCTGATGCTAAATTAATCCCTTCATGGAAAAACAAAGCAGGTGTTTATGAAATACGCTATATGAAACCAGACGATTATATTAATAGTTCTGGAAAATGGCTTGTAGAAAATGGTTTTTTTGAAAAAGAAATACATCGTAATGTTAATACTTTCGGAAATATAACTCAGGTATTTAGTTCGTATGAAACGTTTTATAGTGAAACTGATGAAAAACCGTTTATGCGTGGCATTAATAGTATTCAACTACTAAATGATGGCGAACGTTGGTGGATTGTTAACATTTACTGGACACAAGAAACCGAAGAAAACCCAATTCCTAAAGCATACTTACCTTAAAAATTACAAACATGAATATTGTCTCTAATTTTTTTACCCTAATTTTAATAACAGCCTGTACTTATTCTAGTTTTAGTCAAGAAAAAACTAAACCTATATTTAAAAATGGAGAGGCACAAATAGTAGATGCTTTTAATACGCCTAACAAATGGATACGTACAGACCTTTGGGTTGAAACTACTTTTGATACCGATGGCGATGGTAAACTAGACCGCATGTATGTAGATGTAACTAGACCTTACCAAACAGAAACAGAAGGTTTAAAATTACCTGTAATTTACGAATCAAGCCCTTATTATTCGGGAGTAGCACCAGATGTAGAAGGTGGTTTTTGGGATGTAAATCATGAATTAGGAGAATCAGCAAAAGAACGTGTTCATGCAGAAGTTGTTAGAACAGGCAAACGTCCCATTATATCAAACTCACAAGTTGAAACTTGGGTACCTCGTGGCTATATAGTAGTGCACTCTTGCTCTCCAGGTACTGGTCTATCTCAAGGTTCTCCAACTGTTGGAGACGACAACGAATCGTTAGCTCCTAAAGCAGTAATAGATTGGTTAAACGGACGCGCCAAAGGGTACACTGAACCTTACGGCAACGAAGAAGTTAAAGCGTATTGGACAACAGGTAAAGTAGGAATGACGGGGACATCATACAATGGAACGATTCCTTTAGCAGCTGCAACAACAGGTGTTGATGGTTTAGAAGTCATTATTCCTGTAGCTCCAAACACATCTTATTATCATTATTACCGTTCTAACGGATTAGTAAGATCTCCTGGAGGTTATTTAGGTGAAGATATTGATGTTTTATATGATTTTATTCATAGTGGTGATGAATCTAAACGTGCTTATAGCAATGCAAAAATTCGTGATACTAAAATGAAAAATGGCATGGATAGAATTACGGGCGACTATAACGATTTTTGGGCAGAACGCGATTACCTAAACGATATGAAACCTATGAAAGCAGCTATGTTAATGTCTCATGGCTTTAACGATTGGAATGTGATGCCAGAACACAGTTACCGTATTTATAAAAAAGCTAAAGAAATGGGCTTAGAAACAGGTATTTACTATCATCAATATGCACATGGAGGACCTCCACCAATTAGTATGATGAATAAATGGTTTACGCACTATTTATTTGGTATTGATAATGGTATAGAAAAAGAAACAAACAAAGCATGGATAGTACGTGAAAATGATGATGTAAGTAGTCCAACACCTTATAAAGATTTTCCAAACCCTTATGCTAAACCAATAACATTTCATTTGACTTCTGGTTCGCAAACGGGTGGACTTACTACCTCTAAAACTACTAAACAAGGTACACAAACTTTAATAGATGACTATACTATTTCTGGAGCAGAATTAACTAAATCTGAAAACTCTAAGCATCGCTTATTATTCGTAACACCTGTACTTTCAGAAGATGTTCACATATCAGGAGTTCCAACAATTACTGTTAAATTAGCAAGTAGTAAACCTGCTGCTAACTTATCCGTTTGGTTAGTATCACTTCCGTGGAATGAAGAAAAAGGAGCAAAAATAACTGACAATATTATAACACGTGGTTGGACAGATCCTCAAAACTATAAATCATTAACAAAAAGCAAACCTTTAAAACCTGGTAAATTTTATAAAGTTTCTTTTGATTTAATGCCAGATGATCAAATTATAAAAGCAGGACAACAAATTGGTTTAATGATTTTTTCAAGTGATAAGGAGTTTACACTACATCCAAAACCAGGAACGGAGCTAACAGTTGATTTAGATTGTAGTAGTTTAACATTACCTGTTGTTGGAGGTAAGTATTAACACATCTAAAAAAACATGGGCAAACAACTTCCTGAAATAACACCAGAATTAGAAGACTTCATAAAAGATCAAAAAATCTTTTTTGTTGGTACTGCTGCACAAGATGGTCGTGTAAATATTTCACCTAAAGGACATGATAGCCTTAGAGTTTTAAATGCAAACAAATTGGTTTGGTTAAACCTTACTGGAAGTGGTAACGAAACAGCTGCTCATCTTTTAAAGCATAATAGAATGACAATTATGTTTTGTGCTTTTGAAGGCAAGCCTCTTATTTTAAGACTCTACGGAACTGCCAAAATATACCACGAAAGAGATACTAAATTTCATGAATACATCGATTTATTCGAACAAAATACAGGTTCTAGACAAATTATTGAATTAGATATCGATTTAGTGCAAACCTCATGTGGTTATTCGGTACCATTCATGGATTTTAAAGAAGAACGCGGTATGCTAAATGCTTGGTCGGAGAAACAAGGTAAAGAAAAAATCAAATCCTATTGGCAAGAAAAAAACACAAAAAGCATTGATGGTTTTGAAACTAAAATTCTAGAAGATTAAAATAAAATGTCTCCTATCCAGCAACTCATAGAAACCTTAAATAATGAAAGTTTATGGGATAAAACTATTGAGTTAAACCGTAACGATTATTTAACAACTAAAGGAAAAATTGATACCAATTTGTATTTAGTGTTAAGCGGAAGTTTTCGCCTTTTTGTGATTGATGAAACCGAAGAGCGAACCATTAGATTTGGTTATAAAAATAATTTAATAGCATCACTTGATTCTTTTTTAAACGAAAAACCTTCAGAGTTTTACATCCAAGCTTTAAAAAGTGCTTCTGTAAAAGTAATTAACAAAGCTAAGTTTATGAGTTTTATTGATTCTTCCTTAAAAAACACAAAAGCGTGGCAAGAGGTTTTAGAAAACTTTGTACTTCAGCAAATGGATAGAGAACGTGATATCTTAACAACATCACCTATTGAACGTTATAACCGTGTATTGAAACGCAGTCCTCAATTGTTTCAAGAAATCCCTAATAAATATATTGCCTCCTATTTGCGAATGACACCAGAAACGCTTTCTAGAATTAAAAAATCTTAATTTCAATCAATTTTTATATCTGTTTTATTATCAACCTTTGTAAAAAATAAAACGATGAAAGTTAAAACAGAAACATTAATTTCGGAATTAATAGAATTAACAAGGCAAAACATTAAAAAAGTAGAACAATTAAGCCTAGAACCAATTAGTAAACTCAATTGGAAACCTAATCAAAAATCATGGAGTGTTTTAGAAGCCATAGAACATTTAAATCTATATGGTGATTTTTATTTACCCAAAATAGAAAGTGGCATAAATAATAATATTAATAGTACCATTTCTGGAAGTTACTTTAAACCAGGACTACTTGGCGACTATTTTGCAAAAAGCATGCTACCCAAAGAAAAGCTAAATAAAATGAATACGTTTAAGAGTAAAAACCCAAATGGTAGCGATTTAAACAAATCTACTTTAGAACGTTTTTTATTGCAACAAGAAAAAACACTCATTCTTCTAGATAAAGCTAAAAAAGTAAGTTTAAACAAAACTAAAATACCAACAACTCTTGGAAAACTAGTTAAACTGAACCTAGGAGATACTTTAAAAGTGGTTATTTATCATAACCTTAGACATATTGTACAAGCAGAAAAAACATTAAATACTAACAGCTAACAAACTAATTCTTATCCTCCAATAAAGGCACAAATCGAAATTCACCAAATTCCTCTTGTTCAAATTCTTTTTGTCCTTTTCTTATAAAAAGTGTCATAATTTGAACATCATCACCTACAGGAATTACAAGTCTGCCTCCAATTTTCAACTGGCTCAACAAGGGTTTAGGTACAAAAGGTGCACCCGCTGTTACAATAATGCTATCAAAAGGCGCTTCATCTGGGAGCCCCTTATAACCATCGCCAAAAATAAGTTTCTTAGCACGATAGCCTAATTTTGGTAAAAACTTACTCGTTTTTTTAAACAACTCTTGTTGGCGCTCAATACTATATACTTTAGCTCCTAACTCACACAAAACCGCAGTTTGATAACCACTGCCTGTACCAATTTCAAGAATTTTATGATCTTTTTTCACATTTAATAGTTCACTTTGAAAAGCAACAGTATAGGGTTGTGAAATAGTTTGGTCTGCCGAAATAGGAAATGCTTTGTCTTGATAAGCATGGTCTAAAAAACTAGAATCCATAAACAAATGTCTTGGTATTTTGCCAATGGCATTCAAAACTGCTTCATTGCTTATTCCTTTCTTTTTTAATACGTTAACTAACTGCTGTCTTAATCCCTTGTGCTTAAAAGTGTCTTTCAATGTTGGTCTGGTTTATTCTGCTAAAATTAGTCAAAGATTTTAAAGCTGAAAACAATTTTATCACATTTTATTTTCACTAAAAAATTCATGTTAAATCATCAAATTCATGTGTTAAATATCTTATTTTTGTTGAAAACGTAAATAATTATGCTAAAAGTTGGTGTACTTGGTGCTGGCCACCTAGGAAAAATTCATTTAAGACTTCTTAATCAATCTGAAAAATACAACCTTATAGGGTTTTATGATGCTGATGAAGCAAATGGTAAAAAAGTAGAAGCCGAATTTGGATATAAATTTTTCGATTCTATTGAATCACTCATCGATGCGGTTGATGTGGTAGATATTGTAACGCCTACCCTATCTCATTACGATTGTGCAAAACAAGCCATTGCAAAAGGTAAGCACATTTTTATTGAAAAACCTATTACCAATACGGTTGAAGAAGCCGAACATATTAGGCAGTTATTGGCCGACAATAATTTACGCGGACAAGTAGGACATGTAGAACGTTTTAATCCAGCATTTTTAGCTATTAGAGACGATATTAAAGCACCTATGTTTATTGAAACACATAGGTTAGCAGAATTTAATCCGCGTGGTACAGATGTACCAGTGGTTTTAGATTTAATGATTCATGATATCGATATTATTTTAAGCATCGTAAAATCTAAAGTCAAAAATGTATCTGCAAGTGGTGTCTCGGTTATAAGTGACACACCAGATATTGCCAATGCCCGATTAGAATTTGAAAATGGTTGTGTAGCGAACTTAACGGCAAGTAGAATTTCACTTAAAAGAATGCGTAAAGCACGTTTCTTTCAAAAAGATGCTTATATCTCTGTAGATTTTCTTGAAAAGAAATGTGAAGTTGTTAAAATGAAAGATGCACCTGAAAATCCTGGTGATTTTGATATGGTATTGCAAAATGCCGAAGGTGTGAAAAAACAAATCTATTTTGACAACCCTAAAGTAGCTGATAATAATTCTATTTTAGACGAATTAGAAACTTTCGCAGATGCTATTAACAATAACACAACACCTATTGTAACCCTACATGACGGTACCGAAGCATTACGCGTTGCTACACAGATTATTAATTGTTTTTAATTCCATATTTTATTATTCTCTTTGGTAAGAAAAAATCTAATAGATTAAGACTTATAATTAAAAGATATTATTAACACAACAGTTTCTCTCTTTTGGAGAGAATAAGAGAGGCTTATGAAAAACATAGCAGTAATAGGTGCAGGAACCATGGGAAATGGTATTGCACATACCTTTGCCCAAAAAGGATTTAAAGTAAACCTTATTGATATTAGTGAAGCTTCATTAAAAAAAGGCATAACTACCATTTCTAAAAATTTAGATAGAATGGTTGCTAAAGAAAAAATTACAGAATCTGAAAAAGCAAATACACTTTCTAATATTACAAGTTATACATCTATAGAAAAAGGTGTTGAATCTGTTGAATTAGTCGTTGAAGCAGCCACAGAAAATATAGATTTAAAACTCAATATTTTTAAACAATTAGATGAAGTTTGTAATGAAAACACCATGCTTGCTACAAACACATCTTCAATTTCTATTACACAAATTGCAGCAGTAACCTCAAGACCAGATAAAGTCATTGGTATGCACTTTATGAATCCGGTTCCTATTATGAAACTGGTTGAAATTATTCGTGGTTACAATACTAGTGATGACGTTACAAAAACCATCATGGATTTATCTAAAACACTAGGTAAAGAACCTGTTGAAGTTAATGATTACCCAGGATTTGTTGCCAATAGAATTTTAATGCCGATGCTTAACGAATCTATTGAAACCTTATACAATGGTGTTGCAGGCGTACACGAAATAGATACAGTTATGAAACTTGGTATGGCACACCCTATGGGACCATTACAACTAGCCGATTTTATTGGATTAGATGTTTGCTTATCTATACTTAATGTGATGTACAATGGTTTTAAAAACCCTAAATACGCACCTTGTCCATTACTAGTAAACATGGTTAATGCGGGTAAATTAGGTATAAAATCTGGGGAAGGTTTTTATGATTATTCTGAAAGTAGAAAAGCTGAGATAGTAGCGAAACAGTTTCAATAGTAGTTACGTTTTAATTGTACACAATAAAGTAATAAATGAACAACGGAATTATAAATTGGAATCTTGACCCTGTTATATATTGGATAACTGATACTTTTCCTTTAAAATATTATGGTTTATTTTTCATAACAGGAATTCTTATATCACATTACGTATTAAAAGGAATTTACTCTAAAGAAAACATCCCCATTGAAAATTTAGAGAAGTTGTTTATTTACTCTGTTATTGGTATTGTTTTAGGCGCAAGACTCGGTCATTGTTTGTTTTATGATCCGTCATATTACTTTCAAAATCCAATTGAGATTTTATTACCAATAAAAAAAATAGGTGATTCATATCAATTTACTGGTATTCAAGGATTAGCAAGTCACGGAGGAACTATTGGAGTATTAATAGCCATTGGAATCTATTGTAAAAAATATAAAACCAACTTTTTATGGGTTTTAGATAGAATAGCAATAGCTGCTCCAATTACAGCCGCTTTTATTAGGTTTGGAAATCTTATGAACTCAGAAATCTATGGAAAGCCTACAAACGGAAACTGGGGAGTTATATTTCAAAGAGATGATTTAATTCCAAGGCATCCTACACAACTCTATGAAGCATTTTCATATCTTTTAATATTCGTAATCTTAATGCTTATCTATAAAAAAAGAGGTAAAGAAAAATCTAACGGATTGTTTTTAGGCTTGGCTTTGATTTTGATATTTTCTGCAAGATTTATAATAGAGTTTTTTAAAGAAAATCAAGTCGGGTTTGAAGATAGCATGACTATAAACATGGGACAAATATTAAGTATTCCATTTATAATTATCGGACTAATTTTAATTCTTATAAATAAAAAGTCTACTGTAAAACACCGTAAATAATTCAGTTTATAAAGCACACAAAATCAATGAGTATACAACAAAACCTCAACCATATAAAATCTACATTACCAGAACACGTTACTCTTGTTGCTGTTTCTAAAACAAAACCTGTTTCTGATTTAATGGAAGCCTATAATGCTGGACAACGCATTTTTGGTGAAAATAAAATTCAGGAAATGGCTGAGAAACATGAGGTCATGCCAAAAGATATTGAATGGCACATGATTGGGCATGTACAGAGCAATAAAGTAAAATATATGGCGCCTTTTGTAAACTTAATTCATGGCGTTGACAACTTTAAATTGCTAAAGGAAATAAATAAACAAGCCAAAAAGCATGATAGAATTATTGATTGTTTGTTTCAAATAAAAATTGCTTCAGAAGATTCTAAATTTGGAATGACTCATTCTGAAGTGTCTGAAATATTACAATCTGAAGAATTTTCAGAATTAAAAAACATTAGAATTATTGGACTCATGGGAATGGCTACTTTTACTGATGATGAAAATCAAGTAAAAAATGAATTCAATCTTTTAAAGTCTACTTTTAACGATTTAAAACAATTGGAAACTGCAAACTGTAAACTTCAAACTGTTTCAATGGGCATGAGTGGCGATTATCAACTAGCAATTGATTGTGGTAGTACTATGGTTCGAGTTGGAAGTAGTATCTTTGGTGTGAGAAATTACAATTAAAAACAAATAAACGCATAAATATTTTTTGTACGCAATACTAGATATAGAAACTACTGGAGGTAAATTTAATGAAGAAGGTATTACTGAAATAGCCATTTATAAATTCGACGGACACGAAGTTGTCGACCAATTTATAAGCTTAGTAAACCCCGAACGAGACATTCAACCTTTTGTAGTTAACCTTACTGGCATAAACAGTAATATGCTTAAAAATGCCCCTAAGTTTTACGAAGTTGCAAAACGTATTGTAGAAATTACCGAAGGCTGTATTTTAGTGGCACACAATGCGCAATTTGATTATCGCATATTATGTACAGAATTTAGACGTTTAGGCTTTGATTATGAACGCCCATCTCTTTGCACTGTAGAGTTAGCCAAAGATTTAATTCCAGATCAAGCATCTTATAGTTTAGGAAAATTGGTGCGCTCACTTGGTATTCCTGTTACCGATAGACATCGCGCCTCTGGTGATGCTTTAGCAACGGTAAAATTATTTAAAATGTTACTAGATAAAGATACTAACAAAAACATTATTAAAGAATCTATTAATCTAAACCCAAAACATAAATTAAAAAGTAAACATTTAAATATTCTTGATGGGCTACCTTCAGCTACGGGAGTTTATTATATTCATAAAGAAAATGGTGATATTATATACATTGGAAAAAGTAATAATATAAAAAAACGAATCAATCAACACTTTACGAACACCAATCAGAAATCAAAAAAAATACAAGCCTTAGTACATTCGGTTACTTATGATGCCACAGGAAGTGAATTAGTGGCTCTTTTAAAAGAAAGTGAAGAAATAAAACGTATAAAACCAATATTCAATAGAGCCTTACGTCGTAATACTTTTACCCATGCACTATATAGTTTTAAAGATGAAAATAATTATATAAATCTGAAAATTGATATAGCAGACGGACGCAAAAAACCAATAACAACTTTTAGTAATAGACAAAGCGGAAAAAGTTTTATTACAAAAGCTGTTGAAGATTATAATTTATGTCAAAAACTTACTGGTTTATATAAAACCAAAACCAGTTGTTTTAATTACGATATAAAAACATGTGAAGGCGCTTGCATAAATAAAGAACCTGTGCAACTGTATAACAATCGTGTAGAAGCACTTATTGAAAAAAACAGTTATGATAATAAAAATATGGTTATTGTAGATAAAGGTCGGGACATAGACGAGCATAGCGCTATACTTATAGAAAATGGTATTTTTAAAGGCTTAGGTTTTTTCAATTTAAACTACCAAATTAATAATATTGAAGTATTGGAGTCTATTATAACTCCTATGGAAAACAATAGAGATTCTCAACATATCATTCAAAATTATTTACGGAAAAATAAACGTTTGAAAATTATAACACTAGACTAAATGAAACAGTTTTATTTCACCCTACTATTACTTCTCTCTTTTTTATTTACATATTCACAAGAAAACGATAAAGATCAAACGTATAGAGTTTCGCTTAGCGATTTAAAAATGACTTCATACGCTAAAGATTCTACAGCTAATGCTCTAGTACTTTATGAAAAGGGAAACAGCTATGTAGATGAACGTGAATATGATCTAAGAACTCAAGAAAAACATAAAATTAAAATACTTAATAAAGAAGGCTTTAACCATGCAAATGTCACTATTTATTTATATAAAAGTGACAATAATAAATATGAAGAAGTAGAAGACATTATGGCGTCTACTTATAATTTAATAGATGGCGAAGTAGTTATCACAAAACTTGATAAAAAGAATATATACCGAGAAAAATATGATGAAAACCACACGCTTGTAAAATTCACTTTACCAAATATAAAAGAAGGCTGTGTAATAACTTATAGTTATAATCTAATTTCTCCATTTATGTTTAAATATAAAGGGTGGAATTTTCAAGGAAGTATTCCTAAATTATACAGCGAATATTGTACTAGTATACCTGGAAATTGGGAGTATAACATTAAACTAGTTGGTGGAAAAAAACTTTTTATTAATGAATCTAAAGTAAAGAAGGATTGTTTAAGAGGTGGTAATGGCGGTGTAGCAAACTGCTTTGAAGCTAAATACGCCATGAAGGATATGCCCGCTTTTATTGAGGAAGATTACATGACTAGCAAATCTAACTATTTAGCTAGAATTGAATACGAATTAAAAGTTTTCACACACTTTGATGGTAGAAAAAATTTATACACAAAAACATGGAAAACTGTAGATGCCGATTTAAAAAAAGAAAAAACAATTGGCAAACAATTATCTAAGTCTATAAAAGCTGAAGAGATATTACCTCCTAACATTTTTAACGAAACAGACCCTTTAAAAAAAGCCAAAGCTATTTATCAATTTACTCAAAAAAACTACAGTTGGAATAATGAATTCCGTATGTTTAATGATGTATCTATTAAAGATTTAATTAAAACAAAATCTGGTAATGCAACTGCAATAAATATATTACTCAAAATTTTATTAGAAGAAACAGGAATACATGTTAATCCTGTGCTAATATCTACCAGAGCAAACGGTTTTGCAACAAAAATATACCCAGTCATTTCAGATTTTAATTATCTAATAGTGCAAGCCACTATTGAAGGAAAAACATATTTACTAGATGCAACTGATGATTATTTAAGCTTTGGAGATATTCCTTTTAGATGTCTTAATCAAGATGGACGCTTATTAGATTTTAAAAATGGAAGTAAATGGATCGATATTAAACCTCAGAAGAAATCAACTACCTTATATAATGTAGAACTACATATTGACACTGATAATAACTTTGCTGGTATTGTTAAAAACAAACGCACAGGATATCATGCATTAAAAGTAAAAAAGAAATATTTCCCTAATGAAGATGCTTATATTGAAAGACTCGCAAATAACTCACCTTACATTGAAATATTTGATTATGATACCACTACTAATGATAAAACGAGTCCTGATTTCTCTGAATCATATAATATAGAGTACAATACCGACAATACAGGAGATATTTTATACATTAATCCATTTTTTACAAAGTTTTTTACAGAAAACCCTTTTAAACTTCAAGAACGCACCTACCCTATAGATTTTGGTTATAAAGACATCTATTTATATATGTTTAAACTAAATTTTGATGAAAACTATAGTGTTATTGACAAACCAGAAGACCTTATTTTATCACTCCCAAATAATGAAGGACTTATAACATTTTCAACCAAAGTTTTAGGCAATTCTATAAATTTAGTAATGAAAATAGACTTTAAAGAAGCTATTTATCCACCAGAATATTACCCATATTTAAAAAAGTTTATGAGTAAAATAGTTGATATCCAAACAAACTCTATTATTGCCCTTAAGAAAAACTAATAATCTTTTCTTACTTTTGAATATATGAACAAGCTTCAAAATAAAGGTTGGAAAACAAAACTTCATGAAATAATTTATGAAGCAGATACACCTAAAGGAAAGTTATTTGATGTTGTATTGCTTATTGCTATTCTTGCAAGTATTTTGCTTGTTATGCTAGAAAGCGTTGCAAGTATTGATAATAAATACCATGACATCCTTAATATTTCAGAATGGGTTATAACCATACTTTTTTCTATAGAATATATTGCAAGAATAATTACCGTAAAAAAACCTATAAAATATATTTTTAGTTTTTATGGTATTATAGATTTTCTATCAACTATTCCTAAATATATATCACTGCTTGTAGGTGGCTTACATGCACTTGCTGCTTTAAGAGCTTTACGACTACTTCGTGTTTTCAGAATTTTAAAACTAGCTCGTTATTTAGGGGCTTCCAATAATTTAGTAGCTGCTATAAAAGCAAGTCGTGTCAAAATTTCGGTATTTCTATTTGCTGTTGTTATAATATCTATCATTTTGGGTACTATTATGTATTTAATTGAAGGAGAAGAAAATGGCTTTACAAATATCCCTAAAAGTGTTTACTGGTGTATAGTTACATTAACTACAGTTGGTTATGGCGACATTGCGCCACAAACTCCTTTAGGGCAATTCATTGCTTCTATTGTTATGATTTTAGGATACGGCATCATTGCAGTACCAACTGGAATAGTAACGTCTGAATTCACTAAATTAGGTTCTGAAAAACCTGAAACAAATACCCAGTCTTGCCGAAACTGTTCATCTGAAAACCATAAAGATGATGCCACTTTTTGCGATCATTGTGGACATAAACTAAAACATGAGTAAAATTCTAATTTCTATAGTTGGTCCTACTGCTATTGGAAAAACAGCACTAAGTATTAAACTTGCTAATTATTTTAAAACTGAAATAATTTCGGCAGACTCGCGGCAATTTTTCAAAGAGATGCAAATTGGTACTGCAGCGCCTACCTCAGAAGAATTAGCAGCTGCTAAACATCATTTTATTCATCATAAATCTATACACGATGAATATAATGTAGGTGCTTTTGAAAAAGATGCTCTTAAATGTTTAGATACTCTTTTTAAAAACCACGATGTTGTTATTATGGTTGGTGGATCTGGTCTTTATGTGGATGCAGTAACAAATGGTTTAGATAATTTCCCAAAAGTAGACGCCAGTATTCGTGAGAATTTAAATAATGATTTAATTAGTAAAGGACTCCCTTATTTACAAAATCAACTAAAAGAGCTCGACATTACATCATACAATACGATTGCAATTGACAACCCAAAACGTGTTATTCGCGCTTTAGAAATTTGTATTGGTTCAGGAAAACCATATTCATCATTTTTAAACAAAGGAAAAGAAAAACGAAACTTCAAAACCATAACAATTGGACTTACTGCCGAAAGAGAAACCATTTACAACCGTATTAATAAACGTGTTGATTTAATGATGCAAGCAGGACAACTAGACGAGGCAAAAAGTTTGATTGAATATGAACATTTAAACGCCTTAAACACCGTTGGCTATAAAGAATTATTCAACTTTTTAAATGGAGAATGGACACTTGACTTTGCTGTTTCTGAAATTAAAAAGAATACACGGCGCTTTGCAAAACGACAACTTACTTGGTTTAGAAGGAATGAGCAAACACTTTGGTTTGATTATGAAACCGATGTAGAAGCCATAATAAAGCAGTTAGATATTTATAAATAACTCTTTTTAGTTGAATTTTCAACTAAGTTTAAACGAATATCTCTTATTTAAACCCCAAGTCGTTTTATAACATCACCTTTATAAGTTTCCCCAATGGGAATTTGAACATTATCAGCAATAATTTTTGTTTTTTGTAATGCGCTAATAAAATCGATATTTATGACATAAGAACGATGCACCCTAATGAATCGGTTTGATGGTAATTTTTGAAGAATATCTTTAAAACTAGATAAAGTCAAAATAGCCTTATCTGATTGTGTGGTGTAAATTTTTATATAGTCTTTTAAACCTTGAATGTACTTTATAGTATTGGTGTTTATCTTTATATTTTCGTATTCAGATTTAACAAAAATAAAATTATCTGTATTTTCAAAAGATGGAGATTCACTAAACACGTCTGTATTTATAGTGTTATTCTGTTCTAACTCATACTTTTCCTTTGCTCGTGTAACTGCTTTTAAAAATCTGTGAAATGGTATAGGTTTTACTAAATAATCGGTAGCATTTAAATTAAACCCATCTAAAGCATATTCTGGATATGCGGTTGTAAAAATAAACTGCGGTATATTATCTAAAGCCTTAACTAAATCTATACCTGTAAGATTGGGCATTTCAATATCTAAAAAAACAAGATCTACTTTATTCTTATTTAAAAGCGTAATAGCTTCTAATGGGTTTGTACACTTAACAACTATTTCTAATCCTCCTACTTGCTTTACATAAGATTCTATAACATCGATAGCCAAAGGTTCATCATCAATTATAACACACTTCATTAGTCCAGTTTTAAATTTAAATTTACAATAAATCTATTGTCTTTTTCTTCAATAAACAGCTCATGTTTTTTTGGATATAAAAACTCTAAACGCTCTTTTGTATTTTGCAACCCAATACCAGAACTGTCCTTGTCTGTTTTTCTACCACCAATAATATTAATACAGCTAAATTTTAAATCATCTTCATCTATATTAATTTCTATTTTAACTTCAGTATTCCCCGTATAATCTGTACCATATTTAAAAGCATTTTCTATAAATGAAATAAATAATAGAGGTCTTATTTTTTGATTTCTTATAGATCCATGAATATTTATTGTAACATCTTTATTATTAGCAATACGTAGGCGTTGTAATTTTAAATAGTTTTGAACATATGCTAGTTCTCTTCCTAGTGAAACAAACTCACTGTTAGTTTCATACAGCATATAGCGCATTAATTCTGATAATGTAATAACAGCTTCTGGCGCATCATTAGATTTTTGAGTAGTAAGCGAATAAATGCTATTTAATGAATTAAATAAAAAATGCGGACTTAATTGATGCTTTAAAAAATGAAGTTCTGTTGAAAATTTTTGTGATTCAATTTCTTTTTTTGTCCTTTCGTTTTTATTCCATTCGCCATAAACTCTAAAAGCTATTCCTGTAACTACTAATAATATATTGAACACAAATGGTCCTAAAAACCTAAATTTCATATTAAAATCAGGTTTAATTCTTTCTATATCTAGTCTAAAATCTGTTCTAAATTTTGTTTCTAATTGTGCAAATAATATTATTGATATTACCATTAAAACAAATACAAAAAACACATATAGCAACGCTTTTTTCTTTAACAGAAAACGAGGTATTAAAAAAGAATAATTTATATAAAAAATTAAAACATTTAATATTAAAATTACGACAATGGGTATAAAGGCTCCTTCAATCTGAGCTCTTGGATGCATTAAAAAAAAGCATAAAAACAAAGCCCATATAGACACATGCAATAGTATTTGCTTACGCTTTATATCATCAATAAATTTCACACTTCCCATAGTACTAAAATAAACTAGTTTAATTTAATTTTAAGCTGTTTTAAATCAATTAACGAAACTTTAGGGTTCTCTTTATTTTTTAGCTTTTCTTTAACTAAACCACCAACTTTTAAGGCGTCATTATAAGAATAAAAAGGTTGAACATTTTGTATTACCGGAATATAATCTTGCTTAATTAATAGCTTTTCTTTGTAAGTTATACTATATCCATAACCAGAATTTGCTTCGTACACAAGCACTTCATAATGATTGTTTATAGTATTTACATTCATTCTTACTACAATAAGAGCTATTAGACTAATACTTAAAACAAAGACTACTGCAATTGTATATTTTTTTTTAACATTTTTCATATATCTATAAACTTAAAAAGAAATCCAAAGCGGCAATAATCTTAAACAAAAATGAGAGAGATTTTGCCATACTTTGGATTTCAAAAAAAACTACTAATCAAACAAATCTTTAATCCTCATCATCATAATCTTCTTGAGGATGAATTTCATAAGCATCGTATAAATACAAACTTCCTGTTCTTCCTAAACCAACAAAAGCTCTATTTCCATTGGAGAAACTAACCGCATCTTGTCGTGCTGATGCTTCTAATCCTGTAATTTCTTCCCATTCATCAGATAAAGGATCATATTCCCAAACAGATGCCATTACACCTCCATAATATCCTGTAGTAACATAACCTAAGCCTCCTAAAGTAAATGATACTGCATTAGATCTAATAATGTTATAATCATCTTCTTCGTTTAAGTCTTGTAATCGCGTCCAATTTTCTGTAGCAGGATCAAACTTCCAAAAATCTTCTTGATAAATACCATTAGTAACTCCAGTTCCTATATAAACCATATCATTTATAATAAACGCCGTACCATCTTTTCTTTTATTACCTCCAAAGCCTAGTAATTGTGTCCATGCATTAGTTGTTGGATTGTATTTCCAAAAATCTTTTTTATCATAATCGCCATCATAACCAGTACCAATATACCCCATACCGTTGGCTCCAAAACCAATAGCAGCTCTTCTAACTCCTCCTCCAAAATCGGCTTTTTGTTCCCATGAATTAGCTTCAGGGTTATACTCCCAAAAATCACTTAATTCATTATCGCCATCATAACCAATACCAACATATCCTTTACCATCAATAGCAAAACCAGACCCCGAACTTCTTCCTACTCCAGGAAAATCTGCCTTTTGTACCCAATAGTTGCCATTTATATCAAATTGCCAAAAATCGGTTAAATAATCATCGCCATCATATCCCGTACCCATATAACCATAATCGCCTATTGTAAAACTAGCCGCATTAGCCCTTGGTATACCGTCAAAGGCAGAAGCATCTACCCAATTACCTCTATCTTCTCCATCATCATCAGATGAGCAGCTAGAAAAAATAACTGCCATAGTTAATATTGTTATTAAAAGTGTTTTTCTGTTTTTCATAATCTAGTTTTTATTTTTACTTTTTAAATTAAATTTTATTCCTGCTGATAGAAATGGTTTAGAAACCGTATTAAAATCAAAAACCTCATCATCATTATTATTTAACAAGGTGTATTTATTTGAAACTGAATAGCCGCCTTTAAAAGAAATTGACCAAAAACCATCCATTATATAATCGTATTCTAAACCTAAACTTGTTGTAGTAAAAGAAGCTTTATTGGCTTCTGTCATGGTATTTACATAGGTTAAACTATTTAAATTAGCGTATACACCATCAATAGACAAAAAAGATTTTAATGAACTCACAGGACTCATTTTATAGTTTGCATAGGTTTTAGGATACCCAATACTATATGAGAATTTATTATTTACCTGCTTAGTATAACTTACTATTGGCAAAACATTAGGTTTTCCTGTTATAACATTATAACTTGCTCCTACTATTAGACTTCCTTTTCCCGTTTCTCCTCCTATTTTTTTACTAAGGAATATATCTCCTAATAAAAGTAAATCGTCGCTACTAACTGTGTTTATTAAATTTGAAGCTATTGACACTTCTGCTTTAGCTGATATTGAGACAGTATTAGATATAGGATATATATAATTTAAACCATAGCTTATATTATAGAACTCCGTTAAATTGGCAGTTGCAAAACTATAATCGTTTGTATAGTTTAATTGATAATAATCAAAACCAATACTATTTATTATTTTTCCTTTTTTTAATTTAACTGGAATATTAGCCTTTAAATCGGTTTTATAAAAATCGACCTCATCTCCCCCTATTGGAGCTAAACTGTAGTTAAAAGAAAACATGTGCTCTTTTAACTGGGCAAAAGATTTGTTTGCAACTGAAATGATAAAAGCTACCATAATAATTCTTTTCATCTATTGAATTAATTTTGACCAAATCTATTCTTACAATCCTATATATAAAAAGATAATAGCTATTCTAAGGATTAGTCTATACAAACAAGGGAATTATTAAGACAAACCTCTTAAAATCAATTTAATAGTTAAATTTCTCCTATTGGCATATTAAAAATAAGCGTTCGTATAACTTATTTTATTTGAAATCCTTGTTAAATTAAGTTCGCATAAATTATATTTTTATGACACTAAAGCAAGTAATTGCAGTTCCAATAATAACTTTCTTGTTATTAGCATCAATCCTTTCTTGTGAAACAGATAATAACGGATTTCCTGTTGGAGAAGATTGGATAAACTTAGATACTAAAGTTTATTTTATTGACACATTATCTATTGAAAACACAACATTTAAATTTGATTCTCTTATAACATCCAATACGAATAGATTGTTAATAGGATTATATAACGATCCTGTATTTGGCATAACAAAAAGCAAAAGTTATGTACAACTCTTAAACTCAACCTATGGTTTAGCTGATGATGCTGTTTTTGATTCTGTAGCTTTAATATTAAACTATGATCATTATTTTTACAATGATACTATTCCTGTTCAAAAAATAAATATATATGAAGTTTTAGATGATATTGAACCTGATGATGAAACCAACAGTTTTTACAATACCACAAACTTTAATTATAACACCACGCCTTTAGCATCAAAAAGTTTTATAGCAAAGCCTAAAAAAGACGACTCGTTACATGTTTCTATAAGTAATACTTTTGGGAAAGATATTTTTGATAAAATTCAACTAAATACCATAAATAACTCTGATGAATTTTTAAAAGAGTACAAAGGGTTAGTTATTGAACCCGATGATAATAACACTACTGTTTTAGGGTTTTCAAACACTAGTTTTCTTCGTATTTATTATAGCTTTGAAAATGATGAACTTGAAGATGGGGAAAAGACCATAGATTTGCCTTTTAATTCTAGCTATAGCTTTCATAATATATCTAGTAATAAACAAGGAACCGTATTTGAATCACTTCCAGATCAAGAAACACTATTACCTAGTACAATTACAGATAACAACAGTTTTTTACAAGCAGGTACTGGTATTGCTACAAGAATTAACATTCCAAATATAGAATCGATATATGATATTGATGGTGATGGGATTATTATTGATGCTAACTTAAAAATTTCTATAAAACAAAATTCGAGTACAAAGAACTTACATACTAACGATTCTTTAAATGTATACATTATAAATAGAAAAGCTGAAATTTTAAGTCCTTTAACAGACACACAAGGTAATACCGTATTAGGGCGCATTGTAAACGAAGATTCTGAATTTAATATTATAGATTATTCAATTCCTGTTAAATATTTTTTAAACTTAAAACTAACAGATATTAATGCCGACAATTTGTTTTTAGCAATTTACCCTAAAGACTTTAATTCGTCTGTAAACCGATACATATTAAATGGAGAAGAGGCATCGCAAAACATCAAATCTAAACTAGAATTAACTTACGCAATTTATGATTAATAAATATACAATATTGGGTGTTTTAACACTCGTATTTTCGGTAAAAATAACGGCTCAATCTAATGCGCTTTCTAGTTCGCCATATTCATTATACGGCTTAGGCTTAAATAACGAAACAACTACCGGAAAACTAAATGGTTTGGGTGGTTTAGGTTTTGCATTACCTTCAAGTTCTTTTATAAACAATTCAAATCCAGCATCACTTGGTAGTATTAAACCAAATTCTTTCTTCTATGATTTTGGTTTTAAAGCTCAAACCAACACGCTTTCAGAAGGAGGAAGTTCTAACAATAATATTATAGCAAATTTTTCTAACATTGCCATTGCTTTTCCTATTACAAAAAAGTCTGGTTTTGGTGTTACCCTTATTCCTTTTACTAATGTAGGCTATTCAATATCTAATATTACATCCAATATAGAAGGAAGTGACAATGGTATATTCTTTACTAACATTGATGGTTCTGGAGGTATTAATAGCTTAAAATTAAATTACGGATATGCAATAACCAACAAGTTAAGACTTGGTATTACAGGGTCTGTCTTATTTGGACAAATAAAACAAACAGAGACAGACAACTTACCGTACAATCAATTTATAATTGATGATGTTACTAATTATTCTGGTTTTCAAACAGGAGCAGGTATACAATATGATGCTTTAAAAAACCTATCGTTTGGTGCCATTGTAAACTTACCAACAAACCTTGGCGGAAGTAAATCTAGTACTATAACACTTTTAAATAGCACTTCTGTTTCAGATTTAACTGAGAATTCTGAAAGTAGTATTAATGATTTTAAACTTCCTTTAGAACTTGCTTTTGGTATAAAAACAAATTTAAAAAAGAATCTGGCTTTTAATCTAGATTATAAAAAAAGTTATTGGGATGACACTAATCAAACAGATCAAATTGGCACTTATGTAAATCAAGATTATATTGGTATGGGACTTCAATATAATGGTAACAAAAGAACTTCAAAATTCTTTAATAGCTTAGAATATCGTGCTGGTTTTAATTATAATAATGGAAATTTAGAAGTTAATGACCAACGTATAAAAAGTTCTGCATTAAACTTAGGTATTGGAATTCCTATTAAAAACGGTACTAATTCTATGATAAACATTGGTTACACTTATGGAAACAAAGGACAAATAACAAACGGCTTAATAAAAGAAAACTACCATCTATTCTCTATAAATTTAAGCTTAGAAGGTATTTGGTTTCAAAAAAGAAAGTATAACTAAAACACATATTTTAAAGAAAAAACACTTGTTTTAACTTTATAAACATTTTCAGCTACATTCGTTTATTAAACGAACCTCTAAAAAACACACATCAAAATAACCAACAATTAAATTATCTTTGCAAAACATAAAAAAATCTCATGCGCATAGATATTATAACTGTTTTACCAGAATTACTTAAGAGTCCGTTTGAAGCATCTATTTTAAAACGTGCTATTGATGCTGGTTTGGTAGAAGTCCATTTTCATAATTTAAGAGATTATACAACCGATAACTATAAATCTATAGACGACACCCAATTTGGTGGTGGTGCAGGTATGGTTATGATGATAGAACCTATAGATAAATGTATTTCGGCTTTAAAAGCAGAACGCGATTACGACGAGGTAATATATATGACACCCGATGGAGAAACCTTAAAACAAGGTATTGCCAATCATTTATCGCTAAAAGAAAATATTATTATTCTTTGCGGACATTACAAAGGCGTAGACCAACGTGTGAGAGACCTTTTAATTACGCGAGAAATATCTATTGGAGATTATGTATTATCTGGTGGTGAGTTAGGTGCAGCTGTACTTTGCGATGCTGTAATAAGATTAATACCTGGGGTTTTAGGAAATGAAACCTCTGCCCTAACCGATTCATTTCAAGATGGATTGTTAGCACCTCCTATTTATACAAAACCAAGGGAATACAAAGGGATGAAGGTGCCTGAATTATTATTTGGCGGCAATTTCCCTAAAATTGAAAAATGGCGTGAAGAACAGGCGTATTTAAGAACTAAAGAACGTCGTCCTGATTTGTTAGATGATTGATTTAGCTAATTATTAAACTAATTTCTGCTTTTTGTAATGTGTACTAAATTGTGTTAAGGATAGAAGCGGCATCCTTTATGCAAAGCTTTAAAGTTGAAACGTACTTTATAAACTAAAAGCTGTTTGATAATGAGATCCCGAAACAAGTTCGGGACTGCTTTGCAGAAAGATATAGTGGATAGCCTGACTTTTTGCTTGCTAACAACTTGGTTTTAAGCTACAAACATGAAGCAAAAAGGAACACCCTAAAAAAGATTATTATTAATTGTAAATTATTAATTATTAACTATCTTTGCAGCCAATTTCGGGTTAACCTCTGGCGAAAATCGTGTATGTTGTTCTGAATTAATTATAATTAAATTTAAAGATATGGAATCTTTAGTAAAATTTGTTCAAGACGAATTTGTAACAAAAAAGGAATTCCCAGTTTTTGCAGCTGGTGATACAATTACTGTTTTCTACGAAATTAGAGAGGGTGATAAAGTACGTACTCAGTTTTTTAGAGGCATAGTAATACAAAGAAGAGGATCTGGTTCATCAGAAACTTTTACAATTAGAAAAATGTCTGGTACTATTGGTGTAGAGCGTATCTTCCCAGTAAACTTACCTGCATTACAAAAAATTGAAGTTAACAAACGTGGTAAAGTACGTAGAGCTCGTATCTTCTACTTTAGAGGTCTTACTGGTAAAAAAGCCAGAATTACTGAGCGTAGACGTTAATATAGTACAACTGCATAAGCAGCGATTAAAAGCCTTGATTTTATATCAAGGCTTTTTTTATTAACTATTGTTAATAACTACGGTTTATAAGTAGTTGATATCTAATCGCTTAAAAAGTTTGTTTTTTTGAATTTAGGTTATACTTTAGTAAAAAGAAATAATAACAGCTATTGGTTGGTTTCATCTCAACAATGAATTTATATTATTTTCTAAATAAGGTAACGTTCTTATAAAATTGTTTTTTGAGGTTTTTAGTTGACATGTGTATGCGTGAATAATGAAAAACCATGATATTACAAAAAGTCCTAAATACGCAAGTAGTTGGCAACTGGTGTAATTGAAAGCTTAAAAAGCAACAAAAACGAAAGTAATTGTTGTAATGAAAGCAATGCTTTAAGCAAACTTAACACGAAAGTGAAGAGCAAGTTTAATAGCATCAAGGAAAACGATTATCTGAAACATTTTAGTAATAGGTCAATACATTTTGAAAATTACAACAAAAATGTTTCACTTGTAATAATAGCACTTGAATTGAAATCGTTTGATGAATATTTGAACGTCTTTTAATAGCAATATTAAAATAGATCATGTTATGTTATTACATAGAAAGCCATATCAAAGGAGATTAAATTCTTTCGTGATATGGCTTTTGTTTTTTTAGCTTCTGTAACTTTTTGTTACCAAATTCTTATTAGTACCTCCCTTTTTTATAATTCTATTAAAACTTATTGATTACTATACGGTTTCACATAATTTTAGAATATTTTTAATAGTCAATTTTTGTATATTCGCAATTCCAAAAAAAACAACAATTTAATTTTCCAAAAAATTAAACTAATTAACAATTAAAACATCTAAGTAATGTCTAAAATTATTTATACAAAAACCGATGAAGCTCCTGCTTTAGCGACACGCTCTTTTTTACCCATAGTTCAAGCTTTTGTAAAGTCTTCTGGTATTAATATAGAAACTAAAGATATTTCTTTAGCAGCAAGAATTTTAGCAGTTTTTCCTGATTTTTTAAATGAAGATCAAAGAGTTTCTGATGATTTAGCTTTTCTTGGTGAATTAGCAAAAAAGCCAGAAGCTAATATTGTAAAACTACCAAATATTAGTGCTTCGGTCCCTCAATTAAAAGCAGCTATAAAAGAATTACAATCGCAAGGTTTTGGTATTCCTAATTACCCAGACGAACCTAATACAGCGGAAGAAGAAGAGATTAAAGCACGTTACAACAAAATTAAAGGAAGTGCTGTAAACCCTGTGTTACGTGAAGGGAACTCTGATAGACGTGCTCCAAAAGCAGTTAAGAATTATGCTAAAAACAATCCACACTCAATGGGTGCTTGGAGTAGCGATTCTAAAACGCATGTTGCCACTATGGGTGCTAATGATTTTGCTAGTAATGAAAAATCTGTAACCATAAGTGATGCCACTAGTATAAAAATTGTTCATACAGATAGTAATGGAACTACCACTGTATTAAAAGATTCTTTAGCTTTATTAAAAGGCGAAATAATTGATGCTACCGTATTAAATAAAAAAGCTTTAATAAACTTTTTTGAAACACAAATAGAAGACGCTAAAGCTAACAACGTATTACTTTCATTACACATGAAAGCAACCATGATGAAAGTGAGCGACCCTATTATATTTGGTCATGCTGTTAAAGTGTTTTTTAAAAACGTATTTGCTAAACATGCTGAAATATTAGAAGAAATTGGTGTTGATGTTAATAATGGTTTTGGAAATTTAGTTGAAAAAATCAAAGAATTACCAGAAGCAAAACGCAACGAAATACAAGCAGACATTGATGCTGCATTTAAAAACGGACCTGAAGTTGCTATGGTAAATAGTGATAAAGGTATTACCAACTTACATGTACCTAGTGATGTTATTATTGATGCTTCTATGCCAGCAATGATTCGTACTTCTGGGCAAATGTGGAATGCTGAAGGTAAATTACAAGATACTAAAGCAATTATTCCAGATAGTAGTTATGCTGGAATTTACTCTGCAACTATAGATTTCTGTAAAAAGAATGGTGCTTTTGATCCTACAACTATGGGTACAGTTCCTAATGTTGGACTCATGGCTCAAAAAGCTGAAGAATATGGTTCTCATGATAAAACATTTGAAATAGCTTCTAAAGGAACAGTTAGTGTTATTGATGCGTCTGGTAATACATTATTAGAACATACTGTTGAAGCTGGAGACATTTGGAGAATGTGTCAAGTAAAAGATGCTCCTATTCAAGACTGGGTAAAACTTGCTGTTACTCGAGCAAGAGCTTCTCAAACGCCTGCTGTTTTCTGGTTAGATGAAAATAGAGCGCATGATGCTGAATTAATTAAAAAAGTAAACACATATTTAAAAGATCATGATACTTCTGGATTAGACTTAAGAATCTTATCGCCTATAGATGCAACGCTATTTACTTGCGAAAGATTAAAGGACGGTAAAGATACTATTTCAGTTTCAGGAAATGTATTACGTGATTATTTAACAGATTTATTCCCTATTTTAGAAGTTGGAACTAGTGCAAAAATGTTATCTATTGTTCCTTTAATGAATGGTGGTGGTTTATTTGAAACTGGTGCTGGTGGATCTGCTCCAAAACATGTGCAACAATTATTAGAAGAAAATCATTTACGTTGGGATTCTTTAGGTGAATTTTTAGCATTAGCGGTTTCATTAGTACATTTTAGTGATGTAAATAACAATCCGAAAGCTAAAATTTTAGGAGATGCTTTAGATGATGCTACCGATAAACTGTTAGAAAACAGAAAAGGGCCTTCAAGAAAAGCTGGAGAATTAGATAATAGAGGAAGTCATTTTTACTTAGCTATGTATTGGGCTCAAGAATTAGCTAACCAAACAAAAGATGCTGATTTAAAAGCTGAATTTACTCCAATAGCAGAAAAATTATTAGAAAACGAAACTACTATTGTAAATGAACTAGCTGAAATACAAGGTAAACCAACAAGCATAGGTGGTTATTACGAACCTAATGAAGATTTAATTAATCAAGTTATGCGACCTAGTAAAACATTTAACAGCATAGTAAATTAAGAAAACATAAACAGTTTTTTAAAAAGCCCCTTTTTAGGGGCTTTTTTTTATATTTTTATAAAAAAACTGCTTAGAGCGTATGTATAAAATTATTCCGTGCTTTATTGTCGCACTGTGTTTTAATGTTTTAGTGTTAAACGCTCAAGAAAAATTCACACTCAGCGGAACTATTTTAGAACAAAGAAGTAACGAATCTCTTATTGGTGTAAATATTATTTTTCCAGAATTATCTACAGGAACAACTACTAATGAGTATGGATTTTATTCTATAACACTTCCTAAGGGCAACTATAAAATAGTTATTAGCTATTTAGGCTATAATTCAATATCAGAAACAATTTCACTTTCAGAAAGCATCACAAAAAATTATGCTCTAACTGATTCTACCGAAAATTTAGATGAAGTAATCATTACCAATAATACTGAAAAGCTAAATATAAAAGCGCCTCAAATGAGCGTCAACAAACTAAGTTCTAGTACAATTAAAGAAATTCCTGTGGTACTTGGCGAATCAGATATTATAAAAGCCATTACCTTATTACCTGGTGTTACTAGTGCGGGCGAAGGCGCTTCTGGTTTTAATGTTAGAGGTGGCGCTGCAGATCAAAATTTAATTCTTTTAGATGAAGCTATTATTTATAACTCATCACATTTATTCGGATTCTTTTCTGTGTTTAACCCCGATGCAATTAAAGATCTTAAACTTTATAAAGGAGGTATTCCAGCGCGTTATGGAGGTCGCGTTTCATCTGTTTTAGATATCTACCAAAAAGAAGGCAATAGCAAAGAGTTTCACATGAATGGTGGCATTGGTATTGTTTCTAGCAGATTACTTGCCGAAGGTCCTATAAAAAAAGACAAAGGCTCTTTTCTATTTGGAGGAAGATCTAGTTATGCGCATTTATTCTTACCTATTTTTGATATTAATAATATTGCATATTTCTACGATTTAAACACCAAATTAAGTTATAAAGTAAATAATAAAAATAATATTTACGTATCTGGTTATTTTGGTCGTGATGTATTTAGAATTCAGGATACATTTGAAAACACTTATGGGAACTCTGTTTTAAATTTTAGATGGAACCACTTATTTTCAAATAAATTATTTTCAAACTTATCTTTTATTTATTCTGATTATTATTATGATTTAAAATTAAACTTTGTTGAGTTTGATTGGGTTTCGGGCATCCAAAATTTTAATTTAAAATACGACCTTAAACATTATTTAACTGATACTTTCAAACTTCAATATGGATTTAATAGTATTTACTACAAATTTAATCCAGGTGACATAAAACCAACTAAAGAAAGTTCAGGAATAAATCCATTTAAACTCACAGATAAATATGCTTTTGAAAATGCATTATATATTGATGCTGAACATAAAATTTCAAATAAGTTAGCTTTATCTTACGGATTACGTTTTAGTACTTTTCATCGTTTAGGTCAAGATGAACTTAATATATACGAAAACAATCAAGCCGTTACTTTTAATAACGATTTTAAAATATATGAAAAAGCGGCTCCTACAGGTACAGAAACTTTTAAACGAAGTAATGTTATTGCGAGTTTTTTCAATATAGAACCACGGGCTTCATTAGCATATCAATTAAATACAACAAGCTCTATTAAAGCAAGCTATAATAGAATGAGCCAATATTTACATTTATTATCTAATACAAGTTCTCCAACACCACTAGATGTTTGGACACCAAGTGGTAAATATATAAAACCACAATTACTAGATCAATTTGCTATAGGATATTTTAAAAACTTTAATAACACTACGTATTCTTTAGAAGTAGAAAGTTTTTATAAAACTATAAAAAACAGAATCGATTATATTGATGGCGCTAATTTAGTAGCAAATAATGCTATAGAACAAGTTATTTTAAATGGTAAAGCTAGAGCTTATGGTTTAGAATTTTTATTAAAAAAAAATGAAGGTAGATTTAAAGGATGGCTAGCCTACACCCTATCTAAATCTGAACAACAAACAAAAGGACGAACTCCAAACGAACTTGGTATAAACAATGACAATTGGTATAACACACCTTACGATAAAACGCATGATATCTCATTTACAGGTAGCTATGAATTAAATAATAAATGGAAATTAAATACCAATTTCTTATTTCAAACAGGGCAACCCGCTACATTTCCAAATGGTCAGTATCAATTTAATGGTATTATTATTCCAAACTATAATAGTAGAAATTCAGATAGATTAACATCTTATAACCGTTTAGATATTTCAGCAACTTATACTCCAATACCTAAGAAAAAAAGAGGTTGGAAAAGTTACTGGGTCTTTGGTTTATATAATGCTTATAATCGTAAAAATGCTAGTTCTATAAATTTTGGAAGAAACTATGATACAGGATCTAATGAAGCCACTCGTTTATCTATTTTTGGTATTGTTCCATCGATTTCTTATAATTTCAAGCTTTAATCTATGAGAAAAATAATCTACATATTAATAATAAGTCTGAACTTTTTGTCTTGTGAAGATGTTATTGATGTTGACTTAAAATCTACTGAACCAAGATTAGTAATAAACGCATCTTTAAATTGGTTTAAAGAAACACAAGGAAACAATCAATATATTAAACTAACTCTAAGTGCTCCTTTCTTTAATAATAATGTCCCACCAGCAAATGGAGCCACCGTTATAGTAACAGATTTAAACAATAATACATACAACTTTATTGAAGAAGACAATACAGGTATATATATAAATAATTCATTCATCCCTGTTATTTATGGTACATACAACTTAACTATTATTTATAATAACGAAACATATACGGCTTCAGAAAAGTTAATACCTGTAAGCCCTATTGAATATGTAGAACAAAAAAATGAAGGAGGGTTTTCAGGAGAAGAAACCGAAATAAAAGCATTTTATACAGACCCTCAAGGAATAAAAAACTTTTACTTTTTCGAATTCATAAGTACAACTACAAAACAGCAAAGTCTAGAAGTTTATGATGACGAGTTTACTGATGGTAATCAAATTTTTGCTTTTTATTCAGATGAAGATTTAAATGCTGGAGATGAATTAGTTATTAAAAACTATGGTGTTTCAAAGCAGTTTTATGAATTCATGAACCTTTTACTTCAACAAACTGGCGATGAATCTGGTGATCCTTTTGAAACACAACCTGCTACAGTAAGAGGAAACTGTATTAATCAAACCAATCCAGAAAATTATCCACTAGGATATTTTAAAGCTTCCGAAGTTTCTATTTTCAACTACATAATCGAGTAATTTCTTATAATCGGTATAATATTTGTGCATTTAATTAGTTATAAATGAATAATTTATGAAGATATTAACTAAAAAAAATCTGACAGATGAGTTTTTTTTGTAATTTTATTCTTCATCATTCAAAAAAAATTACTAACCATGACAAAAAAAAATATTGCCTATATAATAGGTGCAATTGTTTTAATTATTGTTGCTTATTCACTCCTAACCAGCTCAACTGACGAAAACTCCTCTCTTACTGTAAAAGTTACAAAAGGAACATTTTTAGATGAAGTAGTAACATCGGGTGAAGCTCAATCTACAAGTTCAAAAGAAATAAAAGGCCCTATGAATTTGAGAAAATTCAAAATTAGAGAAGTTAAGATTCAAGATCTAGTGGCAGAAGGAACTACAGTAAAAAAAGGAGATTATGTGGCTAAACTAGACGGCTCTGATGTTAACGAAAAAATTATTGATGCCAAATTAAATTTAGAAACAGCTCAATCTAAATTTACCCAAAAACAATTAGACACTACGCTAACATTAAAACAAGAAAGAAATGCTATACAAGACCTTTTATTTAGAATAGAAGATGATAGGCTTGAATTAAAAAGTTCAATGTATGAACCTCCAACAACCATTCGGAAATTAGAAATAAATATTGAAAAAAACGAAAGAGATTTAAAAGAAAAGGAACAAGACTATTCTATTAAAAAAAGACAGGCAGATGCAGAAATGGTTGAAGTTGGAACAGAAGTTTTAAAAATAAAAAAGCGATTAGATGACCTATACGAATTGCAAAAATCATTCACTATTTATTCAGACGCAAATGGAATGGTCACATATTATGATAGATGGGGTAGTAAAGTAAAAGTAGGTTCATCAGTTTATGCATGGAATCCTATAGTGGCTACCTTACCAGATTTAACTAAAATGGAATCTAAAACATATAGTAACGAAGTTGATATAAGGAAAATAAAAAAAGATCTCCCAGTAAAAATAGGCTTTGATGCATTTCCCGATATTGAAGTTGAAGGTCTTGTTACTAGCGTGGCTAATGTTGGCGAAAAGAAAAAAGGATCTGATGTAAAGCTTTTTAGGGTTTTAATAAAATTAAATACTACTAATAATAGTATTAAACCCGGTATGACAACCTCAAATAGAATTCTAACAAATCTAAAAAAAGACGTTTTGATGTTGCCATTGGAAGCTATTTTTTCAAAAGATTCTATAAGTTATACATATTTAAAATCAGGATACTCAATTAAAAAAAAACAAGTTAAACTAGGTTTATCTAACAATGAAGTAGTAATTATAGAAAAAGGGTTAGAAGAAAACGATATTGTTTATTTAAATAAACCAGAAGATACAGATGACCAAAGTATAACTCTATTAAAATAGATTATGATAGATAAAATACTTTTAGAAAAACTAAAATCTACCTTTAACGAAGCTTTTTGGTTTATTAAAACGAATAAAGTTAGAACCTTTTTGACGGCTCTAGGAATCATTTTTGGTGTTGCCTCTGTTATAACAATGTTAGCTATTGGAAATGGTGCAGAAAAAGAAATACTAGCACAGTTAGAATTAGTTGGAGTAAATAATATTGTTATTACTCCTATTCCAGATGGAGATGAAAATGGCAATGATGAAGAGGATATTGATACTGAGACATCTAAAACAGAATCTAATCGTTTTTCTAAAGGCTTAGATATGCTAGATGGTTTAAGTATTAAAGAATATATTCCCTCTGTAAAAGCTGTAAGTCCTGAAATTATCTTAGATTCCTATGTTATAAATAATGGGAAACAGACTCCAGTAAAGCTAATAGGTATAGATTCTTCATTTTTCAAAACTTCTAATATCAATATTGAAAAAGGATCCAATTTCTCTAAATATCAATTAGAAAATGCGTTATCTGTATGCGTTATTGGAAAAAAAATAGAAAAAAAACTTTTTACCGGTAGTAGTGGCATTGGAAAATATATAAAAATTAAAGATGTATGGCTCCAAGTAGTTGGTGTTATAGAAGAAAAGTTAATTTCTGATACTGCACAAGAAAATTTAGGAATAAGAGATTTAAATCAAGATATATATACACCAATTAAAACCTTTTTAGTACGATATATCGACAGAAAGGTAATTGTTGATAAGGCTCAAGAAGATGATGGTTTTTATAGTTTTAATGGAAATCAAAATGGACCTAAAGCTCGTATTCCTAGAGGGAATTATCATCAAATAGATAAACTTACAGTTCAAGTTACAAATTCTAACGAATTAAAGGCAACTGCTGAAGTTTTAAGTAAAATGCTTAAACGCAGACATAACGATGTGTTAGATTTTGAAATAACAATTCCAATTCAACTTTTAAAACAACAACAAAAAACAAAACAAATTTTTAATATAGTATTAATTATTATTGCTGGGATATCATTACTTATTGGAGGTATTGGCATTATGAATATTATGTTAGCCTCTGTATTAGAAAGAACAAAAGAAATAGGCATAATTAGGGCGATTGGAGCCACCGAAGAAGATGTTATTCTTCAATTTTTATCTGAATCTATACTTATTAGTGTTGGTGGAGGTATCATTGGAATTATAGTTGGTATTATTGGAGCCTATATTATTGAAATCTTTTCAGGGATAGAAACAGTTTTATCCTTAAACTCTATTTTAATTTCGTTTTTTATCGCAGTCATTGTTGGATTAATTTTTGGAATTTTTCCTGCAAAAGCAGCAGCAAACAAAAGACCTATAGAAGCTTTAAGAACAGAATAATTATTTAACATCATCAATCAAAAACATATTAATAAATGAAAAAACTATTTATTATTATTATACTTGGTATTTTACCATCAATTATTTTTTCTCAATCAAAAAAAATAACATTATCTCAAGCCATTAGTATGGCTCAAAAACAATCGCCTGATTATAAAAGAAATTTAAACGCAAATCAAGAAAGTTATTGGAGGTATAAAAATTACAAAGCACGCTTTTTACCACAACTTAGATTAGACGCAACTTTACCTGAATTTAGTAATTCTATTAAGCGCCAACCTAACGATGCTGGGCAAGATGTTTTTGTAAATCAAAACCAATTAGTACTAGCAGGAGGATTATCTTTATCTCAAAATATTTCATTAACAGGTGGAACTTTATCATTATCCTCAAACTTAGAAAAAGTAGATCTTTTTGGTAATAATGATATCACAAACTATTCTGTGGTACCATTTTCTATTCGATACAATCAAAACTCTCTTTTCTATAATAGTTTTAAATGGGAAAAAAAAATAGAACCTTTAATTTATGAAGAATCTAAACGAGATTTTGTTGAAAAAATGGAAGCTATTTCAATAAATACATGTCGTCGTTATTTTAGCTTACTTAAAGCTCAGATGCAATTAAATATTGCAGAACAAAACTTATCAAATCAAGATACTCTATACCAAATTTCTCAAGGACGTTTTAAAATGGGTAAGATTGCCGAAAATGAATTATTACAGATGGAACTATCGCTCTTAAATTCAAAAAATAATGTAACATCTAATACTATTGAATTTAAGAGAACTTCTCAAAATATGTCGAGATATTTAGTATTAGATACTGAAAATATTGAATTAGAAGTGCCTGAAGATTTGGCTCTTTTTGAAGTAGATGCTAATAAGGCTATAGAAGAAGCGAAATCAAATAGAAAAGCTGTTATTGAATTTAGAAGAAAAAGGCTCCAATCTGAAAATAATTTAGCTAGAGCTAAAGGTAATAACAGATTACAAATGAATCTTAATGCTAATATAGGAGTTTCTCAGTTTGGAAATAATTTCGATAACTTATTTAATAATTATAATAAACAACAATACGTATCTGTAAGATTCGGTATTCCTATTTTTGATTGGGGGGTTTCAAAATCAGAACGTAAAATGGCCGAAGCTAATTTAGATTTAACAAACAACGATATTGAACAAGACAAACAAGAATTTGAGCAAGAAATTTATCTACATGTCTTAAATTGGTCAAGTAAAAGAAATTTCTTAATTACAGCTCAAAAAGCAAAAGAAATAGCTGAAAAAAGTTATGAAATCACTAAAAAAAGATATGTCTTAGGAAAGGTAACTATTACGGATTTAAATAGAAATCAAGAAAAAAAAGACCAAGCTATTGTAAGATATTTAAATTCTTTAGAAGCTTTTTGGGTTGACTATTATACATTAAGACAACTAACACTTTATGATTTTATAAATGATAAAAAAATTGAAGCAGAAGTCATTGTTTATAATTAAAAACTGATTATAAATTCATACTTTTGAATCATGAGCTTTATTAAAACTACCGAGCAAGATTCAAACTACAATCATTTAGAAAAAATGGATATTTCTTCATTATTAAGTAACATTAATAATGAAGATAAAACGGTGCCTCTAGCTGTAGAAAAAGCCATTCCTCAAATAGAAAATCTGGTTACTAACATAGTTAATAAACTAAAAGAAGGTGGTCGATTATTTTATATAGGAGCAGGAACTAGTGGTCGTTTAGGTATTTTAGATGCCTCCGAATGTCCGCCTACCTTTGGAGTTTCACATGATTTAGTTATTGGCTTAATTGCTGGAGGAGACAGAGCTATTAGAAAAGCCGTAGAATTTGCTGAAGACTCACTAACTGAAGGTTGGAAAGATTTAAGCGCATATAATATTTCTAATAAAGATGTGGTAGTTGGAATAGCTGCATCAGGAACAACTCCTTATGTTATTGCTGCTCTAGAGAATTGTAATAAAAACAATATTATTACAGGCTGTATCACTTGTAATAAAAACAGTCCACTATCTCAAACCTCTCAATTTCCTATAGAAGTTATTGTAGGTCCAGAATTTGTAACAGGTAGTTCTCGTATGAAAGCTGGAACAGCACAAAAACTAGTTCTGAATATGATAACCACAACAACCATGATTCAACTGGGGCATATTAAAGGAAATAAAATGGTTGATATGCAATTAAGCAATAATAAACTCGTAGATAGAGGTACAAAAATGATAATGACTGAGCTTAGTATATCTAAAGAAAAAGCTAAAAATTTATTAGACAAATATAAAAACGTGCGTTCTGCAATAAAAAACTATAACGATGGAAACTAAAAAAACAGATAAATTCTTATTATTCAAAGGTGTAAAACTTTTAGCATTTGCAGCTTTAAGTCTTTTTATGGGACCTACTTTAATGCATTTTGCGCTTTCAGATAAAGAAAATTCGCTTTACTTTCCTTTACTAATAGTAGCTTGTCTAATTTGTGCTATGGCAGTGTTCTTAATATTTAAAGGCATTAAAATTATTATGGCAAGCATGTTTAACAAGAAGTAATTAGCTTAGCAATGTTTCTTTTGGTGTATTAGGATTGTAACCAAAATCTGAATCATCAAAAGATATCTTTAAGCCTTCCAAAATGTAATTTATAATAGCGTAATGATGTATGGTATGGCTATTGGCTTGAGAAAACAATGCTCCCATAGTGTATTTTATCTCAGTTTTACCTAAACCTAAATCATCAAAAACATCAACGCTCGTGTTCATATCAAAATTTGAACTGCTAAGTTTATCAATAATAGTGTCTAAATAGCTTCTAGCACTACAGCATTTAGATTCTACATCTCTATTTCTACTTCTAGCGGTTAAATCAATTTGATTTTCTGAATTAATATTAAAAATACATTCATAAAAATCTAAAATATGTCTAACATGACTTCCTATACTTGAATTATAAGGAGATATGGAGTCATTACACAATAAATTATCATCTAAATTATCTAAAAGCGATTTTGTTTTATTAAGAGTTTTAAGCGAAGATTCAATTATAATATTCATGTACACTAAAATAACTAATTTATTTGATTTTAAAAATGATTATACTTTAGTCTATAAAGCATTCAATCCTTACATAAAAATAAGATCAATCTATTTAATTTGAAAATGCTAAATCTTCTAAAACTAAACGTAACTCACCATAAGAATATTTATCATCTAACTGGTTTTTTAAATCAGATACATTCTCAAAAGTTTTCTTTGGTATAACCTGTTTCAATTCTTGATAATGTTCTTTAGAAATTAAATCGGTTATTTTTACTTCTCCAGAACTAATAAAACTTGCCAAATGCCCAAAAATAGTATTCTCGTTTAATTCTCTCTCATTAGCAATAGCATCTATAGATTTTCCTGATTTAAATAATTCTAAAGATATTTTTTTAGTCTCACCTTTCTTCCTTTTAGGCTTTACATCTTCAAACATATCTTTAGGTTTAGAAACCTCAATATCATTTTCTTCACAAAAATCTATAATCGTTTTTAAAATAATGCTTCCATATTTATCAACACGCACCTTTCCCATACCATGAACTAACAGAAGTTCTTCTTTAGTTACTGGTAAGGTTTCGCACATTTCGTATAATGCCTTTTGAGAAAAAACCTGATAGTGAATTAAATCCTTTTCATTAGCAATTTCATTTCTAAGCACTCGCAATATTTCAAATAACTCGACATTTGTTGTACCATCAACAACCGTTTTTCTAGCTTTTTTAGGTTTATCTTTTGCTAAAAAAACTGCTTCAGTTCTCAATTCTAAAAAGGCTTTAGTATTATAGCCTTCTATTAAACCATTAAAGTATAAAAGCTTTGCAGTTAGTAAATCTTCAATAGTACCTATGTTTTTTATAAGATCAGAATCTATCGTTTTATTATCTGTAGTAAAGCTTAACAATTTTAATGAGGCCACTATCTTTTCTTCTGTTTCAGTTTTAAAATAATGAATAGCCTTTTTAAATCGCTCTTTAATAGCTTCACTTAATTCAGGTAATACATCTGGTTCTAAGAGTTGCTTTAGCTGACTATTAAAACCATTACTTACTTTTAAAAAAGAAGTTACAACACCTTTAATAGTTAATAAAGGAGCTTCAATATTTCCTTGAATGATTGTTCTGTTTTTGTAATAAATATCTAGCACTCTATTTACAGGATATAAGAATCCATAAAAATTAAAAATATCAGATATTAAATCCAATTGAAAGTCTTGCTGCGAAGCCACTAAAACATGTTCGTCTGGTTCATTTTCCTCAGCATTCCTATTAAACGATATAACATGACTATCACTAATAATCTGGCTAGAATGAATTTTACTTTTTAAAACTAAACCTTCTAAAGTTTTACACCTACTTAGTGCCACATAAGTTTGTCCGTGTGCAAATGCACCTTGAGCATCAATTATAGCATTTTCAAAAGTTAATCCTTGACTTTTATGAATAGTAATTGACCATGCTAAACGCAATGGCATTTGTGTAAACGATCCTATTTTATTTTCAGTTATCGCCTTTGTTTCAGGATCAACGGTATAATTAATATTCTCCCAAACTTCAAGAGTAGTAACAATATTAAAATCATCATCTGGACAATGCACCACTACTTCATCTTGATCTAGAAGAATCACCTTTCCAATTTTCCCATTATAATAACGCTTATCAGGACTGCTATCGTTTTTTATAAACATCACCTGTGCACCAACCTTCAAAGTAACCGCTTCATTATTCGGAAAAGAAGATTCCGGAAACTTCCCTTCAACTTTTGCTTTATATGTATGAGCTTTAGATTCTAACTTTTCTAACTCAATATTATTTGTAGCTTCCGCTTTGTTATTATGAGTCGTTAACGAAATAAAACCCGCATCTGGTTCTGGAATAAAATCAGGAATAAACCGTTTATTTAATTCCTCTGCCGAAGCCTCTGTAAGTTCATTATTTCTAATCTCATTTAGAATTTTAATAAATATAGGATTCTCCTGCCTATAAATATGTTTTAATTCTATAGTCACTGCTTTGCACGTTTCATATGCATGACTACTAAAAAAGAACCCATTTTTATAAAATGGTTTTAATAACTCCCATTCGTTCTCTCTAATAACAGGCGATAATTGTTGTAAATCACCAATCATTAATAATTGTACACCACCAAACACTTTATTTCTATCTCTAAAACGACGTAAGGTTTTATCAATACCATCTAATAAATCGGCACGTACCATACTAATTTCATCAATAACTAATAAGTCCATAGACTTAATAATATTGATTTTCGTCTTACTAAATTTTCTATTAAAACCTTTAGAAGCATTCAAATCGGTATCAGGTAAAATAGGCCCAAAAGGCATCTGAAAAAAAGAATGTATCGTTACACCTTTAGCATTAATAGCCGCAACACCAGTAGGAGCAACAACAACCATACGCTTCAAGCTATTCATTTTAAGCTTATGTAAAAAGGTTGTCTTTCCGGTACCAGCTTTCCCTGTTAAAAAAACAGATCTATTTGTATTGTTTACAAACTCCCAGGCTAATTCCAGTTCTTTATTTACAGGCATTAAATAACTTTTTAAAATAGATTTTGAAGATAATAAAATGAATAATTAATTGGGCGGGTTTTTAAGAAAAATAAAAACCGCGCTATACGTTACTAGTTTTGTAAAACCATATATGGCAGTTTTACAAAAGCTAACCACTACTATCGCTCCCGCAGTAATCAGCTAGAGTTAGTATTAACTCAAGAGT